>JBDSOT010000132.1:0-50345 GCA_039914705.1 Gammaproteobacteria bacterium | reverse complement strand
AGCCGTCGCAAACCTACATGACTAAAATTTCCAAGCTGCCTGATAATGTCGCGGCGCGCGTCAAGGAATTGCGCGCGCTGATCAATTATCACAATAATCGTTATCACGTACTTGACGATCCGGAAATCCCGGATGCGGAATATGATCGTCTCATGCGCGAGTTGCAGAGCCTTGAAGAGCGTTATCCAGAATTCGCTGCTACCGATTCGCCAACGCGGCAGGTCGGTGCTCATCCGTTAAAAAAATTCGCGGCGGTTAATCATGAAACTCCCATGCTGTCACTCGCCAATGCCTTTAGCGAGCAGGAGGTCGCGGATTTTGACCGGCGTGTGCGCGAGAAGCTTGTCGTTGATAATGTCGAATATGTGGCTGAACCGAAGCTCGATGGCTTGGCGGTAAATCTTTTATATATCGATGGAAAGCTGGTGCGTGGGGCGACGCGCGGCGATGGCGCGACCGGCGAAGACATCACGCAGAACATCCGTACTATTGCCCCAATTCCTCAGTTACTTAAAGGTAAGCATGTCCCGCGCATGATCGAGGTGCGGGGCGAGGTTTATCTTCCCAAAAAAGGTTTCGCCGAGATGAATGCACGGGCGCTCGAACGCGGCGAAAAGATATTTGCCAATCCGCGCAACGCGGCGGCCGGAAGTTTGCGCCAACTCGATCCGCGCATTACCGCGCAGCGTCCACTGGCTATGATCTGCCACGGTGTTGGCCGATCCGAAGACGGCAGTTTGCCGGCACGCTATAGTGATATTTCCCAGCGCTTGAGCGAGTGGGGCTTGCAAGGTACGCCCGAACAAAAAGTGGTGCACGGACTTGACGGCTGCATTGCTTACTATCAGGACATCGCGGCACGGCGCAGTGCGCTGGCTTATGAGATAGACGGCGTCGTGTACAAGGTCAATTCGATCGAGCAGCAGCAGCAACTGGGTTTCGTCTCACGCGCGCCGCGTTGGGCGATTGCGCATAAATTTCCCGCGCAGGAAGAAATGACGCGAGTCGTGAGCATCGGTGTGCAGGTCGGGCGCACCGGTGCGCTCACGCCCGGCGCGCGCCTGGAGCCGGTGAGTGTCGGTGGTGTCACCGTCACTAATGTCACTCTGCATAACCAGGACGATCTGGAGCGCAAGGATATCCGCGTGGGCGACACGGTGATCGTGCGCCGTGCCGGCGATGTGATCCCGGAGATCGTTGGTGTCGTGCTGGAGCGGCGTCCGCCGGGGACAACGCCTTATCGCATTCCGGCGCAGTGTCCGGTGTGCGGTTCCGATGTGATACGCGCAGAGGGTGAGGCGATTGCGCGGTGCAGCGGTGCGCTGTTTTGTCCCGCGCAGCGCAAGGAAGGCATTTTACATTTTGCCTCGCGCCACGCGCTGGATATTGAGGGCGTGGGTGAAAAACTCGTCGATCAACTGGTCGAGCATGATCTGGTGAAAAATGTCGCCGATCTTTACTTGCTGACCCCCGAGCTTCTTGCCGGGCTGGAACGCATGGGCGAAAAATCCGCCGCCAATGTTCACGCGGCTCTGCAAAGGAGCAAGCAGACTACGTTGCCGCGCTTCCTGTATGCCATCGGCATTCGCGAGGTGGGGCAGTCCACCGCAGCGGCTCTGGCCAAATATTTCGGTAATCTGGAAATTATTAAGCAGACCGATAAAGAAACCCTGCAAAATGTCCCCGACATCGGCCCCATTGTTGCCGCACACATCGAGACATTTTTCCGCCAGCCGCACAACATCGAGGTAATTGAAAAATTGCTGGCGGCAGGCATTCGCTGGGCGGACATAAAAATAGAACCCGCACCGCATGCGCCATTGAAGGGTAAAACCTTTGTCCTTACCGGCAGCCTTGAGACGCTATCACGCGAACAGGCCAAGGAAAAATTGGAGGCGCTGGGTGCGAAGGTTGGTAGCAGTGTCTCGGCCAAGACTCACTGTGTCGTCGCAGGGGCCGACCCCGGCTCCAAGCTCGATAAGGCGCAGCAACTGGGCATAGAAATAATGGATGAGGCTGGTTTGCTGGCGTTGCTCAAATCGTAAAAATATTACCGCGCTGTTGCAGCGCAATGATATTAGGGAAGCTCTGATGTGTCGTCATTCCGGGCGAAGCGTAGCGTAGACCCGGAATCCAGTGCTTACCATTCAGTGACTTTCTGGGTTCCCGCTTTCGCGGGAACGACGTTTATTGATACATCAGAGTTTCCTTAGCTTGCACGCGCAACGGTATGGTTTATTGATCTTTCTCGGCTGCATCAAGCCTCTGGCGCTGTTCCTGAGCCTGCTGGTCAACGATGTTTTGGACATTCTTGGCCTTATCAAGCGCCTGAATCTCTTCCTTGTATATCTTCGGCTTGGGTTCGGTCGCGGTGTTGTCGCAGCCTGTGGCTAATAATGCGGCACCGGCACATAAGGCAAGGTACATTTTCATGTGTTCGCTCCTGTTGTTGTGTTGATTCGATCCAAAGTTAACACTGTGACCAATGATTACTTGACCGGCGCCGCCGAAGGCGCGGGCGCAGCATCTTGTTTGCCCGGCGCAGCAGGCGTGCCTTGTTTAATCTCAATCTTGGCCTGCGCCTTCAGCTGGGCGAGGTAATCCTTGATGCCCTTGCTTTGCACCACAGCGCGTACGTTCTCTTTAACCTGATTAAACTCCGGCGGCTTCACATCGCGCGTGTCTTCCAGCAGGATAATATGCCAGCCGAATTCGGTCTGCACAGGTGTCTTGCTGTAGCTGCCTTTGTTCATTGACGCCACCGCATCGCTGAACGGCTTGACCATCTGCCCTGCCTGAAACCAACCGAGATCACCGCCTTCCTTTCCGGATGTGATGTCCAGAGATTTCTCCTTGGCGATGGCGGCAAAATCCGCCCCGCTGTCCAGTTGTTTAATGATATTTTTAGCATCCTGTTCGTCTTTAACAAGGATGTGCCGTGCCTTGTTTTCCTTGGATGCCAGTTGTGAAATCGTGGCATCGTATTCTTTCTTCAGCGCCTCATCGGTGGATTTGTGGGTTTCCAGATAATCGCGTAACAGTGCATTGGCAAGCACATTACGCTCGCTGTTTTCCAGCTCGGCCATCACCGGCGCTGTTTTGTCCAAGCCTTTGCGCAACGCCTCCTGATAAATAACCTCACGGTTCACAGTTTCTTCAAGGGCGGCTTTAGGATCATTCGCCGATGCGTCGTCGGGTCGTGAGGCGTGCCGTTGATTCACATAAATATCGAATACCGATTTTGTTATGGGCTTGCCGTTTACTGTGGCCACCACATCAGTATTTGCCGAGGCCGCTGCCGGAGCAATTTTAGTGACGTCCTGCTTGTCGCCCGGACTTTTATTACAAGCCGTCAATGCAACGCTGAGTAAACTCACGAGCAACAGATTATTAATGATTTTTTGCATGCGAATTATTCCTTTGGATTAAGGCTAGTGAATTCCTGCGGTGTGTAGGCGCGGATGCTGAGGGCGTGGATGTCGGTTTGCATGGCGGACCCCAAGGCATCGTAAACGCGGCGATGCCGCTGCAAAGGTTTCTCGCCGGCAAAAATTTCCGCGACCAAGGTCACGCTGAAATGTCCGCCGCCGCTGCGCGCACCCGCGTGTCCGGCATGCTTATGGCTGTCATCGACGATCTCAATATGCTGCGGGGATAAGGCCTCGCGTAAGCGTTCCTCGATCATGCTTACCCGTTCAGCAGAGGGTATCACGGCAATATCTTTTTATAGGGTTTCACGGTGAGCTTGGAGTAGACGCCTGCAGCCTGATACGGATCGGAATCGGCCCAGGCCTGGGCTTGCTCCAACGAGGCAAATTCCGCAACGATCAGGCTGCCGGTGAAGCCCGCCGCGCCGGGATCGTCATTGTCGATGGCCGGATGCGGGCCGGCTAATACCAGGCGGCCTTCGTCGCGTAATTGTGTTAAGCGTTGCAGATGTGCCGGGCGCGCGGCGCGTCGGCGCTCCAGGCTGTCATTAATATCTTCACTTATGATGGCATAGAGCAAGGCTTTACTCGCTTTTCGAATCACTGGCGGCATCGCTGATGGGTTTCGCATAGCGGGAGAGATAGAAGGCCTGCGCGATAACGAAAACAAAGGTCAGGCCGAGTATGCCGAACAGCTTGAAGTTCACCCAAGTGTCAGTGTCGAAATTATAGACAACGTAAAGATTGAGGAAGCCCATGGCGATGAAGAAGATTGCCCAGCTAAGGTTTAGATTTCGCCAGCCGGATAATGGCAGCGCGATACTCTTCCCCATCATGCGCTGGGCGATAGTTTGCTTGCCGATGAACTGGCTGCCGAGGAAGCCCAGGCCGAGCAGCCAGTTTAATACCGTTGGTTTCCATTTGATGAACATCTCATCTTGCAGCAGCAGCGTCGCCCCACCGAAGATTACGATGATGCCCAGCGTTATAAGATGGGTGGTTTCAAAGCGTCGATGCTTGAACCAGAATAGGCCGACTTGTGCAAAAGATGCAGCTATAGCGACTATCGTTGCCGCATAAATTCCGTACATTTTGTACGCGATAAAAAAAAGCAGAATAGGGAAAAAATCGAACAGAAATTTCATAAGTGCCGGGATGTGTCTTTTAGTGGATGTAGAGGCGGCGTCGCATGCGCCGGGTATGATGTTGCTGGGTGGAACAACATTGCTTTAGTGGGCAGTTTAACAAGTGCGCCTGCATTAGGCAAAATGGTGCTGTGCCAGAGTATAGAATGCCAGAGTATTGGGAGATTGCTCAGGATGACAGGAATATTTCGCGCAGGCGATAGAGTGCCTCGAGCGCCTGCTTGGGGCTGAGTTCGTCTGGATTCAGATGTGCGATAGCTGCGAGCAATGGATGCTCTGCCGGTTTGGAAAATAGCGGCATCTGTTGCGGGTCGGGAGTCGGCAGGCGGCCAGTCTCAAGTTGTTTGAGACGTTGCCTGGCAAGCTCGATTACCTGACGCGGCATGCCTGCCAAGGCGGCAACCTGCAGGCCGTAACTCTGGCTGGCGGGGCCGTCTTTTACGGCATGCAGGAACACGATAGTGTCCCCATGCTCAACGGCATCGAGATGTACATTCGCAATGCCGTCAATGGTCTCCGGCAGCGCGGTCAGTTCAAAATAATGCGTGGCGAACAGGGTAAAGGCGCGCACCTCGCGTGCGATGTGCAACGCGCAGGCCCACGCCAGTGACAGGCCGTCGAAGGTGCTGGTGCCGCGGCCGATCTCATCCATCAACACCAGGCTGTGCGCGGTTGCATTGTGTAGGATGTTTGCGGTCTCGGTCATTTCCACCATGAAGGTGGAACGCCCGCCGGCAAGGTCGTCGCTCGCGCCGATGCGCGTAAAGATGCGGTCGATGGGGCCGATGACGGCGCGCCGCGCCGGGACAAAACTGCCGATGTAGGCGAGTAGGGTAATCAGCGCGACCTGGCGCATGTACGTCGACTTGCCGCCCATGTTCGGCCCGGTGATGATGAGCATGCGGCGCTTGACGTGCAAGGTAATATCGTTGCATACGAAGGGTGTGTCCAGTGTGCGTTCGACCACCGGATGACGTCCATCCTCAATAGTGAGTTCGGCGCTTGCAACGAGCTGCGGCGGATTAAAATTCAAGGTGTGGGCGCGTTCGGCCAGGTTGCTTAATACATCGAGTTGCGCGAGCGCGGCCGCGCTGGTCTGCAAGCCCGGTAACTCGATGAGTAATTTATCCAGCAGGTCTTCGTACAAGGCCTTCTCGCGTGCCAGGGAACGCTCATTGGAGCTCAGCACCTGGTCCTCGAAATCCTTTAATTCCGGCGTGATGTAACGCTCGGCCCCCTTCAAGGTCTGGCGGCGTTGATAGTCGGCGGGGACGCGCTCGGCCTGCGCGCGCGTGATCTCGATGTAGTAACCGTGCACGCGGTTGTAGCTTACCTTGAGAGTACTGATACCGCTGCGTGCGCGTTCGCGCATTTCCAGGTCGAGTAAATATTGGCCGGCGTTTTCGCGCAGCGTACGCAACTGGTCGAGTTCGGCATCGTAACCGGCGGCAATCACGCCGCCGTCGCGCGTCAGCATGGGCGGATTTTCGATAATGGCCTTGAGCAATAAGGCATGCAGCTCGGGATAGATGCCGATTTCTTGACGCAGGATATGCAACAGCGGGGAATCGATATTTTCCAGAATGGCGCGCAGTTCAGGCAATAAAGCCAGCGCGATACGCAGTTGCGCAAGATCGCGCGGCCGCGCCGAGCGCAACGCCACGCGCGCCAGGATGCGCTCCATATCGCCGGCATTGCGCAGCACATTATGCAGGCCCGAATAAGCTCGATTATCCACCAGCGACCCCACGCAGTGATGGCGCTCGCGCAGCACGGCCTGATCGCGCAAGGGGCGATTGATCCAGCGGCGCAGGCAACGGCTGCCCATCGCCGTGGCTGTGTGATCCATCACCGTAGCCAGCGTATGTTCGTGGCCGCCGTTGATATTGATCTCGAGTTCCAGGTTGCGGCGGCTGACCGCATCCAGGATAAGGCTGTCCTCGCGGCGCTCAACGGTAATGGCGCGTATATGCGGCAGGGCGGTGCGCTGCGTCTCGCGTACGTAGTGCAGCAGACAACCCGCCGCGCCGATGGCGGCCGTCAGGCCAGCGCAGCCAAACCCGGACAGATCGCGCGTGCCTAATTGCGTGCACAACAGGCGCGAGGCGCTGTCGCCTTCAAAGTGCCACGGTGCCTGGCGGCGCACACCGCGCCGACCCTCGACCAAAGCGGTGTTGAAGTCCTCACTTATAAGCAGCTCGGCGGGCCGGATGCGCTCGAGTTCGCTGGCCACTTCCTCGGGGCTGTGCACCTCCAGCATGGTAAAGCGGCCGCTGCAAAGGTCCAGCGTGGCAATGCCGAACAAGCCCTTATCCTGATGCAGCGCGGCTAACAGACTGTCGCGGCGCTCCTCGAGCAATGCCTCATCGGTGAGCGTCCCCGGCGTGATAATGCGCATAACCCGGCGCTCTACCGGCCCTTTGCTGGCAGCAGGGTCGCCAATCTGCTCGCACAGGGCGATAGATTCGCCCAGCCGCACGAGTTTTGCGAGGTAAGGTTCCACGGCGTGATAGGGAACGCCGGCCATCGGGATAGGTTGGCCTTGCGACTGGCCGCGTGCGGTCAATGTAATATCCAACAGGCGCGCCGCCTTGCGGGCGTCTTCGAAGAATAATTCGTAGAAGTCACCCATACGATAAAACAGCAGGGTGTCGGGATGCGCGGCCTTGATACGCAGATATTGTTGAATCATCGGCGTAGGCGGCGCAAAACTTTCGGAGGGGACTGACATCCGCGCAAGTTTAAACAAATCAGGCGGCCTCGCCTATGTGAAAAATGCAGGGCTGGCGGGAGGTTCTTGTTACGGCTGCTTGTAAAGATGGCGGTTCTTTCGTACAATTATTAGTCTATTGCGGGGTGGAGCAGTCTGGCAGCTCGTCGGGCTCATAACCCGAAGGTCGCAGGTTCAAATCCTGCCCCCGCTACCAGGAATTAAGGTCGATGTCCGGCAGCGGACAAAGACAGTATAGCGTTTAGCTGACCTTTATCGGTTAGTATAATACGATGATTATAGTGAGTTTTGAGAAGTGGGCCTCGTGCCCATTTTTTATTTCCGGAGCCTGAGAATGCGTCAAGCACCTTTACACTTGCGGCAATTGGTCGAACCGGCGGTTACTGCGTTAGGTTATGAGCTGGTCGGTGTGGAATATGCCTCGCAGGGGCACGGCTCGACGTTACGGATTTATATCGACAGCGCCGATGGCATTAGCGCCGAGGATTGCCAGCGCGTCAGTCATCAGGTCAGTGGCGTACTGGATGTGGAAGATCCGATCAAGGGCCGCTATGCCCTGGAGATTTCCTCGCCCGGCTTGGACAGGCCGTTATTTACGCTGCAACAGTTTGCCCAGTTTATCGGCCATCCTGTCAAGCTGCGCCTAAATGCGCCGCTTAACGGCCAGCGTAATTTTTCGGGCCTGTTGCTTGGCGTCAGCGGTGAGCACGTGACAATAAAAGAAGAGGCAAGGGAAATCAGTCTACCGTTAGATAATATCGACAAGGCGCGCCTGGTGCCTGGCACATGAAACAGCGAACGCTGCTTGGTTGTAACTGCCGTTCATTAGAGGTGGTGTTATGAATAAAGAGATACTCTTGGTGGTTGACGCTGTCTCGAATGAGAAGGGTGTCAGCAAGGCTATTATTTTCGAGGCCATCGAGGCCGCGCTGGCGACCGCTACCAAGAAACGCCACGCCGAGGGTGTCGATGTGCGCGTGGTTATCAATCGCGAGACCGGCGACTATCAAACATTCCGCAGTTGGCAAGTGGTCGGCGACGCGGCGGAAGATTTTTTACCCGAGAGCCAAATTAAGCTAATGGACGCGCTGGACATCAAGTCCGACATTAGCGTTGGTGAGTATGTTCAGGAGCCTCTGGAATCAGTCAGTTTCGGCCGTATCGCCGCACAGACCGCGCGTCAGGTCATCGTGCAGAAGGTGCGTGATGCGGAGCGCGCCCAGGTTGTCGAGGCTTACAAAGATCGTCGTGGCGAACTGGTCACGGGCATTATCAAGCGCGTCGAGCGTGGCAGCATTATTCTGGACCTGGGCGGTAATGCTGAGGCGCTCATCGCCCGCGATGAGATGATTCCGCGTGAGGCAGTGCGTACAGGTGATCGCGTGCGTGGTTATCTGCGCGAGATACGTTCCGAGGCACGCGGCCCGCAATTATTCATCAGCCGCACCGCGCCTGAACTGGTTATCGAATTATTCAAGCTTGAGGTTCCCGAGGTCGGTGAAGGTTTGATCGAGATCAAGAGCGCCGCGCGCGACCCTGGGTTGCGCGCCAAGATCGCCGTGAAGTCAAACGAACCTCGCATCGACCCGGTCGGCGCATGCGTCGGTATGCGTGGCTCACGCGTGCAGGCTGTCTCCAGTGAACTGGCCGGTGAGCGCATTGATATTATTCTATGGGATGAAAACCCGGCACAATTTGTGATCAATGCCATGTCGCCCGCCGAGGTCATCTCCATCGTTGTCGACGAAGAGGCGCACAGTATGGATGTCGCGGTGGTCGAAGATCAATTGTCGCAGGCCATTGGGCGCGGCGGGCAGAATGTGCGCCTGGCCAGTCAACTCACCGGCTGGGAATTGAACGTGATGACAGAGGCGCAGGCCGAGGAAAAGAGCGAGGCCGAGACCGAGACGCTGCAAAATCTGTTTCGTGAACAGTTGGATGTTGATGAAGATGTGGCGGCGATCCTTGCGCAGGAAGGTTTTTCGAGCATTGAGGAGGTCGCCTATGTACCGATTCAGGAGATGCTTGCCATTGAAGAGTTCGATGAAGACCTCGTCGAGGAATTACGCACCCGCGCCAAGGATGTATTGTTGACGCGCGCCATCGCCAAGGAAGAGAAGCTGAACAAGCCGGATCTCTCGCAGGAATTGCTCGACATCGAGGGCATGGATGAGGGTTTGGCCACCGTGCTGGCGCGCCGCGGCATTATCACCATGGAAGATCTGGCCGAACAGGCCGTGGATGATCTCGTCGATATTGAGGGCATGGATAATGAACGCGCCAGTAAACTCATCATGACGGCGCGCGCCCCATGGTTTGCCAACGAGCACGCGGCTAAGTGATACCCGGTAAAGCCGTAACGGATTATGAATTTAGCCGCTGGAGTTGTTAGTTGGTGCGGACGCAGTAGCGCTATTTGAAAAGGGCGGATGGCCCCGAATGAAAGCCATCGTTCAGAGGTTTATGCATGTCTGATGTCACTATTAAGCAATTTGCCGATGTCGTCGGTATTCCGGTCGATCACCTGCTCGCGCAGTTGGGACAGGCCGGTCTGCCGACCAAGGATGCCGATGAGACGATCAGCGATAATGAAAAACTGCAATTGCTCGGTTATCTGCGGCGCGATCAGGGCGAAGGCAAAGAGGCGGGGATAGCCGAACCGCGCAAGATCACGCTCAAGCGCAAAACCGTCAGCGCACTGAGACAGTCGGGCACTCAGGGGAAAACTGCCAAGACTGTTAATGTCGAGGTGCGTAAAAAGCACACCTACGTTAAACGCAGCGCCGTGATTGCCGATGAGATGGAGCGTGTAGAGGTAGAGTCCGCAGAAAAGCAGCGTATTGAGGCCAGCGAACGGGCCTTGAGTGAGGGCGAGACTCTCAAGCAGCAAGTTGAAGCTCAACAAAAGGCCGAAGCCGTAAGGCAGGAAGAAGAGGCCCGCTTGAAGCTTGAGCAGGAAGCGAAACTCAAGGCCGAGCAGGAAGACAAACTCAAGAAAGCGGCGCGCCCCGCACCCTCTGCGGGAAAAGAGCAAACCAAGCCGGTTGCGGCACCGCTCCCCGACAAGAACGATAAAAAACCCAAGTGGCGTGGTGGCAAGGATGAGGCAGGCACCAAGTACGGGCGCCAGGAACTGCACGTCGCTACCGATATGTCAGGGCGGCGCAAGAAAAAGTCCAAGGGCCGAACGCTGGCCGTTGCCAGTACCGGAAAGCACGGTTTTGAACGGCCGACTGCGGCCGTGGTGCGTGAGGTCAGTCTGCCCGAAACAATTACCGTTACCGAACTCGCCCAGAAGATGTCGGTGAAGGCCGCCGAGGTCATCAAGATCATGATGAAAATGGGCAGCATGGTCACCATCAATCAGGTTATTGACCGTGAGACCGCCATGGTGGTGGTCGAAGAGATGGGACATGTTGCCAAGGTGCTGGAGGAAAATGCCCTGGAGGCCGCGCTGAATCTGGGTGGTGCAATCGTTGGCGATAAAGTGGTGCGTCCGCCGGTCGTTACCATCATGGGTCACGTCGATCATGGCAAGACCTCGCTGCTCGATTACATACGCCGCACCAAGGTTGCTACCGGCGAGGCGGGTGGTATTACCCAGCATATCGGTGCCTATCACGTGGAAACTAATCGGGGCATGATCAGCTTCCTTGATACGCCGGGCCATGCAGCCTTCACCGCAATGCGCGCACGCGGTGCCAAGGTTACGGATATCGTCGTTCTCGTGGTGGCTGCGGATGACGGCGTCATGCCGCAGACCATTGAGGCCATTCAACACGCCAAGGCAGCCAATGTACCCATCCTTGTCGCAGTGAATAAAATCGACAAACCCGATGCCGATCCGGAGCGCGTCAGACAGGAACTGGTGAAGCACGAAGTAGTTCCCGAGGAATGGGGCGGCGACACTATTTTTGTGCACGTCTCCGCCAAGACCGGCGTGGGCATTGACAGCCTGCTCGATTCCATCTTGGTGCAGGCTGAGGTGTTGGAACTGACGGCCGTGAAGGAGAGTCCGGCGACCGGCGTCGTTATCGAATCCAGTCTCGACAAAGGGCGCGGCCCGGTAGCGACCGTGCTGGTACAAAACGGCACGCTGCGTCGTGGCGATATGCTGCTGGCCGGGCATGAATTTGGACGCGTGCGTGCGTTGCTCGATGAGAACGGCAGAAATATTAACGAGGGTAATCCGTCCATGCCGGTAATGGTGCTGGGTCTGTCAGGTACGCCCAATGCAGGCGATGAGGTTGTCGTAGTCAGTGACGAACGCAAGGCACGCGAGATTGCACTGTTCCGCCAGGGTAAATTCCGCGACGTCAAACTGGCGCGTCAGCAAGTCACCAAGCTTGAAGATGTATTTACTCAGCTCGAAGAGGGCAAGATCAGCACGCTCAACCTGGTTATCAAGGCCGATGTGCAGGGTTCTGCCGAGGCCTTGCGGGATGCGTTATATAAACTTTCCACGGATGAAGTAAAGGTTCGCATACTGGCAAGCGGTGTGGGTGGCATCAACGAATCGGATGTCAATCTCGCCGTGGCCTCGGGCGCCATCCTGATTGGTTTTAACGCCCGCGCCGATGCCTCTGCGCGCCGCCTGATCGCCGAGGAAGGTGTCGATCTGCGCTATTACAGCATCATCTATAACGTCATCGACGAGGTACGCGCCGCCATGACCGGCATGCTCTCGCCCGAGTTCAAGGAACAGATCATCGGCCTCGCCGAGGTTCACGATGTGTTCAAGTCCACCAAGATCGGCGCGATTGCCGGTTGTCGTGTGGTTGAGGGTGTAGTGCGGCGCAATAATCCGATCCGTGTGTTGCGCAATAATGTCGTGGTCTTCGAGGGCGAGCTGGAATCTCTGCGTCGCTTTAAGGATGACGTGAACGAGGTTCGGGCAGGTACCGAGTGCGGTATCGGCGTGAAAAATTACACCGATGTAACGCCCGGCGATCAGATCGAGGTTTACGAGAAGGTGCAGGTAACCCGTAAACTTTAAAGGCAGCTACAAGAGCAAAGACTCAAGATATAAAACAGACTAAAGGCACTAGCGTCGGATTTGTTTTTACTATGAAAGAATTCAGCCGCACGCAACGCATGGGCGACCAGATTCAGCGCGAGCTGGCCCAGTTAATCCAGCAACAGGTTAGCGACCCCCGAGTCGGCATGGTCACGGTCTCCGCAGTCAAGTTGTCGAAGGATATGGCACACGCGAAGGTCTTTATCACCGTGCTGGATAATAAGCAGGATGCCGTCAACAGCATAAAGATATTAAACGGCGCGGCAGGATTTCTGCGTCATGAGTTGGCGCGGCGCACCTTGATGAGAGTCATCCCGCAACTGCGCTTTATCTACGACCCTACCGTGGAGCACGGTGCGAATTTGTCGGCACTGATCAACGCGGCCGTCAGATCAGATCAAGATCATAATGCAGATACTGATAAGCAATAGTTCAGGCGCGTGAAATCTCCCCCAAAGGGCAGGGACGTGCACGGCATTCTGCTGCTCGATAAGCCGGTGAACATCACCTCGAACGCCGCCTTGCAGATCGTCAAACGTCTTTTTCAAGCACGCAAGGCCGGCCACACCGGTAGCCTCGACCCGTTTGCCAGCGGCTTATTGCCGATTTGTCTGGGCGAGGCCACCAAGATTGCCGGATTTCTGCTCGATACCGACAAACGTTATCGCGCGCTGTGCAAACTGGGCATTACTACCCGTACCGGCGACACGGAAGGCGATATTCTTGAGGTTCGGCCGGTTGGTTTGATTTCGCGCGAACGCCTCAAGGAAGTGCTCGCCCGTTTCACCGGTGAGATCGAGCAGGTACCGCCGATGTTCTCGGCTATCAAACAGCAGGGCCAGCCACTTTATAAACTTGCCCGTCGTGGGATCAGCGTGGAGCGGCAGGCACGGCGCGTGACTATTCACAAGCTCCTGCTGCTCAATCACAGCGAGGATCTGGTCGAGATTGAGGTGCATTGTTCCAAAGGCACCTATATCCGCACGCTGGCGGAGGATATCGGTGAGACCTTGGGCTGCGGCGCACACCTGCAGGCCTTGCGTAGGATTGGCCTCGGGGATTTTCAGGAGTCGGAGATGGTAAGCTCTGACCGCTTAAACGTTCTGGCAGCCAGTGGTATGACGCAGTTGGATGCTGTGCTTATGCCCATGCAAGTAGCCTTGGCAGATTGGCCGGAGGTTAATTTAACGGATGACGCGGCCCATTATCTTTGTCAGGGACAAGTCGTGTCAGTGGCCGGCAATCCCGGCTCCGGCTGGGTTAAATTATATGCGCCCGAAGGACGTTTTCTGGGCTTGGGGGAGGTGTTACAGGACGGCCGGGTGGCACCCAAACGCCTGCTGCATAGCGGTTGAGTTTCTGCTTGATGGTGGGGAGGGCAAATCAGTAGGTCCCGAACGATGAACCTAATATAAGTAGATAGTTTTTCGCTGAGCTTCCTGCTCCGCTTGAAATACGGCCCCGCCATCGCTGGCGTGGCGCTCGGTGGCCGAACAGCGGCGCCTCGCCTTCCAATCTTTTGCCGTTTCATTTAAAATATGTTTTTTATCCGATTGCGCAGTCAGGAGTGAGTCATGCCGTTCAACGCCGAACAAAAAGGCCAGGTTGTTAAAGATTATCAGCGCTCGGCCACGGATACCGGATCGCCCGAGGTACAAGTTGCGCTGCTCTCGGCGCATATCGAACAATTATCCAGCCACTTCAAGACGCATACCCACGATCATCACTCCCGCCAGGGCTTGTTGCGCATGGTGAGTCAACGTCGCAAATTGCTAGACTATTTTAAGAAGAAAAATGTTGAAGGTTATCGCAATTTGATCGCGCGTCTTGGCCTGCGTAAATAAATGGGCGTAAATAAGACGATTTAAGGTAATTGACGCAAGCCGTAGTCGTAAAATCCAAATGAGTCAATGAATCCCGGTTGTTTCCTGCCGTATACCTCCATAGCTATTGCTAACTCTTAAGGAACAGGACGTGACCCCTATCAAAAAAGTTTTTCAGTACGGCGACCACACGGTAACGATTGAAACCGGCGAGATTGCCCGTCAGGCCTCCGCCGCAGTCATGGTCAGCATGGGCGACACCGTGGTGATGGTGACCGCAGTCGGTATCAAAAAAGTTGTCGAAGGCCGGGACTTTTTTCCGCTTACCGTCAATTATCAGGAACGCACGTATTCCGCAGGCAAGATTCCCGGCGGCTTCTTTAAACGCGAAGGCCGTCCCAGTGAAAAAGAAACGTTGACCTCACGTCTAATCGATCGCCCGCTACGCCCTCTGTTTCCCAAAGGTTTTACGAACGAAGTTCAAGTCATCGCTACGGTGGTTTCTCTGGACGCCGAGATCGATCCCGATATAGCCGCCATGCTGGGTGCCTCGGCTGCGGTGTCGCTTTCCGGATTGCCATTTAACGGCCCGATTGGCGCGGCGCGTGTCGGTTATCGTGAAGGAAAATATCTGCTTAATCCGGTGCGCGGTCAGTTGCTGGATTCCGATCTCGATCTGGTTGTCGCGGGCACCGAAAACGCGGTGTTGATGGTGGAGTCCGAGGCTAAACAATTGGCTGAAGAGATCATGTTGGGTGCGGTGATGTTTGGCCATGAGCAAATGCAGGTCGCTATCAAGGCCATTCGTGAACTGGCAGCCGAGGTGGGCAATACGCCATGGAGCTGGCAGCCAGCCGAAAAAAATAAGGCTTTGGAGGCTGCGCTTGAGTCAGCCGGAAAAGACACCATAACCGAGGCCTACGAGATTCGCGAGAAACTGGCGCGCCAGAATCGCATGACTCAGGTACGCGCAGACATTCTCGCCAAGCTGGCCCCAGAGGGTGGCGCATATGGCGTTGAAGAAGTGAAAGGTGCCATCGAAAGCCTGGAGAAAAAGATCGTGCGCGGGCAGATTTTATCCGGCAAGCCACGCATTGATGGACGCGATACACGCACCGTGCGTCCCGTTACCATACGCACCGGCGTGCTGCCGCGTACCCACGGCTCCGCACTGTTTACGCGTGGCGAGACCCAGGCATTGGTCGTTACCACATTAGGCACCGGGCGTGACGCGCAGCTTATCGACGCCATTGAAGGCGAGCGTAAAGATCCGTTTATGCTGCATTATAATTTTCCACCGTCCTGCGTCGGCGAAACCGGCATGGTCGGCAGTCCCAAGCGGCGCGAGATCGGCCATGGGCGTCTGGCAAAGCGCGGCTTATTGGCCGTCATGCCGACCATGGATGAATTTCCCTATGTCGTGCGCGTGGTCTCCGAGATCACCGAATCGAACGGTTCCAGTTCCATGGCCAGCGTGTGCGGTAGCAGCTTGTCCATGATGGATGCAGGCGTTCCGTTGAAGGCACCGGTGGCGGGTATCGCCATGGGCCTTATTAAAGATCAGGATCGCTTTGCCGTACTCAGCGATATTCTGGGTGATGAAGATCATCTCGGCGACATGGATTTTAAGGTCGCCGGCACCGCGCAAGGTGTTACCGCCCTCCAGATGGACATCAAGATCGACGGCATCACGCAAGAGATCATGGCTGCCGCATTGAGCCAGGCCAAAGAAGGGCGTTTACATATTCTCGGTATCATGAATCAAGCCATCGCCGCACCGCGCAGCCAGATGTCGGACTTCGCGCCGCGCATTGTCACCTTCAAGGTCAACCCGGACAAGATTCGCGACATTATCGGCAAGGGCGGCGTGACCATCCGCGCCATTACCGAAGAGACCGGTGCCACCATCGACATCACCGATGACGGCACCGTGAAGATCGCCTCCGTAGACAATGCTGCGAGCCTCGAGGCACGCCGCCGCATTGAGCAGATTACTGCGGACGTCGAGGTCGGCAAGATATACGAAGGCCGCGTGGCAAAGCTGATGGACTTTGGTGCCTTTGTCACCATCTTGCCGGGCAAGGACGGCCTCGTGCATATCTCGCAAATCTCCAATGAGCGCGTCGAGAACGTCAGCGACAAGCTTAAGGAAGGCGAACTGGTAAAGGTCAAGGTATTGGAGATCGACAAGCAGGGCCGTATCCGCTTGAGCATCAAGGCCGTTGAGGAAACAGTCGAGGCTTGAGTTATAAGGCCGCATCAAACTGCGGCCTTATTTTTTCCAATAGTATTCTTTCCAATTTTAAGTCCGCGCACGTACTTTGATAAGCGCTTGTCTTACCGCCGCCTGCGGTTTTGAAACACCGTCATCCCCTCCTGTGCAAATCCTCCGCGCCGCTTTATCATGCAGTGTGCCCCACATCTTATTCTCTACTGATAATTCAAGACGACATGATCACCTTATGGCAGGAGTAGTGCGCTGAGCCGATTACGCATCGAACACCTGCGCAACCATCACGTAGGTCCATTGAATTTTATAATAAACGACGAATGCGTCTGCGTGTCAGGCCCATCGGGTGCGGGCAAGACCTTATTGTTACGCGCCATCGCCGATCTCGATCCTCATCGTGGCCGGGTATTCCTCGATGATGCCGAGTGTAATGCATTCAGCGCCTCTGACTGGCGAGGTCGCGTGGGCATGCTGCCCGCCGAAAGTCAGTGGTGGGGCGATAGCGTTGGCGAACACTTTGCGCAAATAGATTACGGGTTGCTGGAGTGCTTAGGTTTTGACAAAGAGGTAATGCATTGGCAGATCAGCCGCTTGTCCAGCGGCGAACGCCAGCGCCTTGCCCTGGTGCGGTTGCTGAGCTTGCGCCCGAGCGCGCTATTACTGGATGAACCGACGGCCAGCCTGGACCCGGACAATGTGCGCCGTGTGGAGGAGCTTATTAAGGATTATCGCAGCCGCAATGAAACGGCCGTGTTATGGGTCAGTCACGACCCTGAGCAAATAGCGCGCGTGGCCGACCGCAGCCTGTATTTAGCCAACGGCCAATTACTCCCGGAGCCTGATCCGCTATGCACCTTGTCAGCCTAACAGCCACGGACCTGGTGCTGGCGGCGGGACTCGTGCTGCTGCTCGCGGTATTGTCGATTCGCATGCAGCTTGGTCTGGCTAATGAAATCCTCGTTGCCGCCGTGCGTACGGTGGTGCAATTACTGCTGATTGGCCTGGTGTTAAAGGCGCTGTTTGCCAATGTTAGCTTGGTGTGGATAGCCTTGATTGCCTTCATTATGTTGATGGTGGCAGGCCGTGAGGTGATGGTGCGGCAACAACGTGGCCTGGCGGGCTGGTGGGGCTTTGGGGTGGGTACCTTCTCGATGTTCATTTCGTCGTTTTCCGTCACATTGCTTGCACTGGTGATAATTATCGGCCCCGATCCCTGGTACACGCCACAGTATGCGATTCCGTTGCTCGGCATGATGCTGGGCAATACTATGAGCGGTGTTACCTTGGGGCTGGATCGCCTCACGCAAGGCTCATGGCAGCAGCGCACGATAATAGAGGCACGCTTAATGCTTGGTCAGGATTGGGCGCAGACGATTGCCGACATTCGCCGTGAGAGCATGCGCGTGGGCATGATTCCGATGATCAATGCCATGGCAACTGCCGGTCTCGTCAGCCTGCCGGGCATGATGACGGGCCAGATACTGGCCGGGAGTCCGCCGCTTGAAGCGGTTAAGTATCAGATTTTAGTTATGTTTCTGATTACCGCCGCCACCGGTTTTGGCACCGTGGCAGCGGTCTGGATAGGGTCGCGTCGCCTGTTTGACGAGCGCCAGCGTTTGCGGCTTGACCATTTACGGGTAAAGTAAAGAGAATATGTTGTCTTTGACGGTACAGGGGGAATTATGAAACGTTCTATATTAGTGTTGATGCTTGCGTTTACTCTGGTAATGCCGGTAGTGCACGCCGCCGGTGTCTATAAGTGGGTCGATGAAAATGGCAAGGTGCAGTTCGGTGACCAACCCGGCAATGCCGTGGCGGAGCAGGTGCAGATCAAGGCAGCCCCGCCACCTGATCCGGGGCTTAAAAAAAAGCAGGAACAAAGCGATAAATTAATCAAGGTGCAGGAGGAAGAACGCAAGCTGAAAGACGAAGAGACGGCTAAAGCGAAACAGAAGGAGGACGTGCGAGAGAAGCAATGCTTGCATGCCAGGACGCAGTTGAAAAATTATGAACGCGCGCGTTATCTCTATAAGCCGGGAGCGGGCGAGCAGGACGCCGTCTTATCGGACGAAGAACGTAAGCTGGCGACGGAAGAAGCTAAAAAATCGATTGATGACTTCTGCGATTAAGACAGTGCGACCTAGATAAAGCTCAGGATAATAGCCAGATAAATAATATAGAACAGGCCGTTGATCGCCAGATGCCAGACCTTCAAGTTACCGCGTAGCAGCAAGACCCGCAGCCACAGGGCAGCCAGCAGGGTAATCAGAATGCCAAACAGTACTTCGTAGCGTGCCTCCCACGGCGTCAGCATGACGCCGATGGCCGGCAACAAGGTGCCCTGGAATACCATGGCACCGGTAATATTGCCGAACGCGAGTGTGTCCTTGCCCTTGCGTATCCAGAGAATGCTGTTGACCTTTTCGGGCAATTCCGTGGCGAGCGGGATAATCAGCAGAGATAATAACAGCGCCGATATGCCGATGATGGGTGCGGCCTCTTCGACGCCGTGGATAAAACCCTTCGCCCCTGCCACCAGCAAACCCAGACCCACCAGCAGTTGCAAAAGGGTCACGGCGGTATTATCCGGCAGCCCCAAGCGGCACAGGAACATGGGTGCCTGGGTTGCGGTGCCGTGGCCTTTTTGCACCAATTGGGCGGAGGCGCGCAGGGTGAGCATGATGTACACAAAGTAGACCAGCACCAGCGAGAAGGCGATGCCGGTACGCACTGCGGAAAAGTCGTGTGGGATAAACAGTGCGACGGCGGCCAGTAAAAATGCCAGCAGAAAAAAATTCAGGTCACGTGTTAAACCAGTTTTTTCCGGAGTGAAGCTGCCATTGATACCGCGTTTTTTGAGCGTGAATACGGCCAGTAACGATAACGATAGCGTCGATAGCATCAGGGGGGCACCGAGAATAGCGCCAACGCCGATCTCTTCATTGATGCTGATATTGTCGGTGCCTGCGAAGATGGCCAGCAGCGGAACCAGGGTTTCCGGCAGAGCGGTGCCAACTGCGGCAAACAGGGAACCGGTTACACCCTCGGAGATTTTTAGCCGCTCGCCCAAGTGTTCGAGGGCATCGCAAAATATCTGCGCGGCTATCAGAATCAGTATAAGCATGAACATCAGATTAAGAAAAATCGACATGTCGGTCCCCGATAGAATGCATGGCATTCTAATGCATAGAAATAACAACGGCAAACCGGCCTTGTGCGGGGAGCGCTCAGTTCGCTAGTTGTCATCCCTTCGCATCACTCAGGGTGACAGCAAAAATTTCATATTGAGCCGCTACCCTGTGCAATGTGCAGTTAGCCTGATGAGACGATTATGTTAATATTTGCAATTTGCGCAGAGACCTAAGGTCTATGAATAAGAATTACGGACTTCTTACAAAATTTATTTTTGCCAGCCGCTGGCTACAGGCACCGCTTTATGTGGGTTTGATCATTGCCCAGGGTGTTTACGTTTACCACTTCATGGTGGAGCTGCTGCATTTAATCGAGAAGACTACGTCGATCACGGAAACCGAAATCATGCTGGTCGTGCTGGGCTTGATCGATGTTGTCATGATTGCGAATCTTTTGATTATGGTTATCATCGGCGGCTACGAGACGTTTGTGTCGCGCCTTAATCTGCACGACCACCCTGATCACCCCGAATGGCTGGGTCACGTCAATGCCGGTACCATGAAGGTCAAATTGTCGATGGCGCTGATCGGTATTTCATCGATCCATCTGCTCAAGACCTTTATTAACGCCCCGCATCTCGACCAAAAGACCATGATGTGGCAAGTGATTATCCATCTCACCTTTGTCGTGTCGGCCGTGGCCATGGCTTATACGGATAAACTCATGATACGGCCGGAAGTGCATCCGAAGTAGTAGTCAGACTGGCGATGTGTCAGGTAAGTGAAATTTCCCGCCGTGTAAACACGCTTACTTAATTAATCGAGGCTGTGACCTTAGGCGGTTCGGCTATAGCGCTGGGCGGAAAGTCACAGCTGAAGACACTTCCTTTGCCTAGTTCGCTTTCAATGTGTAACTGCGCAGCGTGCCGGTTCAGCGCATGTTTGACGATCGCAAGACCCAGACCGGTACCTCCGCGTTCTCGCGAGCGCCCGGCATCGACCCGATAAAATCGCTCCGTCAGCCGTGGCAGGTCGTGCGGGGCAATGCCATCACCGGTATCGCTAATAACCCAATGTGCGCCCTGGTGATCCTGAAACCAGCGAATACGAATCTCCCCGCCGGGCGGCGTATATTGCACGGCATTGAAGATCAGATTGGAAAACGCGCTGTGCAATTCATCGTGGTTACCGCGCAACCATAATTGCGGGTCTGCTTGGAGTTCAATACGGTGGGCTCGCTCGCCGCTCAAGGCATATGCCTCGCGTACCATCAGGTTCGACATGTCCGCCACGTTGATCACAGTTTGTGTTGAGGTATGTTGATCCGTCTCCAGACGGGACAACATCAGTAGATCACTAACGATATTCTGCATACGCGCCGCCTGCTGTTGCATCAGTTGCAGCGGACGCGCCCAGGATGCCGGGCATTCTTCGGGGGCGTCGGTCAAGGTCTCTAAAAATCCATTGATCACGGTCAGCGGTGTGCGCAACTCGTGAGAGATGTTGGCAATGAAGTCGCGGCGCATCTGTTCCAGGCGTTGGATGCGAGTAATATCGCGCGCAATCAACAGACGTTTATCGCCGTAGGGAACAACCACTGCCGCCAGCAGCATTCCGTTGTCGGCCGGCGATGGCATCTCCACGGTTTTGGAATAATCCGCCGTAGCCATAAATTCGATGAACCGGGGATGGCGCACCAGATTGGCGATACGTTGCCCGGTATCGAATGGCGAGCGCAGACCCAGCATCTTGTGCGCCGCATCATTAAACCATTCGATCTCACCGTGCATGCTGAGTACCACGGTGGCGTCGGGCAGGGCGGACGTGGCCTGCTCAAAACGGTTGAGCATCAGTGTGAGTTTGCGTTTACGTTTTCGGTTACGCACCTGCAAGCGGTGAATCTCGTTGAAAACCTCCCCCCACAGCCCGCTCGAAATGGGCGGCTGGAATTTTTTTCCTTCCTTGAGCCAGTGTTGCAGGCGGTACAGATTGAATAAGTTCCATCCTAAATAAGTGAGCAGCGCAAACAGGAAGAACAGTAACGGGTAGCCCGCGATCAGGCCGACAATAACCGCGATGACGGCAAATCCCAATACATACCAGAGTTCGTCTATCCAGCTGGAAAACACGTGGGCACCTCGGGAAATGCTTTTGATTCAGAGAGGCTACGACGAGGGAAGTCTAGCAATAAATCGAAGAAATCCAAACCGCTGAGGCTTACGATGCGAAACAGCGTCCGGGCGGCAAAACTCATCCCCCTCTTCGCTGGGAAGAGGGGTTGAGATTTTCTATTTACAGTAACGGCACAATGAGCAAGGCCACGATGTTCATGATCTTGATCATCGGGTTTATAGCAGGGCCTGCGGTGTCCTTGTACGGGTCGCCGACGGTATCGCCAGTGACGGCCGCCTTGTGCGCCTCGGAACCCTTACCGCCGAAGTGGTTATCTTCGATGTACTTCTTGGCATTATCCCACGCACCACCACCGGTGGTCATCGAGATTGCCACGAACAGGCCGGTGACTATGGAGCCGAGCAATAAGCCGCCCAATGCCTGCGGACCCAGTGTCAGACCGACTACCACCGGCACGAGCACGGGCAATAGCGACGGTATGATCATTTCTTTGATGGCCGCCGTGGTCAGCATGCCCACCGCGCGTGAGTAATCAGGCTTGGCGGTACCGGCCATGATGCCCGGTATCTCCTTGAACTGCCGACGCACCTCGACCACGACCGATGCGGCGGCGCGGCCCACGGCCTCCATCGCCATGGCACCAAACAGATAAGGCACGAGTCCGCCGATCAACAGTCCGATGATAACCATGTGATCGGATAGGTCAAAGAGCTGCTTTATGCCGAGGTGCTTATCCAGTTCATGCGTGAAGTCGGCGAATAACACCAGCGCGGCAAGCCCCGCCGAGCCGATCGCATATCCCTTGGTCACCGCCTTAGTGGTATTGCCCACCGCATCGAGTGGATCGGTGACGTCGCGTACCTCTTTAGGCAAACCCGCCATCTGCGCGATGCCGCCCGCGTTATCCGTGATCGGGCCGTAGGCATCGAGTGCCACGATGATGCCCGCCATGGATAGCATGGACGTCACGGCAACCGCTATGCCGTAGAGTTCGGCCATCTGATAAGAACCCCAGATGCCCAGACAGATTACTAGCACCGGCGCAGCAGTGGACTTCATCGAGATGGCAAGGCCCGCAATGATATTGGTGGCGTGGCCGGTGGTGGAGGCGGCGGCGACATATTGCACGGGCTTGTATTCAGTGGCCGTGTAATATTCGGTAATGACGACCAGCGCGCCGGTGACCAGCAAGCCGATAAGCGCTGAGCTGTAGAGCGACATCACACTATAACTGCCGTTGTCGGCCATCAGCCAGTCGGTCACGAAATAAAAGGCGATGCCGGACAATACGGCGGCAACCATCAGGCCGCGATACAGGGCGTTCATGATCTTGCCGCCCTCGCGCGCACTCACAAAGAAGGTCCCGATGATCGACGCGATAATGGACACACCGCCCAGCACTAACGGATAAAGCACGGCATTTACGCCTGCATTAGCCAGCACCAGTCCGCCGAGCAACATGGTAGCGATAATGGTAACGGCGTAAGTTTCAAATAAGTCCGCTGCCATGCCCGCGCAATCGCCCACATTATCACCGACGTTATCCGCGATGACCGCCGGGTTGCGTGGGTCGTCTTCAGGAATGCCGGCCTCGACCTTGCCGACCAGATCCGCACCTACGTCCGCACCCTTGGTGAAGATACCACCGCCCAAACGCGCGAAGATGGAGATGAGTGAGCCGCCGAAGGCCAGGCCGACCAGCGGTGCCAGATTGACGGCCTCCCCGGCTGGGGTGATGGATGACAGGTAGGCGTAATAACCGGCTACACCTAACAGACCCAATCCTACCACCAGCATGCCGGTGATTGCGCCGCCCCGGAAGGCGACCTGTAAGGCGGGGTTGATGCCATGGCGTGCGGCCTCTGCGGTGCGGACATTCGAGCGCACCGAGATATGCATCCCGATATAACCCGCAGCACCTGAAAGTATTGCGCCGATGGCAAAGCCGGTAGCCGTCTTCCAGCCCAACGCTGGCACAAAGCCTATGATGAGAAATAAAATAACGCCGACCATGCCGATGGCCGTGTACTGCTTATTAAGATAGGCAGAAGCGCCTTCTTGAATGGCCGCGGCAATCTCGCGCATTCGTTCATTGCCGGGGGATTGATTTAAAATCCAGGTGACGGATATAACGCCGTAAATTAATGCAACAACGCCACATGCCAACGCAAATATAAGTCCATCATGCATCACACACCCTCCACTATTGAATAGTTAGTTTAGTGAAACTTACTTTTATCACCCATGAAGGGCCGGTAAATCATAAGAGATGTTCGCCGCGTGCGGCTGCCTGGTGATGACTGCCTTATTTTTGCCGGAATGCCCCAGTACCGATCTCTTATTATCAAGCTACTACTTACATCGGTATCGCCTTTAAGTATCCCTAATCGAGTAGGACCAAGTAAAGCGCTATAACTCATACGACTATTTTTTCATCTCGAATTTATCTTTCAGCCGTTTCGGCACTGCTACATTTTTCAGGGTGACATACACAGGCAGGCCATTTTTATAAGGTGGGTAATCTTCGCCTGCGATCAGCGGCTGCAAGTAGCGGCGGCACTTTTGGGTAATACCAAAGCCATCCTTAGTAATAAAATCGCGTGGCATTTTCTTCTCGACGTTGGCCACGTCTGCCAGATTGGCATGGCCGATAGTCCAGCGGTAAGGCTGATCGGATTTTCGTACAATCGTCGGCATGACGGCATTTTTGCCCTGCAAGGCTAACTCAACAGCCGCCTTGCCCAGTGCATAGGCCTGTTCAACATCGGTCCTGGAGGCAATATGGCGCGCGGCGCGCTGCAGGTAATCAGCCACAGCCCAGTGATACTTATAGCCGAGTTGATTCTTGATGAGTTGCGCCACCACCGGTGCGACACCGCCCAGTTGAGCATGACCGAAGGCATCCACACCACCGGCCTCGGCGAGGAACTTGCCCTCTTTATTCTTGACGCCCTCCGAGACCACAATTGCGCAGTAGCCATATTTCTTGACAGTCTTATCCACGCGCGCGAGAAATTTTTGCTCGTCGAATACCAGTTCGGGAAATAAAAGGATGTGCGGTGCGTCGCCGTCCTTCTCGGCGGCGAGTCCGCCTGCGGCGGTAATCCAGCCAGCATGACGTCCCATGACCTCCATCACAAAAATCTTGGTTGAGGTCTTCGCCATAGAGGCGACATCGAACCCGGCCTCGCGTATCGACACCGCGACATACTTGGCCACTGAGCCGAAACCCGGGCAACAATCCGTAATGGGCAGGTCGTTATCCACGGTCTTGGGCACGCCGACGCAGATGATGGGGTAACCCAGCAGTTCACCGATCTGCGAGATCTTATGCGTGGTGTCCTGCGAGTCGCCGCCGCCGTTGTAAAAGAAGTAGCCGATGTTGTGCGCCTTGAATACCTGGATCAAACGCTCATACTCGGCGCGGTTTTGTTCCAGGCCTTTGAGCTTATAGCGGCAAGATCCGAAGGCCCCGGCCGGTGTATGGCGCAGTGCGGCAATATTCTTGGCAGGTTCTTTGCTAGTATCAATTAAGTCTTCCAGCAGTGCGCCAATAATACCGTTGCGCCCAGCGTAGACCTTGCCGATCTTGTCTTTATGTTTGCGAGCGGTCTCGATTACGCCGCAGGCTGATGCGTTGATGACGGATGTAACACCGCCGGATTGGGCATAGAATGCATTTTTTTTCGGCATGCGGTTCTCGGGAATGATATTAGGAGGGATTAAATAGGCCGGACATTGGAAAGTTCGGCTTGCTGTTTTCAGGATTGCAGTAATGTGCGCCGGCCGAATTTTTATTAGCGACAGCCGGATGAATCTGAGTTGTGACATTGCAGATTTCCGGAATCGAAAGTTTGCAGTGGCAATTTTTTAACATCGCAGTAGGCATATTATTATTTTCTCAGAGGTGTATGACCGAACATCAGGCCAAAAAATTTAGGCAAGGATACTCTAAATTTAAAAAATTTTCATAGAGATAAGTTGACTTATACATTAATCTCAGAGTAGCTTAACGCGTGGCGCGAATGCGGCCGGTAAAAAATGGCTTCAAGGCTCATTAAGAAATTAGAAAAATATGGTGATAAAAATCAAACAACGAACGCCGCAACGGAAGATAAGGGTCGCATGAGAATTATTTTGCTCGGAGCCCCTGGCTCAGGAAAAGGTACGCAGGCTAAGTTATTAGCTGAGAGATATAAGGTCCCACAGGTGTCCACTGGAGATCTATTGCGGGCTGCCGTAGCTGCTGCGAGTCCTCTGGGCAAGCAAGCCAGGGCTGCGATGGATGCCGGTCAGTTGGTTTCCGATGAAATTGTGCTGGGCATGATCGAAGAGCGGCTTGCCGCGCCTGATGCCAGGAAGGGTTTTATCCTTGATGGATTTCCGCGTAATCTTCAACAGGCCGAGGCGCTTGACGGAATGTTAGGTAAGTTGAGTCAGCCGATTCAGGCCGGTATTCTTATAGATGTTGATTTCGATATTTTGATGCAGCGCCTCACCGGCCGCCGTACATGTGCTTCATGTGGCCAAATGTATAACGTCTATACGTCCCCTTCAAAACTCGACGATAAGTGCGATAAATGCGGTGGCAATCTGCGTCATCGCGCCGATGACAATGAAGAAACCATTGGCAGCCGATTGCGCATTTATGAATCCCAGACTGCGCCGTTAATCACCTACTACCGTAGCCAGAATAAACTGCGCACGGTTCAGGGCGTAGGAGAAATCGCTGATATTTTTCAGGCGATGCGTAAGGTCACCGATGAGATTGTCAATAATAAAACTCCGATCACCGCAGAGAAAATATCCCCACCCAGTCCAGTTGCTGTCGGCAAGGTGACTAAAAGGTCCGAACCCATTGAGGTGAAGAAAAAAATTGAGGTTAAGAAAAAAATTGCAAAACCAGCTCCCCCCGCAGTCGCTGTGACTCCACGGAAGGTAACAACCAAAAAGGCGCCCGCTAAAAAGGCACCACTGAAGCATGCAACCGCAAAGAAGGCAACCACAAAGAAGGAGGTACCGAAGAAAATGGCAACCAAGAGTCTTGCTGCTAAGGCAGCACCCAAAAAACCGGCAGCCAAAAAGGCTGCACCGAAAAAGGCCGCTGTAAAGAAGGCTGCGCCAAAGAAAGTAGCCGTCAAGAAACCGGCTGCTAAAAAGGCAGTAGCCAAGAAGGCAGCACCCAAAAAGGCGGCTAAAAAGGTAGTCGCAAAGAAGGCAGCTCCTAAGAAGGCGGCTAAAAAGCCGGCTGCAAAGAAAGCAGCTTCGAAGAAGTCTGCTGCAAAAGCCAAGAAGTAGTTGTTTGTAACCTTCCAGGGGGCCGGTTTACTGCTGGCGGTAAACTGGCCCTGCCGGAATAACCTAACAACCTGTTGTGTGGGAAGCAGCCTCGGCTGCTTTTTATTTGTCACAAAAACTACCGGTTATAGGGCGTTATACACGGCTCAAAGCAGACCGATCTGATCCGACAATCCTTCTGTTCTATCCGGCCGCGCCTGTTTGCGTCCTTACCTATAAAAAATCCTTCCTCTGTTTATCTGTTGGCTTCATCCCGCTTGCTTTAGAATACCCCCTATGAAATTTATTGATGAGGCAAAGATTCAGGTTGAGGCAGGCAATGGCGGAAATGGCTGCGTAAGTTTCCGGCGCGAGAAGTATATTCCGTTTGGCGGGCCGAATGGCGGTGACGGGGGCGATGGCGGAAGTATCTATCTGGTAGCAAATCCCAATATCAATACCTTGATAGATTTTCGCTACAAACGGATATTCCGCGCCAAGCCCGGCCAGAATGGCATGGGTAGCGACTGCACCGGCAGGAGCGGTGAAGATATGCAGATCGAGGTGCCCGTCGGCACGATAGTTACTGCCTTGCTGGATGATATTAATGAAGAGGTAATGGGCGATTTAGTCGCGCCGGGTCAAACCTTGCTGGTTGCCCGAGGCGGATTCCATGGTCTGGGCAATGCGCGTTTCAAAAGCAGCACTAACCGCGCGCCGCGTCAAACAACCCCCGGCACACCCGGTGAAGTGCGCGCCTTACGCCTGGAATTAAAATTACTTGCCGACGTGGGATTGCTGGGTATGCCAAACGCCGGTAAGTCGACCTTCATCCGTGCAGTATCGGCAGCGCGGCCCAAGGTAGCGGATTATCCATTTACTACCCTGCATCCGAATCTTGGCGTGGTCAGCGTCGAGACCCACCGCAGTTTCGTGATAGCTGATATTCCCGGGCTGATCGAAGGCGCCGCCGAGGGCGCTGGTCTGGGGATTCAATTTCTCAAACACCTGTCGCGCACTCATTTATTGCTCCACCTGGTGGATATAGCCCCATCGGGCGATCATGCCGACCCCGTGGAGGATGTCCGCACGATTGAGATTGAACTGGAAAAATTCAGTTCCAATCTGGCAACACGCGAGCGCTGGCTGGTACTCAATAAACTCGATCTGGTCGATGCCGATGAACGCGAGATGCGCAGCCGGGATATTATCAAGCGCCTGGGCTGGCAAGGTCCGGTGTTCTCGATTTCCGCCATACAAGGTGAAGGTTGCCGCGAATTGAGCTTTCGCGTGATGGAATATCTTGAGCAACAGTCGCAAGTGACCAGTGACCCGTGATAAAACCGCGGCAGGTGAAAGTTTTTCCTGCTAGTGGCAACCTGTTATTTATAATTTATCTTTATGACTAATCGACAACGCCTTGGAAAATCGCGCCGCTGGGTTATCAAGATCGGCAGCGCCTTATTGACTGATGATGGACGCGGCCTCGATACCGGCGCTATCAAAGGATGGGTCGATCAGATGATACGCTTACGTCAAAGTGGCGTTGAACTGGTGCTGGTATCATCGGGCGCGGTTGCCGAGGGCATGAAGCGCCTGGGCTGGACACAGCGTCCGAGTGCCGTGCATGAATTGCAGGCGGCGGCGGCAGTCGGACAAATGGGGCTGATACAAATTTACGAATCACATTTTCAGAGCCACGGGATTCACACCGCGCAGATATTATTGACGCACGATGATTTGTCGAACCGCAAGCGTTATCTGAATGCGCGTAGCACATTGCGCACACTGTTGAAGTTGGGTGTAGTTCCGGTCATTAACGAAAATGACACCGTCGCTACGGACGAAATCCGCGTGGGTGATAACGACACGCTGGCGGCGCTGGTCGCCAATCTGGTCGAGGCAGAATTATTGGTCATTCTTACCGATCAGGCTGGTCTGTTCGAAAGTGATCCGCGGTTGAATCCGGATGCCAGCCTGATTCACGAGGCCGATGCGGGGGATATGCAAATAGAGTTGATGGCGGGCGCTGGCTCGGGGGCATTAGGCCGGGGTGGTATGTTAACCAAGGTGCAGGCGGCGACACGCGCCGCGCGATCCGGTGCCGCCACCATTATCGCCTCGGGGCGCGAACCGCGCATTATTGAACGCATCGCCGATGGCGAAGTTTTAGGCACCTTATTGTTGCCGATGCAGCAGCCACTGGCGGCGCGCAAGCGCTGGTTGGCAGGACACTTACAGCTGCGTGGCCGTCTGGTGCTGGACGCGGGTGCCGTCAAAGTTCTTTGCGAGTCAGGCCGCAGCTTGTTGTCCGTGGGAGTTGTCGCGGTGGAGGGCGATTTTATGCGCGGCGAGATGGTGGCCTGCGTTGATGCTGCAGGCAAGGAAATTGCGCGTGGACTGGTAAATTACAGTGTAAGCGAGGCACGCACGATTATGCGCCAACCGAGCGATAAGATAGAAGAATTGCTCGGCTATATCGACGAACCGGAACTGATCCACCGCGACAATCTGATTTTGGTCTAAAGTTGAACGTGAAATTTACGTGATGTAGATAGAGCGTCACTTCAAATTCACCTGCGAATATTTTCTAATATCGCTTCATTTCACCTATGGCCCAAGATGGTCCAATATTATTAAATTTAAATCAATAATGATAACAGTCGACCATAAGAGTCACTTAATGACACCTTCGTTGACCCTATAAATGTCACTTTGTGAACCTCAGCGTTCGTTAAAAACAATTTATTGAGACATGAAAATTTATGAAAGAAAAATGAAATAAAAAAGTGGTTTCTATAAAATTCCCGTAAATTACCCCTATACCTAGATTTAATCTCTCCCCTTACTTAAAGTAGTTTCTTCGAAGCCTCCTAAAATACTTGCATGGCATGCATCCTGCCTTATCACACATGAAGCAGGGCACTTCTTGTCGTGCATTTGTTTGGAGGCTTCATGCGAAACATTTCCCGAATTCTGTCATTAACTCTCGGATTAATAGTAGCAACAGCAGTAAGCATTCCCGCCCAAGCGGCATTTCCGGCGAAATATCACCCCGGGCATTACATGTTAGTTCACTTCACACTCACGTATCCGCACCGTGAATTTGATCTTATTAAAAATGAACCATTGTTTGTGGGTGTGCAAAGACGCTACCCCTGGAAAAGTTTAGAGCCGAGCCGCGGTGTTTATAATTTTTCGGCCATCGAAGCGGATTTAAAGTATGTACAAAGTATGCCCACACCCAAGAGGCTGATTATCGAAATTACCGACAACGGAAGAGATGAAAGCCCAGCGCGTGCCAGCCACTTGCCGGGTTATGTCCTCACTCCTGAATTTGAGGGAGGGGTTTTTGTACCTACGCATGGTACGGTATTAGTAACTAAGCGCTGGAACACACGTGTGCAAGACAGGCAAATCGCCTTATTTAAGGCCTTAGGTGCACGGTTTGATAAAGAACCCTATGTTGAAGGCATCGTTCTGGATGAGACGGCCAACGGTAATCTTTACGGGGCCGAGGCCGTGCGCGCCAATTACACTGCGGAGAAGGGTTTTATTGGTCAGAAACGAATTATGTCCGGCCTGAAGGCGGCCTTTCCGAATACGATGTGCATTCAATACATCAACTATTTTTCGGGCGCTAATGGAGCGGACGGCGTGGCCAAGCTCAAGGGATTTATGCAGCATGCCTTCAATATTGGCATGGGTGTAGGGGGGCCGGATGTGCACGTGGGCGGGACAGAACCCGTATACCCATCGTATGCTCAATATGCAGGCAGTATGCCGTTAGCTCCGGCCGTGCAATGGGAAGACTACAGTAAGCCGAATCCACAAACGGGCCGTATCCCCACTGTGCCGGAAATTCTGGATTTTGCCAATCGCACGCTCCGTGTTACTCATCTTTCCTGGGAGCAGCGTAAGCCCTACTTTGTGAATCAGGTCATTCCCTTAGTGCGCCGTGTCGGAGCACCTACGGGGAGTGCCCTTCGTTAATAGCATCTAGCAGCCATTACTTGAGTCCAGACCACGGACCACTATCTCAGCAGTCCTGTTCACTAAGGTAATGTCTCACATCGTTTAGATACATCCGTCCGAGGTTAAATGCAGATGCGGCTAATCCCTTGCAGGTTGAGTCGCATCTGCATAAGGTGCAGAGCCTCGGACAGCCTGCCAGGTTGTCCTATACCTGATGTCCAGCTTACGGGTAGGTGCTAACGAATCAGTTGCCTCGCCAGAAACTCGGGCAATGCCATTGACGCTTGATGAATCGTGCGATTGTAATAATGCGTGCTGAAAGATTTTTCAGTTGCGACCTGTTCGCGGAACTGTGATGCCGAGCCATCTTTACGGGCAAGCGTGGCGCTCCACCAGCCTGAAGGATAAGTGCATTGCGGGAAATTCATGGTGCGCACATCCGCAAATCGGGCACCCTTTAATGCCTCATGCATCGCAACGATCAGCTTCGCATGAAATAAAGGCGATTCGCTCTGGCCCACGATGACCCCGCCCGCCTTCAAAGCGCGCCAGCAATTTTTATAAAAGGCTTCGGAGAATAACCCCGCCGCCGGGCCGATGGGATCGGTACCGTCTACGATGATAACGTCATAGCTTTGTGCGGCTGCCTTTGCTACCCATTCAATGCCGTCGTCAAACTTCAGCGTGGCACGCGGATCGTCATTCGAGGCGCACAGTTCGGGGAAAAATTGTTCAGCCACGCGCGTCACGCGTTCATCCAGTTCGACCTGACAAACCTGCGCCACCTCCGGGTGCTTGAGCACCTCGCGCAGCGTGCCGCAATCACCACCGCCGATAATAAGCACCTGTTTCGGATCGGGGTGCGTAAACAGCGCAGGATGGGACATCATTTCATGATAAATAAAATTATCGCGGCTGGTGACCATTACCAGGCCATCCAGTGTCATCAGCGTCCCGAAGCCTTCCGTTTCATAAATCTCGATGCGTTGGTAGGCAGACTGTTCATCATGCAGTTTCTTTACGGTTTTTAAAGAAATAGCCGACCCTTGCCCGGCCCATTCTTCGGTGTACCAATCATTATTGAGCGCCATATGAGATTCCTGTTGGGTTAAGGTTCGCAGACGCGCGATAATAGCAAAATATTGTTGGCAAGTTATGCCGATTTGAAAATTACTATCATCAAGATTAGTGGAGACAATCATGGCGGACTGGACTATTCAGCAGGCACGGGATACTTACAATATTGCCCACTGGGGCGGTGGTTATTTTGACGTTAATGATTGCGGCCATTTGGTAGCACACCCCGACCGCCAAACTGACAAGCCGGGTATTGATCTCTATGAACTTTCCGCGCAGATCAAGGCGCTGGGCCTATCGCTGCCGGTGCTGGTGCGTTTTTCCGATATTCTGCATCAACGCGTGGATACGCTATGCGGCTCTTTTGCCGACGCCATGAAAGACGATTCATATCAAGGTAATTTCACGGCAGTTTATCCGATTAAAGTCAATCAGCAGCGCCGCGTCATTGAAGAGATACTCAAACACGGTGAAGGCCGTGTTGGCCTTGAGGCGGGCAGCAAGCCAGAGTTATTGGCCGTGCTGGCATTGTCGCAGTCGCAACCATCATCGGCTGGCTCGTTAACCACGCTCTCACAAGGGGGCGTAGTTATATGCAACGGCTATAAGGACCGCGAATATATTCGTCTTGCGCTGATCGGTAAACAATTGGGACATCGCGTCTACATTGTGGTGGAGCGATTCTGCGAGTTGAAATTGATTATAGAAGAGGCACGCAAGCTGAAAATTACCCCGCTGATCGGAGTGCGCGTGCGTCTTGCCTCGATCGGTGCCGGTAAGTGGCAGAACACCGGCGGCGAAAAGTCAAAATTCGGTTTATCCGCAACGCAGGTGTTGCGCGTGGTTGAACATCTGCGCAAGGCAGACTTGCTTGATGCGCTGCAATTAATGCATTTTCATCTGGGATCGCAGATTGCAAATATTCATGATATTCAATTAGGCATGCGTGAATGTGCACGTTACTACGCCGAGTTACGCAAACAGGGGGCATCTATAAATTGCGTGGATGTCGGTGGCGGATTAGGTGTTGATTATGACGGCACGCGCTCGCGCAATTTTTGCTCGATGAATTACAGCGTGCAGGAATACGCCAATAATGTAGTGCATACACTGTATGAAATCTGTATGGATCAAAATCTCCCACAGCCGGATATTATTACCGAATCCGGACGCGCCATGACCGCGCATCATGCCATGTTGATTACGAACATCATCGACAGTGAACAGGCGCTTAGCCGCACAGAAATCTCTGCCGCAACCGACGATGAGCCGCGTATTATTCAGGATTTGTGGCGGGGTCTCGATACGCTCTCCGGGCGCTCAGCCAGGGAGGCCTACCATGATGCTGTGCATTGGTTGTCGGAGGCGCAGATCATGTTTACTCATGGAGTATTGAACCTGGCTCAACGTGCGCGCGCTGAACAAATTTATACTGCTATTTGTTGGCAGGTGCGTGAATTGCTTCAATTGGGCGCGCGCTCCCAACATGACGTATTGAATGAACTCAATGAAAAACTTGCGGATAAATATTTTTGCAATTTTTCTCTCTTCCAGTCGATGCCGGATTCCTGGGCCATCGATCAGATATTTCCCATCATGCCGCTGCATCGTCTCGATGAACAGCCTACCCGGCGTGCCACTTTGCAGGACATCACCTGCGACTCCGATGGGCGCATTGATTTATATGTGGATAGCGAAGGTGTGGAGACCAGTTTATTGTTGCATCCAATTATTGAAAATGAGCCGTATTTACTGGGAATTTTTTTGCTCGGTGCCTATCAGGAAATTTTAGGCGATATGCATAATCTGTTTGGTGATACGGATTCTGTGCACGTTGAGATGACGGCAGACGGACACTATCGTCTGGTACAGCCGTTACGCGGTGACACTGTAGAAACAGTGTTGAACTATGTGCATTTCAATGCCGATGACCTGCTCGAGGCATTCCGAAAAAAGATTGAAACCGCGGAGTTGAACAAGCAACAGCGCGACACTTATTTTGAGGAATTGAAAGCCGGCTTAGCGGGGTACACCTATCTGGAAGATTGATTTAAATTCATCAGAAAAATTTTAGTATCAGAGTGTCAGCAAGACCTTGACTAATTATAAATGCAAATTTATATTTATTTAAATAATGCGTCGACCATAATTGTCACTTAATGACTTTGAGTACTCGCTATCGTAATTCAGTAGACTGTAAAAAATTACAAACCAAAAAAATGATATAAAAAGTGATTTCTATAAAATTCCTGTAAGTTACCATTTTAGTTAAATTTAACCTCTCACCTCTAGTTAAATCTAGTTTCTCCAAGCCTCTCAATACCATGCATGGCATGCATTCTGCTTTATTACCCATGAAGCAGGACATTTCTTGTCGTGCATTTGTTTGGGGGGCTTCATGCGAAATATTTCTCGAATTCTGTCATTAACTCTCGGATTAATAGTAGCAACAGCAGTAAGCATTCCCGCCCAAGCGGCATTTCCCACTAAATGGCATCCAGGTCATTATTGGCTTATCCATTTTGGGACGCAGAACTCGCAGTGGGAATTTAACTACATTAAAAACGAGCCTAATTTTGTAGGTGTGCACAGGCGCTATGCATGGAAGTGGTTGGAGCCAACGCGTGGCGCCTACGATTTCTCCATGATCGAAGCGGATTTGAAGTATCTAATGAGCATGCCCACGCCAAAGCGCCTGATTATTGAAATAACGGATAACAGCAACTGGCCCTTGATATGGCTCCCGGATTATATAAGAACGCCAGAATTTGAAGGAGGCTTTTACAAACCGGCCTATATGCAGCGGGTGATAACCAAGCGCTGGAACACCGCTCTGCAAGATCGCCAGATAGCGTTGTTTAAAGCACTGGGGGCGCGCTTTGATAATGAGCCGTTTGTAGAAGGCATCGTGCTGGATGAGACCTCCAACGGCAATCTGATATGGAAGGGAGTCGCTGCGGAAGCGAACTACACGTCTGAAAAGGCATATATCGGCCAGAAACGTATTATGGCTGGCTTAAAGGCGGCATTTCCTCGAACAATGTGTGTTCAATATATCAACTGGTGGTCGGGTGATAGCGCAGCGGATGTTGAGCTTAAACTCAAAGGTCTCGTGGAATATGCCTACAGTATCGGGATGGGCCTCGGAGGTCCGGACGTGCATGCAAGTCGTCCGGTCAGCAGTCAGCCGCCTCCCTATAAATTATATGGGCAATATGCGGGCAGCATGCCACTGGCTCCGGCAGTGCAGTGGAGCAACTACACCGACATCAACCCTGTAACGGGCCGCGCCTCCACCGTAGAGGAGATTCTGAACTTCGCCAATCGCACACTCCACGCGTCTCATTTATCGTGGGAACAGCGCGAGCCATTCTCTGTGGACGAAGTCATTCCCTTGGTGCGTCGTGCGGGGGCACCTACCGGTAGTGTGGTGCCATCTGGCAGTAGCCCAGTGTCGCCGACAGGTGCAGTTCCATCACCTACACCTACACTTGTTGTTACTCCCACTCCCACCACTCCCATTTCCGTACCCACATTTACCAATTTACCCGCCCCGGTATTGGCAAGCAGCTTGTTAGTACGCCCCAAGGGAAAGGCTGTTGCCAATCCAGTTGGTCCAAAATCGCTTGGTAAATTACCTTCTACTGGGTCGAAGGGTGTTCGGATGCTGAAGCGTAATAAAGGCATGACTACCGGTCAGTCTGCTAGGCGGTTGAAATTGAAGCGCACTCAGATAAGTAGCTCAAAGGCGACGTCGCTGAGCGAGATGCTGGCGCGGATTAATGTAGTTAAGTAAGAGTTTCTTTCGGCCTGGACTGTCTGGTGTTAATACACCAGACAGTCTATAAAATTGTAGGCTAGTAGTGCAGAGTGTTTGCTAAGCTGGGAAAGCTGGAGGTAATGCTCAACTAACGTGATAGATTGCGTGTAAGGTGACGCCTACAGTATTACGCCAAGCAGGACTGACAGTGGGCTAGCATATTAGCCACACAATTGTGCTCTAATTATTGCAAGGATATAAATGGGCGAGGAGAGTCAAATGCCCACGTTTACCTAAAGATTGGTGCGCCCGGAGAGATTCGAACTCCCGACCGCCTGGTTCGTAGCCAGGTACTCTATCCAACTGAGCTACGGGCGCATGAGGGTGCCGCATTATCGCGGCCTGATGCCGGGGTGTCAAGAATTGCACTCACAGTGTTCTGAAGCATGTGGTCATTTTGCCTTCTGATACGCGCGGCAAACACATTTTCAGGGCCATGCATTTAACTGGCGGAGAGAGAGGGATTACTCCGCACTTCCCTGTGCCCCCTGCGGGCCAGCCTTCGGCTGTTCCAAATCGCTCCAGGCGATTTGGTCGAACCCTGCTTATGATTTCTCGAGGGTTCGAATGCTTATCGCATAATCTTCCTTATGAGGAGGCTAAAAAACCAGCCTCCTCATAAGGAAAATATGGCGGAGAGAGAGGGATTCGAACCCTCGATGGAGTTTTAAGCCCCATACTCCCTTAGCAGGGGAGCGCCTTCGACCTCTCGGCCATCTCTCCATAATTAACACTGTGAAACCATGCCTGGCAAGATACAGAGATTTACCATGCTCATGCCAGTCTGACAGCTTGTTTTAGCAACCTTTACGAGTCAACTGTAGAATACTTAAGGCGACATGCCAGGTAAAGTTTTATTCGTTTTCATCAATGATGCTGGCCGCAGATCCGCCCTGCATCTTTTCCTTCTGGATACGTTCGTAAATTTCTTCACGGTGCACGCTGACTTCTTTAGGGGCATTCACACCGATGCGTACTTGATTGCCCTTGATGCCGAGTACTGTGACCGTGACTTCATCGCCAATGATCAGGGTTTCACCCACACGTCGCGTTAAGATCAACATTGTTTGACTCCTTGTTCAATCAATTGCCATGGCATGTCTAATCATTGGACACGCCCTAAGTGAAACACTTATCTCTTGGCGAAAAAACGGGAGATCATCTCCCGTAGTGGCTAGGCCATCCTGGTCTTTGCCAACTGGTCATTATACATGCGCACTCTGTTGGTGAAACTTCATATTTTCCATCTAAACTTTTCTTAATATGTTTGCATCGCAAGATTCACGCCAGTCAGGCAGGCGCGGCAATTTGATCAAGCTTGAACGCGCTGTGCAGCGAGCGCACGGCCAGTTCCAGATATTTTTCATCCACCACCACGGAGATCTTTATCTCGGAGGTGGAGATCATGCGTATATTAATCTGCTCGTTGGCCAGCGCCTGGAACATGGTGCTGGCAATCCCTGCGTGCGAGCGCATGCCCATTCCTACAACGGAAACCTTAACAATAGTTTTATCGCCGGCCACCTCGCGCGCACCCAGTTGTTGCGAGGTCTGCTGTAATAGGGCCAAGGCTCGGTCGTAATCATTGCGGTGCACGGTGAAGGTGAAGTCGGTCAGGTCATCGGCGCCGACATTCTGGATGATCATGTCCACTTCGATATTCGCCTCGGCAATCGGCCCGAGAATGCGGTAAGCAATGCCCGGCTGATCGGGCACACCCATGATAGTCAGTTTAGCTTCATCGCGATTGAACGCGATGCCCGAAATCAACGCTTGCTCCATTGCCCCTTCCTCGGTTGTAATCAGCGTGCCGCCGCCTTCCTCAAATGAAGACAACACGCGCACGGGAACGTTATATTTACTAGCGAATTCCACCGAGCGTATCTGTAATACCTTGGCACCGAGGCTGGCCATTTCCAGCATCTCTTCGTAGGTGAGCCGGTCGAGCCTGCGCGCCTGCGGGACAACGCGCGGATCGGTTGTGTATACGCCGTCCACGTCGGTATAAATCTGGCATTCATCCGCCTTCAAAGCAGCGGCCAGTGCGACGGCAGTGGTATCCGAACCGCCGCGTCCCAGCGTGGTGATATTGCCATCGCAATCCACGCCCTGAAATCCCGCAACGACCACCACGCGACCCTCCGCAAGATCCCTATGCAGACGCGCACTGTCAATGTCCTTGATGCGCGCCTTGTTATGCGCACTATCGGTGAGAATATGCACTTGTCCGCCCGTGTAAGAGCGGGCCGCGCAACCGAGTTTCTCCAACGCGATACTGAGCAGGGCGATAGTTACCTGCTCGCCAGTGGCCAGTAGCACATCGAGTTCACGCGCACAGGGTTGCCCGTCCAGTTCCCGGGCAAGCTTGAGCAGGCGATCCGTCTCGCCGCTCATCGCGGAGACTACAACAACAATATCGTGCCCCTGGCGGCGGTAAGCCATAACCTTTTCGGCGACCTGCGCAATGCGTTGCGGGCTGCCGACCGAGGTGCCACCATATTTTTGTACAAGTAACGACATCTTGGCTTCTTGGAAAAAGGGCGAAGGGTAACACTTGGCGAGGGTTTAGGGAAGCTCGGACTTGATCAGGGCTTCCTTGCGTAAGCAACATCAGAAAACAAAAAGAAGAGTTAGCAGGTTAAGGCAACTCTGATTTACTCAGAGTTGCCTGCGGCACAGGGATGTGCCGCTATTTTTCAAACACACAAGTGTTTGAAAAGTGAAGAAAAGAAAAAATCACATTTTTGCTTTTCGTCTCTGAAAATTCCATGGATGGAATTGTTCAGAGGTTCCTTAGCTCAGTTGCTGACGCACCCATTCTGACACGGAATTCAGCGCATCATCGAGTGCCGCTGGATTATTGCCACCGGCCTGCGCCATATCGGGCCGCCCGCCGCCCTTGCCACCGACCTGTTGCGCCACGATATTCACGAGGTCGCCGGCCTTGACACGCTGCATGATGTCGGAGGTTACTCCGGCCACCACATTCACCTTGCCATCGGCCACCGCCGCCAGTACCACGGCAGCGGAACCAAGTTTATTCTTGAGTTGGTCGACGGTATCGCGCAGTGATTTGGCATCTGCGCCATCGAGCCGGGCTGCCAATACATTAACACCGTTTATTTGCTGTACCTGCGCCGCGAGATCGGTGCCGGCGGAACTCGCCAGCTTGCCTTTGAGTTGCTCCAGCTCCTTTTCCAGCTTGCGCGTGCGCTCCAGCAATTGCCGTACCTTTTCATCCGCGTTATCGCGCCCGCCCTTAATCAATTCAGCAATGCGCAGCAGGCGCGTTTCGCTTTCTTCCAGCCAACTAACCGCGCCTTGGCCGCTGACGGCCTCGATGCGTCGAATGCCGGAGGCGATACCGCTCTCTGAAATGATTTTAAACAAACCGATGTCACCGCTGCGCATTACATGCGTACCGCCGCACAGCTCGGTAGAAAAATCGCCCATGCGCAAGACGCGCACGCGCTCGGAATATTTTTCACCGAATAGGGCAACAGCGCCGCTCGCGATGGCCTCGTCCACGGCCATAACCTGCGTCTCCGCTGCATAATTAAGCCGTATCTGTGCGTTGACCAGCTGTTCAACCGTATTGATCTGTGCCGGAGTCATCGGTTCAAAATGTGCGAAGTCGAACCGCAAACGCTCGGCGCTAACAAGCGAACCCTTCTGTATGACATGCGCCCCCAGTTCCTTGCGTAATGCCGCGTGCAGCAAGTGAGTCGCGGAGTGATTGGCAGCCGTGGCCCGGCGTGCATCCGCATTTACCTCGGCGTTCAACATGTCGCCGATGTGGAGCTGGCCTGATTTTACAATGCCGACATGGGCGTGCGCGGCACCGTGCTTGCGTGTATCTGCGACCTCAAATAGCGCAGCAGAGTTATGCAATATGCCTTTATCGCCGACCTGTCCGCCGGACTCGGCATAAAAAGGTGTGCGTGCCAGTACGACCATGCCATGCTCGCCCGCAGTTAATTTCTCAACAGATGTGCTGTCTTTGTACAAGGCTGTTACCGGGGCCTGTTCCGTCAACAAGGCCTCGTAGCCGGTGAAGTCGGTTGCGCCCTCGATGTCGATCTTGCCAGGGTAGGCAACGCCGAACTGGCTGGCGGAACGCGCACGCTCGCGTTGCCTGTTCATGGCCTGTTCAAACCCGGCAGTATCCATTTCGAGATTGCGTTCACGCGCGATCTCGCCGGTAAGATCCAGCGGAAAGCCGTAGGTGTCATACAAACGGAATATCGTTTCGCCGGGGATAATGTTGCCGCTGAGCTTGCTGATATCCTGATCCAGAATGCGCAGCCCTTGCTCCAGGGTTTCAGCGAAGCGTTCCTCTTCCTGCTTGATCACGCGCTCGATTTGGCCCTGTGCCTTGGTCAGGGCGGGATAGGCTGCGCCCATCTCGGTAGACAAGGGACCGACCAGCTTGTAAAAAAACGGTGCCTCGGAAAGGCCGAGCTTGTGTCCGTGACGCAAGGCGCGGCGCATGATGCGGCGCAGCACGTAGCCGCGCCCTTCGTTGGAGGGCATGACGCCATCGAGGATCAGAAATGCCGTGGCGCGTATATGGTCGGCGATGACGCGTAGCGAATTGTTGCCCCGCAAATCATTCGTGTTTTGTCCAGGCCGGTTTGCAACGGCGAGCTTGGTAATGGCGTCGATCAGATGCCGGAACAGGTCGATGTCGTAATTACTAGCCACGCGCTGCATGACCGCTGCGAGCCGCTCCAGGCCCATGCCGGTATCGACCGATGGGTGGGGCAGGGCGCTGAGTTTGCCGTCGGCGGCGCGATCATATTGCATGAACACGAGATTCCATATCTCGACATAGCGGTCGCCATCGGCGTCAGGACTGCCCGGCGGGCCGCCCGTGATGTGCGGGCCGTGATCGTAAAAGATTTCCGAACACGGCCCGCACGGGCCGGTGTCACCCATCGACCAGAAATTGTCCGTGGCCCCGCAACGCGAAAAGCGCGCCGGATCGATACCGATTTCCTTAAGCCAGATGTCAGCGGCCTCAGAGTCATCTTCAAACACGGTGATCCATAAACGCTCGGGCGCGAGACCCAATGTCTGGGTTAAAAATTCCCAGGCGTAGCCGATCGCCTCGCGCTTGAAATAATCACCGAAACTGAAATTGCCGAGCATCTCGAAAAAGGTATGATGGCGCGCCGTGTAACCGACATTTTCCAGATCATTATGTTTGCCGCCGGCGCGCACGCAGCGCTGACTGCTCGCCGCACGCTTAGTGGCGCGTTTTTCGAGGCCGAGAAATACCTCTTTGAATTGCACCATACCGGCGTTGGTGAATAGCAGTGTGGGATCGTTGCCGGGCACTAAGGGACTGCTCGAAATCACTTCATGACCGTGCGCGCGGAAATATTCCAGAAAGGCGTTGCGTAACCCGGAGCTGCTGGTTAAGTCCTTGTAATTCGAGTTCTCAGTCATCTTCGTCGGGTTTGAAAGCGGCATTAATTTGCTCCATCGTAAATCCGCGTTGCTGCAAAAAACGCATCTGTTTAGCGCGCTCATGATAATTTTGTGGGAGGGCTGCGCCGAAACGCTTGCGTTGTACGCGTTGTGCAAGTTCGCGCCACTGCTGATTACGCACATCCAAAAAATCGGCGCTCAGCGCCGCATCAATGCCACGTTCATGCAGCTGCGCCTGAATAAGCAAGGGACCCACTCCCTTGTCGATGCGAGACTGAATAAAGCTTTCGACAAACCGCTCTTCACTGAGCAGTTTGTCGCGGATCAACCGCTCCAGCAGCTCATTAATCTGGTCGCTATCGCAGCCCTTGCCGGATAATTTACGGCGCAATTCCTCGGTGGAATGCTCGCGGCGTGACAATAAATTTATAGCGGCGGTATAAGCCTTTTCCTGGCACGCCTTCGCTTGCTCATCGGGTGTGTCGCGCTGAATCAGGATTCATCCTCAGCAACCTCGGGTTCGAGGGCGATAACCTTAACCAGGAGTTTTGCGCGAATTTTATCCTCGATCTCTTGCGCTATTTCCCGATGTTCCTTTAAGTAGGCACGCACATTGTCCTTGCCCTGGCCGATGCGATTCCCGCCATAGCTGTACCAGGCACCGGATTTTTCGATGAACCCTTCGCGCGCACCGATTTCTATAATTTCACCCTCGCGCGAGATGCCTTCACCGTACAGGATATCGAATTCCGCCTGCTTGAACGGCGGGGCGACCTTATTCTTGACGACCTTGACGCGCGTCTCGCTGCCGATCACCTCGTCACCTTTTTTAATCGAGCTGATGCGGCGAATATCCAGGCGCACCGAGGCATAAAATTTGAGCGCATTGCCGCCGGTGGTGGTTTCGGGATTGCCGAACATTACGCCGATCTTCATGCGAATCTGATTGATAAAAATAACCAATGTGTTGGAGCGTTTGATGTTGGCGGTGAGCTTGCGCAATGCCTGCGACATCAGGCGCGCCTGCAAGCCCATGTGCGATGCGCCCATCTCGCCTTCAATCTCGGCGCGCGGCGTGAGGGCTGCGACAGAGTCTATGACAACCACATCGACGGCGCTGGAACGCACCAGCATATCGGTGATCTCCAGGGCCTGCTCGCCGGTATCTGGTTGAGACACCAGCAGATCATCGACGTTCACCCCGAGCTTCTGCGCATATTGAGGGTCGAGCGCGTGCTCGGCATCCACGAACGCCGCAGTGCCGCCCAGCTTTTGAATTTCGGCCACGACCTGTAACGTCAAGGTCGTTTTACCCGATGACTCCGGCCCATAGATTTCGACCACGCGACCGCGCGGCAGGCCGCCGATGCCAAGTGCGATGTCGAGGCCCAGCGAACCGGTCGACACGGCTTCGATATCACGGATCACGCCGCCGTCGCCCATGCGCATCACAGCGCCCTTGCCGAACTGTTTGTCGATCTGACTCAGTGCGGCAGCCAACGCCTTTTGCTTGTTGTCATCCATTCACACACCTCGCTAACTCGTTAAAGATCAGACAGTTATTATCGCATAAAATGCCGGGTTTCCGGCCTGTTTGCCGCTATTTCTTAAGTTCCGCAGTGAGATGCGGGGCTATGGCTTCAAGTATGGCCTTGAACACGCGCGGATTACCGGTGACGAGATTCCCGGTCGTCAGAAATTCATCGCCCCCACTGAAATCCCCGACGATGCCCCCTGCCTCTTGCACGATCAACGCGCCAGCGGCCATATCCCATTCGCTGAGGCCGATCTCCCAGAAACCATCAAGTCGGCCGGCGGCAACGTAGGCAAGGTCGAGCGCGGCGGAGCCTGCGCGGCGGATGCCGGAGGTCATGGGAAACAGTGCGCGAAAGGTGGCGAGGTAAGTTTCGAGATGCTGCTGCTGTTTGAACGGGAAACCGGTGCCGAGCAGGGCACCTTCCAGCCCCTTTATCTTGGTGACGCGCAGGCGGCGTTCATTGAGCTGCGCGCCCGCCCCGCGCGTAGCGGTGAACAGCTCCTGGCGCAGCGGGTCGTAGACGACCGCCTGTTCGAGTTGGCCCTTGTGCTTGAGGGCAATAGACACGGAAAATTGTGGAAAGCCGTGCAGGAAGTTCGTGGTACCGTCGAGCGGGTCAATTACCCACAGGTAATCGTCGCCGTTCTGTGCGCCGCTTTCTTCGGCAAGTATGCCGTGATGCGGATAGGCCTTGCGGATAACCTTGATGATTTCCCGCTCGGCCTGGTGATCGACCTCGCTTACGAAATCATTCTGTGCCTTTAAGGTAACGGTAAAACTGTCCACGCGATCTGCGGCGCGTGCAATAATATTACCGGCGCTGCGCGCTGCGCGCACCGCGATGTTGAGCATGGGATGCATTTTTAAGGATCAGCTTGCGAGTTGAAGGCCGCAAGGATAGCAAACATTTAGTTACCCGGTAAAATAACCTGTACGAGGCCGCATACTGGCGGGCTTGTGACCACATCTTGTCGACCTGCCCACACATGAATACTTAAAGCCCATGCCCTTATCCCAAATTCGCGTCGTTCTGGTCGAAACCTCCCACCCCGGCAATATCGGGGCCGTGGCTCGTGCCATGAAAAATATGTGCCTGCACAATCTTTATCTCGTGAATCCCCGTATTTACCCCAGTGCGGAGGCTACGGCGCGCGCCTCGGGCGCGGACGATGTGCTGGCCGAGGCGCAGGTTTGCACGTCCGTCGATGAGGCCCTTACAGGGTGCGGCCTGGTGTTTGGCGCCAGCGCACGTATGCGCACCATTGCCTGGCCGCAGGTAAGTCCGCGCGAGTGTGCGGGGCTGATCATGGCTGAGGGCGCTAAGATTCCGCTGGCATTGCTGATCGGGCGTGAACAATCCGGGTTGACCAATGAAGAACTGGAACGTTGTAATTACCTGGTGCATATCCCCAGCAATCCGGAGTTTAAATCGCTGAATATCGCCGCCGCCGTTCAGGTATTGGCGTATGAGATTTTTCTGGCACAAATAGAACAAACTCCAGCCGAAGTGGAACAGAATACGGCGGATCTTGCCACTGCGGATGAGCTTGAACTTTTATATGTTCATATGCATCAGACATTGATCGATATTGAATTTCTTGACCCCCAGAACCCGCGTCAACTCATGCGCCGTCTGCGCCGCCTGTTCAACCGCGCCCGTCTGGACAAGATGGAATTGAATATCCTGCGCGGTATTTTTGCGGCCGCGCAGTGCAAAGGCGGCAATTAGTATCTATTTTCAGAAATCCACCAGTGGGCAAAATTCAGCTCAAGGTGGCTACATCAACGAGAGGAACGACTATGGAAACGACGTGGATTTTGGTGGCAAACCGGGGCGGCGCAAGCCTGTTCGAGCGAACGAGCAAAGATGATATACGGCGCGTGAAGGATATTTCGCATGCACAGGGCCGTCTTAAGAATCAGGATATAGATACCGATAAAGCAGCGCGTAGTTTTGACCGGTTTGGCCCGGGTCGACACGCAACGGGTGCTGAACACGAACCGACTGAACATATCGCGGAGCAGTTTGCCAAGAGTCTTGCCGACATGCTCGACCAGGGTCGTATCGAGCATGTCTATACCAGATTAATCCTGGTCGCAGGCCCTGAGTTTTTGGGCAGACTGCTGAAAACTCTGGACGCCAATACTGCTGCAATCGTGACAAAGACAATAGATAAAAATCTGCCTGATATTAATGAGCAAGACCTGGCAGGATACCTTGACGGTGCTTAATCCGTGGCTTGCGCGCCAGCAAGCTATCGGCTATTGTTGATTAAATTAGTCAGGTATAAAAATACCCATGTTTGAGCGCTTGAGAGAAGACATTCGCTGCATCTTTGAACGCGACCCGGCGGCGCGTACCGGTTTTGAGGTGTTGACAACCTATCCCGGTCTGCACGCCGTGCAGTTTTACCGCATCACGCATCGGCTTTGGAACGCCAATTGGAAGTGGCTGGCGCGCATGGTTTCAAGTCTCTCACGCTGGTTGACCGGCGTTGAGATTCACCCCGGTGCGCGCATCGGCCGGCGGTTCTTCATCGACCATGGCATGGGCGTGGTGATTGGTGAGACAGCAGAGATCGGGGACGATTGCACGCTCTACCACGGCGTCACGCTGGGCGGCACCAGTTGGCAAAAGGGCAAACGCCATCCGACGCTGGGCAACGATGTGGTTATTGGGGCGGGGGCTACGGTGTTGGGTCCTATCATGATAGGCAACGGCGGACGCATCGGCTCCAATGCGGTGGTCACCAAGGATGTTGCGCCGGGCGCTACCGTCGTCGGCATTCCAGGGCGCGTGGTAAATGCGCCCAAGACCGAGCACGAGCAACACCGCGATGCCATCGCCCGCAAGATTGGTTTCGATGCCTATGGCACTACGCAAGACATGCCCGACCCGGTGGCTAACGCCATCAATTGCATGCTTGACCACATCCATGTGATGGATACCAAGGTCGAGATGATGTGCGAGGCGTTAAAAACACTGGGTGCCGAGATCGGCGACATCAAACTCCCGGCCTTGGATTCGTGTGAGATCGAATCGACGGCGCAACAGATTTCGAGTAAGGCCGAGGATGAGCCGGAAAATGCAACTCAGCATGCGCGCAAAGCGTAACAAGGTGCCGATTAAAGGTGAGGCCGAATATGAATGTAGCTGTGTTACTTAAGGGTTTTCGCTTGAGGACAGTACCATGAGGTTGACCACAAAAGGCCGCTATGCGGTGACGGCGATGCTGGACCTGGCCCTGCACGATACGCAAAACCCGGTGGCCTTGGCCGATATCGCCCAGCGCCAAGGCATCTCGCTTTCCTATCTGGAGCAATTATTCGCGCGTCTGCGCAAGCAGAGCCTGGTCGATAGCGCGCGCGGCCCCGGCGGCGGTTATCGTCTGGGCCGCAGCGCCGGTGAAATCTCTATCGCCGACGTAATCCGCGCCGTCGACGAGAAGGTTGATGCGACACGCTGCGGCGGCAAGATGAATTGTCAGGATGAGGGGCGCTGTTTGACGCATGATTTATGGTCGGATCTCAGCGATCAGATCCATGAATTTTTAACCTCGATTACGCTCGCCCAATTGGTCGAAAAGCGCGACGTTAAACAGGTCGCGGCGCGCCAGACGGAATGCATCCACTTTCACCCGCAAGCCCCGCAAAAATCTGCTGATGCCAAGGATCTTATTGGCATATAGCCGCCAGGCGCACGTCTGATGCCGGTTTATCTTGATCACAACGCAACCACACCGCTCGATGGGCGTGTGCTGGACGCCATGCTGCCTTTTCTGCGCGGGCAATACGGCAATCCCTCAAGTTCGCATCAACTCGGACGAACAGCGCGCACGGCCATCGAAACAGCACGAGAGCAGATTGCCGCGCTGGTCAACGCCACGCCCGGACAAATTATTTTTACCAGCGGCGGCACCGAGGCGAATAATCTGGCGATCAAGGGCGCCTTGGCGGCCTTTCCAAGCGGACGCATCGCTATCAGCGCCATCGAACACGCCTCATTGCGCGGACCGGCACAGGCCATGACGCAGCAGGCCTATCAACTGGACAGCATCGCCGTGGATGCGCAGGGCAGCGTCCTGTTGGACGCAGTCCGGCAAAGTTTGCATACCGACACCCGGTTAATCTCCGTGATGCTGGCGAATAACGAAACCGGTGCCATTCAGGATATTGCCGGCATTGCAGCCTTAGCGCGGCAGGCAGGTGCGATCATGCACACCGACGCCGTGCAGGCCCTCGGCAAGATCAAGATTGACTTTGCCGCCAGCGGCGCGCATTTGATGAGTCTGTCCGCGCACAAGATTTACGGCCCCAAGGGCATCGGCGCGCTGGTTGTAGATGAGTCTGTGTCGCTTGAAACTTTATTGCATGGCGGCGGACACGAGCAAGGAAGGCGCGCGGGCACCGAGAATGTGGCGGCCATTGCCGGTTTCGGCGCGGCCGCTGAACTGGCCCGGCAAGAACTGGAAGAACGTCAGGCGCACTGGGGTGAATTGTCACCTTATCTGGAAAAAGGTCTGCGTACATTTCCCGGCGCTGTGGTCTTCGCCGAAAAAATACCGCGCCTGTCCAATACCGTATTAGTCAGCCTGCCCGGGTTTGCCGGCGAAACCTTATTGATGAATCTGGATAAGGCCGGAATCATGGTGTCTTCAGGCTCCGCGTGCCTGAGCGGCAGTTTGTCAGCCAGCCCTGTGTTGCGCGCCATGGGCATTGAGCCGCGATTATTGCGTAATGTGTTGCGCATCAGCCTGGGTAAAGCCAGCACGCCTGACGAGCTTGATTTATTGCTGACTACTTTGCAGACCCTGCATAAACAATTTGCGCCGTGGGAGGTTAAAACTGGTAATGGCATATAACACACCGGGTCTTTTCGATTAAACCGCCGCAGCGCGGGTAGTGTATTCGATAAAGAAAGTGCTGCTAACTATTGCGAACCTCGCGAAGAGCGGCGCCGTAATTACCTGCGCTAATTGCCTGCATTGGCTTAACAGGCTAGAATTGCGCCCTATCTCAATATGTAAGCATCATTCAATGTTTCAATTCGCAAAGTAAGGACTATGTAATGACACCAGAACGCACCTTTTCCATCATCAAGCCGGATGCCGTGGCAAAAAATCTTATCGGTGCGATTTATTCGCGTTTCGAGCATGCGGATTTACATATTATTGCCGCTCGCATGACGCATCTCACGCGTGCGCAGGCGGAGGGATTCTATGCTGTGCACAAGGCGCGGCCGTTTTTTAACGACCTTGTCAACTTCATGCTCTCCGGTCCCGTGATGATGCAGGTTCTGGAAGGCGAAAACGCCATCACCAGACACCGCGAATTGATGGGGGCCACCAATCCCAAAGATGCTATGCCCGGCACCATTCGCGCGGACTTTGCCAGCAGTGTCGATGAGAATGCGGTGCACGGTTCCGACAGCCCCGAAACGGCAAACGAAGAGATCGAATTTTTCTTTCAGCCGCACGAGATTTGTTCGCGCACACGCTAACATGGAATCCCCGGCAAAAATTAATCTGCTGAATCTGGATCGCAACGATCTGGAGATTTTCTTTCAGGCGCACGGCGAACCAAAATTTCGCGCCACACAAGTGATGAAGTGGATACATCATTTCGGCCTCGCCGATTTCGACGCTATGACCAATATCGGCAAAGACCTGCGCCCGCGCTTGCAGGAACTCGCGGAGATCAAGGCACCTGAGATTATCGTCGATCAGGTCTCGCTCGACGGCACGCGTAAATGGTTGCTGCGCCTGGACAGCGGCAATAGTATCGAGACGGTGTTTATCCCCGAGGACGGACGCGGCACCTTATGCGTCTCGTCCCAGGTGGGCTGTGCACTCGACTGTTCATTCTGCTCCACCGCACAACAGGGTTTTAACCGCAACCTCACCGTAGCGGAAATTATCGGCCAGGTCTGGGTGGCCAACCGCGCGCTTGGGCGCGACCCGAAGGGTGAACGCATTATTACGAATGTCGTTATGATGGGCATGGGCGAGCCGTTGTTGAATTTCGATAACGTGGTTAAGGCCATGAATCTGATGATGGACGATCTTGGCTATGGTCTGTCGAAGCGTCGTGTCACCTTAAGCACGGCGGGCGTGATCCCGGCGCTGGATCGGCTGCGCGAACTCAGCCCGGTGAGCCTTGCCGTTTCGCTGCATGCACCTAACGATGCACTGCGTAACGAACTCGTTCCGCTCAATAGAAAATATCCGCTCAGCGAATTGTTGGCGGCCTGCCGGCGTTATGTGGAGGGTGAGGCGCGCCGCCGCGTAACCTTCGAATACGTCATGCTCGACGGTGTGAACGACAGCCCGGCATTGGCGCATGAATTGGCCGCGCTGCTTAAGGACATACCCGCCAAGGTTAATTTAATTCCGTTCAATCCGTTTCCCAGTACGCGCTACCAACGCTCCAGCCCGGCTGCGATAGAGCGCTTTCGCGCTATCCTGATGACGGCGGGCCTGATTACCGTTACGCGCAAGACGCGCGGCGATGATATTGATGCCGCCTGCGGACAACTCGCCGGCAAGGTACAGGATCGTACGAAACGCAGCCTGCGCCGTAGCGTTATGCAAGCAGCGAGTATTTGACGATGAAGCATTCCAGCCGCCGATATATAGCGTATCTTTGCCTGGCGGTGAGTTTAAGCGCCTGCGCGGCGACGAATACCAAAAATACTGCTCAAACGAATGCGGGTGATCGCCCAGACACCCTCGCCGAGACCAATGTGAAACTCGGCATCGGTTATCTGCAACAGGGGCGGCGCGACCTGGCGCTGAGTAAATTACAGCGTGCGCTGGAGATCAGCCCGAATCTGGCAAGTGCGCATAACGCTATCGCCATTGTCTACGAGCAACTGGGTCAGCTTGACGAGGCAGAGCAACATTATCTGAAGGCCGTGAGCCTGTCACCCAAGGACTCTAATTCGCTCAATAACTACGGGACTTTTTTGTGTAAGCGCAACGAACTCGCAAAGGCAGAGCAATATTTTTTGCGCGCCCTGGAAAACCCCTTGTACGCGACCCCAGCACTGGCCTATGAAAATGCCGGGCTGTGCGCGCAGCGCGTACCTAATACGGTGAAGGCGGAAAAATATTTCCGCGACGCCCTGCAAATAAATCCTCGGCTATCCGGTTCCCTGTATCAAATGGCGGTTATCAGCTTTGACCGTGGCGAGTATTTGCCGGCACGGGCCTATCTGCAACGTTATGCGGCTGTGGCCCAACACACATCGCAAAGTCTCTGGTTGGGGGTACGCATCGAGCAAATGCTGGGAGATAAAAACGCTATCTCCAGTTATGCATTGCAATTGAGATCAACCTATCCTGATTCTGATGAGGCGCGCCTGTTGCAAAAATCCGATGGCATTCCGGATGTCCGGTCCGAGTCCGAGTAGTATGTCTACCGATAGCAAAACCAGGATCGAGTGGGACACCGCAAGCGGGGCCGGTAAACGTTTACGCGACGAGCGCGAGGCGCGTAGCCTGTCCGTTGAGCAGGTGGCCGGCAAACTTCGCCTTGACGTCAAACAGATCGAGGCCATGGAACGCGACGAATTTACCAGTCTCGTGGC
>JBDSOT010000129.1:0-6553 GCA_039914705.1 Gammaproteobacteria bacterium | reverse complement strand
TTGTCGATGTCATGGACAACACCCTGCTGCTGTTGCCCGCAGCCTACCAGCCCGACGCCCTGTTGGGTTTTCATATTCCGGGGCTGGGCGTGCTGCTGTCAGTGGCCGTAGTGTTATCGACCGGCGTCATCGTCGCCAATTTATTCGGCCGCCGTTTGGTGGAACTCTGGGAAAAATTACTCGCACGTATTCCGCTGGTGCGCTCAATCTACTCGGCATCCAAACAGGTTGCCGAGACGGTGTTTTCGCCCACCGGAAAATCGTTCCGCAAGGTGTTGCTGGTCGTATATCCGCGCCCCGGCATGTGGACGCTCGCCTTTCAAACAGGTGATGGGCTGGCGGAGGCGGAGTATCTCACCAATGAAAAGTTGGTGCCAATCTTCATACCGACCACACCGAACCCGACCTCCGGTTTCATTTTCTTCATCCCGCAACGCGACGTGGTGGAGATGGACATGAGCGTCGATGACGCGTTCAAGATGGTCATATCGCTGGGGGTGGTAATACCGACCTGGCGCAAGGGGGCTTTGCCGCCCGAGCTGGCCATTAAACTGGCTAACGCTGAGCGCACATCGTAATACTTAACACAGGATTTTTAGCATGCGCACTCATTACTGCGGGCAGCTGAACGAAGCGCTGCTCGACCAACAAGTCTCACTGTGCGGCTGGGTGCATCGCCGCCGCGATCACGGCGGGGTCATCTTCATCGACCTGCGCGACCGTGAAGGTTTGGCGCAAGTGGTGTTCAATCCCGCTAATCCGGAAACCTTCGCAGTCGCCGAACGTGTGCGCAGCGAGTATGTATTGCGCGTCACCGGCACGGTGCGCCGCCGCCCGCCCGGCACGGTGAATCCGAATCTTCCCACCGGCCAGATTGAGGTTGCCTGCGAGTCCGTCGAGATTTTAAATACCGCACTGACGCCGCCATTCCAGATCGACGAAGAAGACGTCAGCGAAGAAAACCGCCTGCGCTACCGCTACATTGATCTACGCCGTCCACAGATGCAGCAGCGCCTGCGGCTGCGCGCCAATCTCGCGCGCGCGCTGCGCAACTATTTAGATGCGCAAGGCTTCCTCGACGTTGAAACACCCTTCTTGACCAAGGCCACGCCGGAGGGTGCGCGCGATTACCTGGTGCCGAGCCGCACCCATCCCGGCGAATTTTTTGCGCTGCCGCAATCGCCGCAATTGTTCAAGCAACTGCTCATGATGAGCGGCATCGATCGCTATTACCAAATCGTGCGCTGCTTCCGCGATGAAGACCTGCGCGCCGACCGTCAGCCCGAATTTACCCAGCTCGATATCGAAACCTCGTTCATGAGCGAGGCGCAAATCATCGGGCTCATGGAAGACATGATCCGTCAGGTGTTCGATCAAGTGCTGGGGGCGAAGCTGCCCAACCCCTTCCCGCGCATGAGCTACGCCGACGCCATCGCGCGCTATGGCGTCGATAAACCCGATCTGCGCATCCCGCTGGAAATCATCGACGTCGGCGATTTAATGCGCAGCGTTGACTTCAAGGTATTTTCCGGCCCGGCCAATGACCCGCAAGGCCGCGTCGCCGCGCTGCATCTGCCCGGCGGCAACAGCCTCTCGCGCAAGGAGCTGGATGACTACACGCAATTTGTTGCGATTTATGGTGCGAAGGGCTTGGCCTATATCAAGGTCAATGATCACACTCAAGGCCGTGAGGGCCTGCAATCACCTATCCTCAAATTCCTGCCCGATGACGTGGTTGCGGCGATTATGCAGCGCACCGGTGCCAAGACCGGCGACCTCATCTTTTTCGGCGCTGATCGCGCCAAGATCGTCAACGATGCGCTCGGCGCATTGCGCATCAAGCTCGGTGAAGATCGCGGCTTGGTGCAGCCCGGTTGGCAACCGCTGTGGGTGGTCGACTTCCCGATGTTCGAGCGCGACGAAGAGGCCAAACGCTGGGCGGCCCTGCACCATCCGTTCACGGCACCCAAGGTCGATTCCATAGAAGGCTTGGAGGCCAACCCCGGCGACTGCCTGTCACGCGCCTACGACCTAGTGCTGAACGGCACCGAGGTCGGCGGCGGCTCCGTGCGCATCCATCGCAGCGACATGCAGGCTGCGGTATTCCGGCTGCTCGGCATTAACGATGAACAGGCCCAGGAAAAATTCGGCTTCCTGCTCGAGGCCCTCAAATACGGCTGCCCGCCGCACGGCGGCATCGCCTTCGGTCTCGATCGGCTTGCCATGCTAATGACCGGCAGCGCCTCCATCCGCGAAGTCATCGCCTTCCCCAAAACCCAAACCGCCGCGTGCCCGCTCACCCATGCGCCGTCACCGGCCAGCGAGTCGCAATTGAAGGAACTGGGGATACGCTTGCGGCAAGCGGCTGCTAAAGGGGCGGAAGTTAAATAGTTGGAGTCGAGCGCTAAGATTCCCAGCAGGGCTTGCCTTATGACTATGGTCATATTACTATGGTCATATATAGCGATAGCGATTAGGAGTATCCCATGAAGATTCCCGCCAGTGAGTTCAAGACGCATTGTTTACAGCTCATGGACAGGGTGAAACTACAGCGCGAAGTGATCGTTATCACCAAGCACGGCAAGCCGGTAGCCAAGCTCGTGCCCACCGACGAGCAGTCGATGCCGGTACTTGGATTTTTGCAAGACACCGTGACTATTAAAGCAAACATTATCAAGTCGCTCGACGAGCCGTGGGAGGCGAATGGCTAAGCCCTCCTTGCTGCTGCTCGACACACATGCATGGATATGGCTCATGAACGGCGATAAGGGCAAGTTCTCTACCGCCAGCCGTAAGGCGATTGAACAGGCCAGCCGGCGAGCGGAATTACGCGTGTCGGTTATGTCGGTGTGGGAGGTGGCGATGCTGGAGGCGAAGGGCCGCTTAAAACTTTCCCAGTCTTGTGATGATTGGGTCGGCGCCGCTTTAACCGCCCCCGGCGTTTCTTTAGTGCCGCTTAGTAGCGACGCGGCTATTGAAAGTAGCCGTTTGCCTGGCGGATTCCATGGCGATCCGGTGGATAGAATACTGGTGGCAACGGCGCGCCAATTAGGCGCTACGCTGGTCACTCAGGATGATAAAATAATCCAATACGGCAAGCAGCATTACGTTTCAGTTATGCCTATGTTGAGCCGTGCGTGAAACCGTCCGCAGATGACGACACTGTCTATTAAGTCTGATCCCTACTATGAGGATGACCGCGTCTCCGGCAAACGAACGCGGCAAAGCCGTGTCTCGAAAGGTCCTGCCCCGGCGCTTGCCTATCGCGACGAAAATTTCACCGACGAAGTAGCCAAAGCAACCCAGCCAGTATGGGAAAAAATCCACGGCATGGTTACGGACGTGGACTGGTTGCTCAAGGCACCGCTGATCCACGCGATCAATCAACTCAAGCGTGAGCGCCGTGCGATTATCCTCGCGCACAATTACCAATCAGCCGAAATATTTTACGGCGTGGCCGACTTCGGCGGCGATTCGCTGGAGCTTGCGCGCCGCGCTGCCGCTCTGGATAAAAATGAGGCACCAGTAGTGCTCATGGCCGGCGTGCATTTCATGGCCGAGACCGTGAAGGTTCTTGCGCCCGAGCGCACGGTGTTGATACCGGATACCAAGGCAGGTTGCTCGCTCGCGGAATCCATCACCGCGCGTGATGTGCAATTACTCAAACAGAGCTATCCTGGCGTGCCGGTCGTGACCTATGTAAACACCTCGGCGGAGGTCAAGGCCGAGTCGGATATTTGCTGCACCTCGGCCAACGCGCTGGATATCGTGGAGGCCGCTGCCCGTGAGTTCGGTACGAACAAAGTCATTTTCTTACCTGATAAATATCTCGCGCAAAATGTAGCTAAACAAACAACTGTTGAGATCATCTCCTGGGCGGGCACCTGCATGGTGCACGAGCGTTTTACGCCGGAGCAGATCCGTGATTTACGCGCGCAGTTCCCCGGCGTGCGTGTGCTCGCCCATCCCGAGTGTCCGCCCGAGGTCTGTGCTGAGGCGGATTACGTAGGCTCCACTTCGGGGATGATAAAAGACGTCAGCACTTCGGGCGCGGCAAAGGTCGTGATGGTTACCGAGTGTTCGATGGCCGATAATGTCGCGGCCGCCAATCCCGGTGTGGATTTTGTGCGCCCCTGCGTGTTGTGCCCGCACATGCAGCGCATCACCTTACCTAAAATTCTTGACGCGCTGCAAACCCTGCAACCGCAAGTGCATATCGCGCCGGAGATCGTTGATCGCGCGCGCCGTTCCGTTGAGCGTATGCTCGAGATCAGTAAAAATTTCAAATCCGCCGCCGCAAAGGCGACGCTGGATTAAGTGTTAGCATCAGCGAGCGTGATGCTGTCTCGAAAATAACCACTGTCCGCCATGAAGTTTACCATCCTGATATTTTTAGTTTCCCCCGCGCTACTGGCGATGCTTGTCGGCTGTTCCAATCTCGGTTATTACCTTGATTCAGTGCGCGGACAGATGAATGTATGGCAATCCGCCCAGCCGATTGTTGCCGTACTCGAAAGCCCCCAGACGCAGGCATCCGTTAAGCTCAAGCTCACCACCGTCTTGAAGATACGCGAGTTCGCCAGCCGTGAACTCCACCTGCCGGACAATCGCAGCTATCGCGATTACGCCGATCTCAAACGCCCCTACGTTATCTGGAATGTATTTGCCACAGCGGAATTTTCCATCGAGCCGCAGGAGTGGTGCTTCGCCTTTGCGGGCTGCGTAAATTATCGCGGTTATTTTTCCAAGGAAGATGCGCAGCAATTCGCCGCCGGACTGCGCAAGCAGGGTTATGATGTTTATGTCGGCGGCGTGTCCGCTTACTCGACACTGGGTTGGTTCAACGATCCGGTGCTCAATACCTTCATCAATTATCCCGACACTGAACTCGCGCGCCTGATATTTCACGAACTTGCGCATCAGGTTACCTATGTGCGGGACGACAGCACCTTTAACGAATCCTTTGCCGTTACCGTCGAACAGGAAGGCATGCGCCGTTGGCTGGCACAAGTCGGCACAGCCGAACAACGTACCGCTTTTGCCGCTGCCGAGCATCGTAAAAAGGGCTTTATTACGCTGATTCAGAAGGCGCGTAGCGATCTGGAAAAAACCTACGTCTCTCTGCTCAGCGATGCCGAAAAACGCACGGCCAAGGCGCATATCTTTCAGGGATTACAGCAAGAGTATCAGCAACTAAAAATTACCTGGGGCGGCTTCAGCCGTTTCGATCAATGGTTCGATCAAGACCTCACTAACGCTCACCTCGCATCGGTCGCTATCTACACGCAACTGGTTCCAGCATTCGACAAATTACTTGCGGAAAACAACGACGATCTGCCACGTTTCTATGAGGCCGTGAAAAAGCTTGGCGGTTTACCGAAAGATGTGCGTATTGCGCGCCTCCATGAATTGCAAGGCGATGGATTGAACGTAAGCGGAACCTATAAAAAATCCCTTCCCCCTTGACGGGGGAAGGTTGATGCATACCATCCTTGGTATGTACCCTACGGGTCCACTGCGTGGATCCCATTTTGCTCCCAGCAAAACGGTAGGATGGGGGTGCCTAGCCATTACTCATTCACCCTACTCAATTCGCCCTAGTGAAGTGGGGTGTTCGCTAATTTTTAGGATGGGCATTTAAATATTTTTAAATTTCTCACCAAGGCAATTCCCTACCGTCGTAATTCAAAAAGTGCCCGGTGTCCTTGAGCGTGAAACGCTCGATCACTGAACGCATGCCGCGCACGCTTTCCTCCGGAGTAATTTGTCCACCGGCTCCGCCCATGTCCGTCTTCACCCAGCCAGGATGCAGAACAAGCGCGCCAATGCCGCGCGGCTTGAGATCCACCGAAAGGCTTTTCATCACGGAGTTCAACGCCGTCTTACTGGAGCGATACAGATAACTTCCACCGCTGGTGTTGTCCTCGATGCTACCCATCAGGCTGGTGATCGCCACGATTAAGCGCTGCTCACTGCGCCCCACCTGGGCAACAAAGGCCTCGGCCATCATAGCTGCCGCAAAGGTATTTATCCGGAAGCTTTCGATCCACGTGTGATAATCAAGTTGACCAAAAGCGCCGTCATGATAAACACCGGCGTTGTTGATAAGTACATCAATCTTTTCAGGTGACATGTCACCTGCCAGCGCGTCGATCTGCCGGTGATCGGCGACATCGACGCCGTGCACGGTCAGATTTTTATGCTGCTTCTCCAACGCACGTAATTCCTTAGCCCCCTGTGGTTTCCGGCAACAGGCGAACACACGCCAATCGTCCGCCGCATATTGCCGCGCAAATTCTAAACCCAAGCCGCGATTCGCTCCTGTAATGATGATGCTTGGCATTTCTTGTCTCCTGTTGTGGTGTAGTAATTCGTAATTAGAAAAATATAAACCTTCACACCAAACTGGGGTGTGACAAAAATAAGATTAGTAATATATTGATGGTAGATGGCATAAAGCCTACATATTTAGGCGTAGATTTTTTAAATATCTTAGATCAAACTCTTAATCATAAGGATTACTCAAGCTTGACCTCATCATCTCTTACCTCTA
>JBDSOT010000119.1:0-17776 GCA_039914705.1 Gammaproteobacteria bacterium | reverse complement strand
GAACGCAGCAGCAACATTATTTATTCTCACCCAACAGCACATCCACAACACCGGCAAGATCATCGCAAACCAGGAGGTCGATAGAAATGTGACCTTCACGCAGGGCTTGCAGGCCCTTGCCGGTGCGCACGAGGATCGGCCGCGCACCAACTGCCAGCGCCGCCTGGATGTCGCGCAAGGAATCGCCGACGGCAGGAACATCTGTTAAATGACGATTAAATTGTTGCGCAATCTTCAGCAGTAAACCTGGCCTTGGTTTACGACAGTCACAGCTGTCTTCAGGTGCGTGCGGGCAAAATAAAATGGTCTCAATCACCCCACCGACCTGCGCCAGTTCATCCTGCATTTTTTTATGAATTTGATTGAGCATATTTAGATCGAACAGGCCGCGTGCGATGCCCGACTGATTACTCGCCACGACGACTTTAGACCCGGCCTGGTTCAAACGGGCGATAGCCTCTAAACTGCCGGGAATCGGGTGCCATTCCGCAGGAGATTTAATGAACGCGTCCGAGTCATAATTAATAACCCCGTCCCGATCTAAAATAATCAGCGACACAGGCTCTCGGCTACTCTGGGTCTTTGAATTCGGAGATGCGTATGCGCCCGTTGATCATGCGCGCCGTGCGCGTCTCGAGCTTTTTTAATTTATCCCAAAAGGCCTGCTGCAAATCCACGTTGCCCGCGATTGCCGTGCCCATCAACAGGATCAAAAGATCGGCGCATTCTTCGGCAAGATCGCCCTTACCTTTGGTTACACAAGCCGAGATTTCACCTAACTCTTCGGCCATGAGCGCGACGCGCCAGGCCAAATCATGCCCGCCGGTATTTTGGAAATCATGCTTGTCGTGGAATGTCTGCACTGCGGCGAGCATGTCTTGATATGAACTCATATTCATCCGCACTTCATCCATTCTGCAATCGGGATAAATCTGCAACGTGCATGAACAATTCGCTGAGCTTGTTGAGCAGGGCGAGGCGATTCGCGCGCACGGCGCTATCGTCTGCCATCACCATGACCTTATCGAAAAACTCATCCACGGCGGGGCGCAAGGAGGCTAACCTCGTCAGGGTCTGCGTATAATCACCACGGTGTAACATCGGCATGACTTCCCGTTCCAGAAACTGAACCTGCTGCGCCAATATTTTTTCGTTAGGCTCGTTAAGCAAATCATCGTTAACGTTATAGGCCGCCTGGTTCTGCGCCTGCTTTAAAATATTTCGTATGCGTTTATTCGCGGCGGCCAGACTCTCGGCCTCAGGTAATTTGCGAAATTCCTGCAAGGCCTTCAGGCGCGGCAGCACCCAATCCATGCGCGTGATTTTCATGCTAAGCACGGCATCTATTTCGTCCGGCTTAAAGCCTTGCTCGCGCAGATAAGGCTTCAAACGCTCCAGCATGAAATCGTAAAGCTTGGGCACCGTGTCTACCGCGATTAAGCCGGCTGGAAACTGCGTCTCGGCAATTTCCAAAAGCTGCATCAGATTGAGCGATAAATTATTCTCCACCAGCGTTCGTAATACACTGAGCGCGGCACGGCGCAGACCGAACGGGTCTTTGTCTCCGGTGGGTACGAGGCCGATGCCATAAATACCAACCAGTGTATCCAATTTATCGGCAAGTCCCACACAGATAGCGATCACATTGCGTGGCACGCGGTCATAGTGTTCCCTGATTGCCTCGGCAACCTGCACATTCTCTCCATCATGAAGTGCATAGTAATAGCCCATGATGCCTTGCAACTCAGGGAACTCGCCCACCATATCGGTGAGCAGGTCGGCCTTGCACAGATACGCCGCGCGCTCAACCTGCTTTACGTCCGCAGCGAATTTTATGTCTTTGAGCCGTCCGGCGATGGACATAGCAAGCTTCTGAATACGCTCAACGCGCTGCAACTGACTGCCGAGTTTGTTGTGATAGACCACGCTGGCGAGCCTGTTTGCACGATCTTCGAGCCTGGTTTTTTTATCCTGCTCAAAAAAGAATTTTGCATCAGACAAACGTGCGCGCAGCACGCGCTCGTTGCCGTGGATGATGTGAGAGGGGTCATCCGATTTCTGATTACTGACGAAAATAAATTCGGAGACAAGTTGTCCTTTCCCTTCATCGTATATGGGAAAATACTTTTGATGCTGCTTCATGGAAAGGGCCAGGCATTCTGTGGGTACGTCCAGAAAATCTAAGCCGAATATTCCTTTGTAAATAACCGGGTGCTCAACGAGTGCCGTTACTTCATCCAGCAGATCTTCGCCTGCGGCTCCTATCATTTTTCCGCCGATGACTCTCTCCATGCTCTCCAGCACCCAAACATTATTTTTCTTTTCAAAGGACATGATCTGTTTCTCGATATACTCACGCCGTTCTTCAAACGAGGCAATTAGTTTGCCCTGTACTCGCAACGTCTTCTCATAATCAGCGGCGCACTCGATTGTGATCTCACCTTCACTGAGGAAACGATGGCCCAGTGTTTTGTTACCGCTTTTTAGCCCTAGCACCTCGCCTGGCACAATTTTATCGCCATGCACCATCACCAACCCGTGGACCGGACGTACAAATTGCACGTCGCTATTGCCCCAGCGCATCAGCTTGGCAACGGGGAGTTTTTTAATGACGCTCGCGACGATGGGAGCTAAGTGTTTTTCCAGCGACTCGCCGGGTTGCCGGGCACGGAAAACAAAGTACTCGCCTTTTTTGTCGCTCTGTTTTTGCAATGCGGATATTTCCACACCGCAGGATTTGGCGAAACCGATGAGCGCGGGTGTGGGCGTTTTGTTTTGATCAAAGGCGCTGGCCAGCGCTGGACCTTTGCGCTCGATGATACGTTCCGATTGTTTGCAGGCTACGTTTTTGACCAGCACGCCAAGGCGGCGTGGCGTGGCGAATTCGGTGACGAGTCCGGCATAATCCGCATCCGCCTCGACAAAACCCTGCTCCTTCAGTCCTTCAAATATTCCTTCGCAAAATGCTTGGGAAAGTTTGAGCAGCGATTTAGGCGGCAACTCTTCGGTGAGTAGTTCTATTAATAAATTGTCCTGCATATCTTTGACTTACCCTGAATATAATCCGTCGGATTCGCTATGCTTGATCCGACCTACATAACTTATTTATTTAACAACGGGAAGCTCAAGGCTTCACGGGCATCATAATAGCCCTGCGCCACCGCACGACTCAGGGCGCGCACGCGGCCGATATACGCGGCACGCTCGGTGACAGAGATCGCGCCGCGTGCATCGAGCAGGTTAAATGTGTGCGAGCATTTCATCACCATCTCGAAGGCGGGCAGCGTGAGTTTGTGTTCCATCAAACGCCTGGCCTCGGATTCAAAATCACCGAATAATTTGAACAGCCATTCGACATTGCTGTATTCGAAATTATATTTGGATTGTTCGACTTCATTTTGATGATACACATCGCCGTAACTGACGCCCGGCGTCCACACTAAATCGTACACGCTCTCGACGCCTTGCAGGTACATCGCGAGCCGCTCCAGACCATACGTAATCTCGCCCAACACCGGCGCGCATTTTAGTCCGCCGACTTCCTGGAAATAGGTGAACTGCGTGACCTCCATACCATCTAGCCATACCTCCCAACCCAGACCCCAGGCGCCGAGCGTGGGCGATTCCCAATCGTCTTCGACAAAGCGGATGTCGTGTTGTGTCATGTCAACACCGAGCATGCGCAGCGAATCCAGATATAAATCCTGTATATCAAGCGGCGACGGTTTGAGGACAACTTGAAACTGATAATAGTGCTGCAGGCGATTGGGATTTTCTCCGTAACGGCCATCTTTGGGGCGGCGCGAGGGCTGTACATAGGCTGCCTTCCAAGGTTCCGGGCCGATGGCGCGCAGAAACGTGGCCGGGTGAAAGGTGCCCGCGCCCATTTCCAGATCATAGGGTTGCAATAGCACGCAGCCTTGTGCAGCCCAATAGTTCTGTAGCGCAAGAATCAGACCTTGAAAGCTGGATGCCGCGTGAGCTGGTGCCGGTGTGGAAGTTTGCTGGAAGGAAGAGCGCGTCACGACAGACCTTTTGATTCCGCAAAACGCGAAGTATAGCCTGCCTCACCTGCGGAATCACGTCCGCGCATCGCGAATAGCGTGCCCGCAAGCGCACGCCCGCAGGAGATTGATTTTAGGCTGGTCTAAACTATGCATGACTCATGGTACATAAGTCATGGTGGTCAGTCTGGGCAGCGATTATAAATAAATACAGGAGCCTCATATGACGACTCTCGTAGCACATGCCACGGCCACGGCTCAGTGGCATGCACTGGTGACGGAGGCTGAATCCGCCGCCGCTTGTCCACTGGTTGAGGAACTGGAAAGTTATCTGGTGTTTTTGCTGATGCGCTTTAGCCGCAAGCCGGAGATGACGGGTAACATAATTGCGCTGGATTATCTCAATGGCATGCTGGCGCGCGGCCACGTCAAACAAAGCCGCCTTCGGGATGTGGGTGACCAATGTCTTTTATATTCCGGCCTGTTTCCACAACAAGCCGGGCACCGCCGGGTCAGGATAAGCTATTTCGTCGATCTGGGCCGCAGCGCCTATCAGCAGCTTTCCTGCGGATTGGGCAACAGTTACGCGGAACTCTATGCACACCTGTCGCAGGACTTCGTCGCCTTGATGGATGTGCTGCACGCCATACGTCGGCTGGGTAGCCCCGTCCCCTGTCTGGATCCATTGTCCGCGTATGAGTTATGGAACGATACCGGCAGCCGGCAGGCCTACCAGACACTGCGTCGGACCAGCAACGCACAGCCGGTGGCGGTAAACCGGCAGATTAAGGCCGTGCATTAAAAACGTACGTCGCAGTTAAGGCTGGCTACCGGTTCTGCACTAAATCAGGACGATTATTGCGGCTATGCACCATCTGCGTGCAGCTCATTTCATTACGCATCCAGAAATCCCATGTAAACTAACGATTTATAAATGGCATATTTCATGCTAAATTTTGCCTTTTGACGCCGCCAGCTTTAAGACCATACCGTTTTTTACCTTTGGAGAGCTCCATGTCCGCAAAAGTTTTAAAGATGATCAAAGACAACAACGTCAAGTTTGTCGATTTCCGCTTCACCGATACCAAGGGCAAGGAACAACACGTTTCCTGCCCCGCCCACACCGTCGATGCGAGTCTGTTCAAAGAAGGCAAGATGTTCGACGGCTCCTCCATCGCGGGCTGGAAACACATCAATGAATCGGACATGGTCTTGATGCCGGACGCCGCCAGTGCTGTCATGGACCCATTCATGGAAGAGGCCACGATGCTGCTGCGCTGCAATATCGTCGAACCCACCACCATGAAAGGTTACGAGCGCGACCCGCGTTCACTGGCACAGCGTTGCGAGGCCTACATCAAGTCCACCGGTATAGCCGACACTGCCTACTTCGGCCCGGAGCCTGAATTCTTTATCTTCGACGATGTGCGTTGGGGTTCGGATATGAGCGGCTCGTTCGTGAAGGTGGATTCCGAAGAAGCGGCCTGGAATTCCCAGAAAGTCTTCGAGGGCGGCAACATCGGCCATCGTCCCGGCGTCAAGGGTGGCTACTTTCCGGTGCCGCCGGTGGATTCTTCGCAAGACATCCGCTCGGCCATGTGTATGGCCCTGGAAGAGATGGGCCTGGTTGTCGAAGCCCACCATCATGAAGTGGCAACGGCCAATCAGAATGAAATCGCCACCAAGTTCAACACCCTGACGCTCAAGGCCGATGAAATTCAAATCCTGAAATACGTGGTGATGAATGTGGCCCACGCCTACGGCAAGACCGCGACCTTCATGCCCAAGCCACTGGTCGGCGACAATGGTTCGGGCATGCACTGTCATCAATCACTGGCCAAGGCCGGCAAGAATTTATTTACCGGCAACAAGTACGGCGGCCTGTCAGAACTCGCCCTGTATTACATTGGCGGCATTATCAAACACGCACCTGCGCTGAACGCCTTCTGCAACCCCGGCACCAACAGCTACAAGCGCCTGGTGCCCGGCTTCGAGGCCCCGGTGATGCTCGCCTATTCGGCACGCAATCGCTCTGCATCCATTCGTATTCCGTATGTCGCTAATCCCAAGGGCCGTCGCATCGAGGTGCGCTTCCCGGATCCGTCCGCCAACCCATATCTCGCCTTCAGTGCCATGGTCATGGCCGGGCTGGACGGCATTCAGAAAAAGATGCACCCCGGCGATTCGATGGATAAAGACCTCTATGACCTGCCGCCCGAGGAAGAGAAGGCCATTCCGAAGGTTTGTCATTCACTGGATATGGCGCTCGACGCGCTGGATAAGGATCGCAAGTTCCTCACCACCGGCGGCGTATTCACCAACGACGTGATCGACGCCTACATCGACCTCAAGATGCAGGAAGTCACACGCCTGCGCATGACCACACACCCGGTCGAGTACGATATGTACTACAGCCTATAATCCATCAGTAGCTCGGCAACCGGGACGCTCCCATCCGGGGGCGTCCCTTGCTCTAAACCCCTCCTAATAAACACGCAGCCATCCCTAAAGTTGTCTAAAGTGGCTTTTTTACTCTATGCTAGTGGCATGAAAAATTTCCGCCTCTGGCTAATCGGGATGTTAGTGCTTGGCATCTCTGTCGTTACGCCGCCAACTGCATTGGGCGCGGTTTATAAGTCCATCGCACCTAACGGAAGCGTCACTTATTCTGATCAGCCACAAGCCGGTGCCAAAGAAGTCGAACTGGCACCTGAGCCACCCCCGCCGGTCAAAGCACCTGCCGCGACAGCCGGTGACGCACAAGCCACCGCACCTGCCGGACCGATTCCGGAGAAACCACCCTTCACAGGCTATACTGCGTTTGCCATTGTCAGCCCGGAAAATGATGCCACCCTGCGTGAAAATAACGGCAACGTGGAGATTCAATTGGCTATGGAACCGGCGCTTTATCTGGAGGCAGGCCATAAAATTACCGCGCTTCTGGATGGCAAGCCCGTCGCCGAAGGCTTAACTGAATTAAAACTCATATTAGCCAACATTGATCGCGGCACGCATACCGTCGAGGCCCAGGTGAGCGATGGCACTGGTGCCCTGCTCGCAACCACTAACCCCGTCACCTTTCATCTGAAACGAATCTCCACTATACCGCTCGCCGACAATCCGCTGCTTGCCCCTGACTCACCCGCACCCACTACGTTACAGGCACCCCGCGCACCCCAAGGCCAAGCGGCGACCGTGCCCGTTACCAAGGCACCTTAAGCACCAAAACAGTGCGCCTGTTTCAGCGGGCATACCCTTGCCTGCGGTTCCAGTCATAGCAATTATTACTAAGCCTATGATTAACAATATAGTTTCTAGAAATAAATGTATTCCGGCCGTGCCGGCAATTCTGGTTACGTTCTTGCTAACAGCTTAGGTAATGTCAGCCACGCGTATCTATCAGTCGATTATCGAAAACATCAATACCGCAGTATTGATGTTCGACTCCCGCTTGCGCATCAGTTATCTCAATCCGGCAGCGGAGATGCTGTTCGCGATCAGCGCGCGGCAGGCGCGCGGCTTGTCCGTCGCCGACTTGTTGCCCGAGGCAACAGCCTTCGTGGCCGCACTCAGACGCGCACTGCAAAATCAGCATCCGTTCACCGAGCGTGAACTTCAACTTCATGTCGCAGATAACACCATCGCAGTGGACGGCACGGTAACCCCGCTCGGCCCGCAAAAAATATTAGTCGAATTCGTGCAGGTGGATCGTCACCGGCGCATCACACGCGAAGAAAATCTGCTCGCACAGTATCATGCGAACCGTGCGGTATTGCGGGGTCTGGCGCACGAAATCAACAACCCACTGGGCGGTTTACGGGGCGCGGCGCAATTACTGGAGCGTGAACTGTCCGACCAGGCGCTTAAGGAATATACAACGGTCATCATCGGCGAGGCAGACCGGCTGCGTAACCTGCTCAGCCGCATGCTCGGCCCCAACACGCTGCCGCAAAAGCAGCGCACTAATATTCATCAGGTATTGGAGCGTGTGCGCAGCGTGGTGCTCGCCGAGATACCCAAGGGTGTGCGCATAGCGCGCGATTATGACCCCAGTATTCCTGAATTCCATGCCGATTCCGAACAGCTCATACAGGCGGTTCTCAACATCGTCCGCAATGCCACACAAGCGGTGGAACAGACCGGCCATATTATTTTGCGCACGCGCATTGTGCGGCATTTCAACATCGGTCAGAAATATCACAAACTCGTGATGCGTATTGATATTATCGACGACGGTCCCGGTATTCCCGTCGATCTGATCGAAAATATTTTTTATCCTATGGTTACCGGACGTCCGGACGGCACCGGCCTCGGGCTTTCCATCGCACAATCATTAATAAATCAGCACGGCGGCCTGATCGAATGTGCAAGCAGTCCGGGCAACACCTTATTCACCTTATTGTTACCGATCGAAAACGGGGTTTACGATGGCTGACGCGCCGCATATCTGGATTATTGATGATGACCGCTCGATCCGCTGGGTGCTCGAAAAGGCATTGCAGAAGGTCAATATGAAGTCCACCTGTTTTGATAACGCCGCCAGCGCATTGAAAGACCTGAGCCGCGAACAGCCCGACGCTATCATCACCGACATTCGCATGCCCGGACTTAACGGTCTGGAATTGCTCGGCCAGCTTAATGCGCAATATCCGCAATTGCCGGTCATCATCATGACCGCGCATTCCGACCTTGACAGTACGGTCGCGGCCTACCAGGGTGGGGCCTTTGAATACCTACCCAAACCCTTCGATGTCGACGAGGCTATAAACCTGGTGCGCCGCGCGCTTGAGCATCGTCGTTTGCAACCGGCGCGCGATACCGAGTCCGCCGAAAAAATACCGGAGATCATCGGAGCCGCATCTTCCATGCAGGAAGTCTTCCGCGCCATTGGGCGACTGTCGCGCTCTAATATCACCGTGCTCATCAACGGTGAATCCGGCACCGGCAAAGAGTTGGTCGCGCAGGCCTTGCATCGGCACAGCCCGCGCTCCAGCAAGGCATTTATCGCGCTGAATATGGCGGCGATCCCGCGCGACTTGCTGGAATCCGAGTTGTTCGGACACGAGCGCGGTGCCTTTACCGGCGCGCAAAATCAGCGGCAAGGGCGCTTCGAGCAGGCCGACGGCGGCACCTTGTTTCTGGATGAAATAGGCGACATGCCTGCCGAGCTGCAAACACGTTTACTGCGCGTGCTGGCGGCCGGTGAATTCTATCGCGTGGGCGGACACAGTCCCATCAAGGTTGATGTGCGCATCATCGCCGCCACGCATCAGGATCTGGAGCAACGCGTGCAGAGCGGCAGCTTCCGCGAAGATCTGTTTCATCGCCTCAACGTAATCCGCATCCATGTCCCACCGTTGCGCCAGCGGCGCGAAGATATGCCGGTATTAATGCGCCACTTTCTGTCCCAAGCCGCTAGCGAACTGAGCATCGCATCCAAGGTTTTGCAAGCCGATGTCGAGGCCTATCTCAGTGGCCTGAACTGGCCGGGTAATGTGCGTCAGTTGGAGAACACCTGCCGCTGGCTCACCGTGATGACGATTGGCGAAACCATCATGATGAGCGATTTGCCTGCCGAACTACACACTCAAATACCGGTCATAGAAAATAATGGCGATTGGCAAGCGTCCTTGCGACGCTGGGCGGATCAGCGACTAACGCGCGGGGAGGTTAACCTGCTTGGTCAGGCCTTGCCCAATTTTGAACTCGTCATGATAGAGGCCGCGCTTAAACACGCCGGCGGACGCCGCCAGGATGCCGCTAAATTATTGGGCTGGGGGCGCAACACGCTGACGCGCAAGATTCAGGAGTTGGGTTTACTGTGAAACAGAAGATTAAGCCATGGCCCAATACATTACCCGCATAATTCCAATCTTACTCAGTCTCACGTTCGCAGCTAACGTACATACCGCGCCTGCGGCAGAGACGGCAGCCGGTGTAGAGCAAGGCATTACACGTTCCCCCGGCACGTCTGCATTGATAAAGCTGGCCGAGGCAGGCGATGCTGATGCAGCTAATACACTGGCCTTTCAGTATGGCAACGGCCTTAGTGTGATGCAGAATGATGTCGAGGCGCTTAAATGGTATCGGCGAGCGGCGCAACTTGGCAGTGTTGAGGCAGAATATAATCTGGGTTCGGTTTATCAAAATGGGTACGGTGTGGAGCAAGATGACGTGCAGGCGGTCGGGTGGTATCGAAAGGCCGCCGAACACGGCCTTGCCGAGGCACAGAATAGTTTGGCGCTGATGTACGAAATGGGCCGGGGCGTAAAGCGGGATTATGCAATGGCCGCGAACTGGTATCGGAAGGCTGCGGCGCAAGGATTAACTGTATCGGAAAAAAATCTGCAGAGCCTGATTGATAGAAACCTTCTACCGCAGTAACACAAAAGCTACCGCAGTGCATCGTCAGGTACTTTGAAACTTATTCGGCGCTCAGCGGCACCGTTATACCCTTGATGCTCTCGTTTACTAACTCAAAATATGTTGTGGGTCCGTGGCTTAATTTTCCGGTGTCGAGGGTGAAGCGCAAGCCTCCTGACACTTTTTCGGTGGGGATGACATCCATACGCTTGCCGTTAAGCGCAGTCGAATAAAGTTGTAAGCCTTGCGGGTCCTTATGATGCAGCGTAATCCTTGCGCTGGCTGCGCGCATCAAGATGGGTGGCTTGCCTAAATCTTGCAATCTCTGACCGCCATCTGAAAAACGCATACCAGAATTCCTGGCATCCGTGGCAAAAATAAGCAGCATGCGGCTGCTTTGATTCAGGTTCTTTCCATCGACTGACGATACCGACAACAGTGCCGGGGCACTCGCGGATTCAATCTTGAGCTGCGTTAATGTTAACGGTGCATCGTCATCAAACACCGCTGCCTCGGTGAGCGGCGTGATGACGGTCATGAGTCGTGCGCGGCTGTCTAACAATATTTCGCCGGTATCGCTCTCATAAACGCCCGTAGCAGGATTTGTGCGATTCTTTTTTGAAAGGAGACCGGCTTTTCTCAATGCCGCGACGTGATCAGACCAGGATGAGCTTGTTTGTTTGCCTAGCTTTGCAGCGAGCTTGTTAAAAATTTTCTGGGCACGGCTCGGTGCCGGTGAAAGTTCGAAGGTTGCATCAGGTTTCCAGTGCGGCGTCTCATTCGCCTTCCCTTCATTCCAGCGTAAACCAAAGCCGGTTACTAACCCGATAGCGCTCAGGTCATCGGGCATAAGTCTCCAGCGCCCCGAGCTTTCACTAAATACCGATTGTTGCGTTAGCTCTATGGCAACGCTGGACTGCGCAGGCTTGACATCCGCGCGTCGAAATAACAATGCTGCCAGGGTTTCCCCCGCGCGCGCCACCGGGTCCATGCCAATGGTAAAGGGGTAAATTACCGTATGTCTTTTAAATTTTGATGTCCCATAGTCTAATTCTACCGGGTTGCCGTAACGCGCAATGCCATCCCAGTCCTGCAATGCGGCGTAGGCGGGAATTACGATACCCGCCTCTCTACGCCACGAACTCCAGAACGGGTGGTCGTATTCATCTACCACGAAAGGTTTCTGACCATAGCGGCGTGATATTAAGTCTCGCGCATACGGGACAATGTCGGTTATTGAACTTGTCGCCAACTGCTGACTGCCTGGCTCGACAAAATCGGTCGGATGGTCATAGTAGGCATGTTGTGTCACCAACTTTAAATCCCGGCTCACAGACCGCGTATACATGCTCGCACCATTGTTATAGTTCGTTATCAAACCCTGATAGTTTTGTTTTCTTAGAAACTCGGTCGTCCATTTCAGAGTGGAGTGCTCCAGATCGGAAAAAAATTGAAGCAAATCAGCATGCCGAGGTGAGGACTCGTTCTCGTCGGGTAGCTTGATCTTGGAGAATGAGCCGATATTGTCATCCTGCCACGCCGTTTGTAAAGCAGGAAGATTCTTATATTTATTTTGCACCCATTTGCTAAAGGGTTGCTGCAAATCATCCGGGTAACCCTCACGGGTTATATACTCCAAGCTGTTCTCGTTTATCACGGTTACTACGGCTAGCGCGGGATCAGTCAAGATGGATTGTTGGGTATAGGGATTTTTTTCCCCCAGTATCGTTGTCACCATGGTTTTCCAGTGCTCCTGGGCGGCGGGCTGGGTATACAAGCCCATCTTAATATTGTGTGCGGCAGGTGCAGGCCATACCGGACCTACATAGGCACCGTTTTCTGATGTCGCCGCGTCGATCATCCAGTAAATACCCTGTTTCTTTAGCGCCGCGAGCAGGTAATGAAAGCGATCAAGCTCCGTAGGATTATAGTCAAAATCCTTATCGCGGCCTTCCATTAAGGCTTCGTCGTTATAAGGAAATCTCGCCAGGTTATAGCCGCGCATACGAAGCTGTTTGGCAAACACGTCGGCCATGCTGTGGTCTGGATATCCTCCGTGCGGACCTCCATACGCCAGTGTGGCGCACAAAAAACGTATGCGCGCGCCCTTGCCATCCTGGTCCGCAAGGTGGCCCTGATTATCAACACCTAACGGAGTAATTATCGTCTTGGGATCGAAGTTAAAGAGGCCGGAAAAATCCAAAACGCTGCCCGGCACTAATCCAAGATCCTTATCTTGTACCTTTAGCCATGTCAGAGATTTCTCAACGCCTTCGGCATGGCAGCTGATCTGCATGCTCATGAAAAGAGCAAAAAAAAGCCATCGAGAACTTAAACAGTTAGCAGGCCGCATTATATTAATATCTCGATTACATAAGTTATGATGATGAAGCTGATGACTACTATAATCCTTGCCTGACTTTACCAGATAAAGATTTCTCTTCCCATAAAACGGTTCAGCAACTCTCTTTCCTTGTCTTTGAAGGGTTTCCATAAGTAAGCGAGCGATAGGAAAGATACCACCGTGAGTATCAACGCTAACAACGATCCGGAAATACCGGGTGACCAGCGCATGACCTGGCCACCTATAAGCCCCGCAACTACAGCCAGGATTACTATTCGCATCAATCCTTGACTATCCGGTTTGTATGGATAATTTTTCGAGCGTAGTGAAACTGATAAATAGACATTCCTGAATATCGCTAGTGCAAGAGTCCCTGCCAGCAAGCCCGGCAAACCATAAAAAATCATGGCGGCAATCTCTGCTATTGCTAACAGCACCGCCCATAGCTGGCATTTTGTCAGCAACCAGCTTTCATCAACCGCGTTAGCGATCAGCTGCAGAACCACAAAGTGGCTATACAGTATCAACGCGACCATAAAGCCTACGAGTAACCAAACCGTATCAAGATATTTTCCACCGGTGATTAGTCCTATCAACGGGGTTCCGGATAGCAATAGCCATACGGTGATCGGCGCCAGCAGGAAAACATTGCTCTTTACAACGATGGAGGCCATTTCATTTAAAATCGTAAAGTCGCGTTGCTCATTATACCGCGCCATAAATGCAGGTTCGATTAGGCCCAGTAACAAAACTGCAGGAAGATATTGCCTCAGCAAGCCCGCTATCGCGTATGCAAAACCCAATGAGGCTGTCTGAGTAATACCTAAGTAATAAGCGCTGATCAATTTTATGGTGCCCTCACTCAAACCAATGGTAATCAAAATCGGCAAATAGTTGTGCCAGGCAAAAGTCAACAGTCTTTGACGCGGAATATCTGCTTCCCCTGATGGAAAATGTGCTGCCTTGGCGAATTTCTTGAGATGACGTTGCAAGTGAATCATCAGATATAGCATACCTAGCCCAATAGTAACGGCTTGAACCCAGGTGACATAAACAAGAGGCAGCGTACCTGTATATAACAGGAAAATTACTAGAGCCGCCAGTTTGGTAAACCACTCCAGAATCATACTTTTGGCAACCACACCGTGCTGGAGAAGTACTTGTAACGTGCGTCCCAGCTGCGTGGATATCACCCACATCACTCCATACAGCACAAAAGGCCAGATAAGCTCGGTCCCATTATCTATAGATAATAGTGAGGATATCCAATGCGGTGCCAATACAACAGGGATAAGCAGTATGACGATAAAAACGGTACGCAAACCCAAAAGTTTCCAGCATAACCTAGCGAGCTGAGATTCTGCATTAGCGATCCTTAGCAACGGTAGGAATTTCGGCAAAACCCGATCAAGCCCGGCATCACTTATTATACTTAGAGTGACTAGCAACCCCCCTAAGGTAGTATAAGCACCATAAACTTCAACCGGTAGCACCCGGATTAATAGCAGGGCAACGGCAAGCGAGCCGATCGCGGCCATACCACGACCTAGCAGGTAATGCCACATACTCTTCCGGATTTTTCTGCCGCTATAATGATTTATGGGATTCAAGTTTGATGTCTTATCTGTACGTTGAGTATCTGCGTCAACTTCCTTATCCGTATCTGATTTTCGGGAGGCTTGATTTTTATTCGAATGCATAATATTCAGCACTTCACTTGATAGCTAAATTATCCAGAATCCGGGCTGAACAATAATCAGTTAGCACCGTAGGTTATGGGAAATGGCTAGTACCTATATAGGGCGAATCACACTGGCAACATCTCGTGAGGAAGTAAACCCAAGGATACGAGTTTACCTCTCTAATGCCCTACTCTATGCCTGTATTCCACTTAGGGCGGGGTTTGTCGGACTTAGACGAATTGTATCGCCTTTTCCACATTATCTCCCTTCTCTTTACAATGCCGCAGTCAACGAATTCCGGTCTGGGAAAATTTTGTTTCCTGCAGAATCCTACTCTCGATGTGCTCATTAGGCCTTATCTGCTTGTGCATAGCCCCCCGTATCGTACCTACGGCAAATAAATTCCAGTCAATTATTGCAAACAAGCCAAGGGGAATACTTTTCTTGCGAACTATCATGGCTACCGCACCGATGATGAATATACAAGCGATGATCACGAATGGGATCCATGAATAAGGAATGATGAAGGCAGCGAACATCAATAATAGCCACCCAACGATAACGCCTAAAAAAACGCGGAATTCTTTAATGACATGCAGAAAATAAGCCTGGCCTAAAGCAGCGCGTAAAAACTCACCGGGGCCTTGGACATACTTGCTGCGAAAACGCGATTTTAACAAGGTTAATAACGGTGACGTGTGCCCATAGTGCTTAATAGCAGCAATGGGTAAGCGCATCAAACGCCAACCCTTGGCTCGAAGACGCAATGCTAACTCCAGTTCTTCGAATGAATGCAAGTTGCGGTTAGAGAAATAACCCACATCCTCAATCGCCTTGCGACGATAGAGTCCCCCACCGGTTAAGCGGTCCACCTCACCCGGTTGCAGGTGACTTTCCGTTCTATTTATACGCTCACGCAATTCAAAAACGAGATTAGTAACATTCTTTTCTTCGAGCAGTCCGCCTACACCCGCTATGTCAGGTTGGTCGTCTAGGTAAGCTATTGCTTGAGTTAAAAACTTTGGATTGAGTTCCATATCTCCATCCAAAAGATAGATATATTTACCTCGAGAATACTGAAAGCCAAGCTGAGGTCCGATTCCGCAACTCCGCTCTTCCGGATTCGAAAGCTGTACGATTCTGATCGCATGACGCGCAGCGATTTCGACGGTCTTATCCGTCGACAATGAATCAGCAAGGATAATCTCAGCATCCATATTTTGGATTGATGCTAAGGCGGAGACTATAGCGGCCTCTATTTTATCTTGCTCATTGAGGGCCTTGATAATAATACTCAGCATACAGTCTGGCGCCGATATCTGCCCGGTGATTTCTTTGACGGCAGTACTATAACTGCTTGCATTTTTAACTAGGTCCATTTTGCGCTATCAACCATATATTTAGTATTTAAAATACAAACCAGGTGCCGCACAGGAGCACCTATACTGTGCGTTGGTGCTCAGTTGCAGCTAACTGCTCCTGATTCCGAAGCCACGCAAGGAGACCTAAGACCGTCATCAATATAAACGCCATAGGGGCGGCATAAAAAATGTCGGCCTGATATATTATTGAAAGTAGAAAAATTGGTATTGATGCGTGCAATCCACGCGCCAACGATTTTTCCCATGGAGTAAGACGAATTGATATGGATAGCCTTTTAGCCGAACGGAAGGCGCTAATAATCAAAGTGAAAACTGCCGCGACACCCAGCAACCCCGTATCCCAAAGCAAAAGCGACAAGGCCGTAAAATCAATTGCCTTGGGCGCATATTTAGCAGCTATATGCCCTGTGCCCAGCCCCTGTGTGCGTGAGGCACCCAGGCCATGCCCTAATATCATCTTCACCGGGTCATCAAAATCGTGTTTTTCCCACCAGAAATCCACAACCTCACGTCGGGTCATCATTCCTTTTGCCCGGTCTTCCGGGCTTAGATGTTTAACAAAGCTATAGCTCACCATGGCTTCAAGACTTTTTTCAATATTAGACCCAGCGGCAGACCAGTGCATTGCTTGATAAGAGAATATTATCCCGACCAGTAATAGCATTGACAATAATGTTCCACTAATAAACGCCAGTGGTCGTTTCCAGAAAATATCCTTGTATAGGATGAAGGCGCATAAAGGTATATAAACGACAATGATCTTTACTTCCATTAATAACAGTGGGATAAACAGTAAAGGAATCGCCAGAAATAATTTTCGCGTAGCTAATAGCTTATCCCGGTGCAAGGCGAGTAACACTGTCATTAATATGATCAAAAAAGCTGCCAGCACAGGTGATAAACCTCCCGAGTCTGGTGTCCCGCCAAAGGTTCCAACTACACTATCGGATGCCTCAATCGTACCCAAGCCTTTGATCAATCTATCTACGCGAACGAAAAAATATTGGTAAATGGCAGGTAACCATTGAATTAATCCAATCATAACAAAGCCTATGAGCCACCGCTTCATGGTATCTTTGCTAATAGGCAACAGCGCTAAAGCCGCCCAAAGACCGGCGAATAACACAATACTTTTTAAGGCCAGCGTGACCTCCCACACTGGGGATCGATTTATGAAGGTGGAAAATAGACCGACGCCTAAAAAAATAAGGGCCGCACTGACGGTTGGAGATAAACCTGGGTTTAAATGAGTTTTATCACTACTCAGGCCCGACAGGATGGCCGGTACAAACAGCATGGCGGCCATGCCATATGTAGCCCACCAGATATTGGCCAGCGTAGGTATGAAATAAAGAACAATACCCGCCACCACAAGCGTCATGCAGAGCAACGCCCAAAGCAGCGCTATGGGCTGGCTTACGAGAATGATGCCGCCTAAGGTTCCGGCGACCAGCACACTGAAAATCGGCTTGCCGGTAGCAGCCGCACCGCCCATTAATAAGGCGGCAAAGAACGCCATTATATAAATTATATAAGGTACGTTCGTGCGAGATGTTGATATCTGTCCAATCATATTCGGGCAGTCATTATGAAGCTGGCACTCGGCGGGTCTGTCTCAGCTAAAATTGATTCAGTACAGTGCCAACAATTTCAACATTTGTCCCTTTCAAATTATCTAAAAAAGATTTCGTTTTTTTCAGGCGCGTATGATCTTTGCGAACTACCATCAGCGCGATGGCGCGTGCAGTGCCGGCCTGTGCGGTTATACTTTGCGTATCTGCGCTGCCCTCTCCAGCTGGGGTATCTACAATAACCACATCATAACGATCAGCCAAACCCTGCAACAAACGGCTGAATTCCGGGCGGCTTAGTAGCTCGGAAGGATTCGGTGGCGTTGCCCCCGCACATAAAAGGGAAAGATTACTGAACGAGGGTACGTGTTGAATGGTATCCAGACCCGCGCGTCCGCTCAGCACAGATGACAATCCGATATGGTTATCC
>JBDSOT010000101.1:0-5769 GCA_039914705.1 Gammaproteobacteria bacterium | reverse complement strand
AGGGTGAGGCGCAAGGCTAGTCTAAGCGCGAAAAAACTCGCCTGGAAATTGTGTTTAAAAATTGGCCACCTGCCTATGGCATTACGCGATCAATATGTCTTTGATGCCGATGTCAGGGCGCAAAAGGCCTATGTCGCCAAGCCTTATGATGGCCGCATCATTATGCTATGGGCGAGCCTGGATATCGAAAAGCGTTATCATGAAAATTTCAAGGAAGCGTGGGCGCTTCTAGCCCTTGGTGGAGTGGAATCTTACGACCTGCCATTTGATCATATCGGCACCTTCCGCGAACCACACGTGCGCATTTTGGCAGATCGGCTGAAGGCTTGCATTGATTCAGCATCAACCCCGCAAACTGAATATGTAATCCCTCATGACTATAATTCGCGTAGGCAACAGCAAGGCAGATAGGTTGTTGCGGTATGGTCATGCGAGGCAGTGTAACGACAGCTATTTGGTGCTTGCCCTCCGAGCCGGTTGTCACATGCCACAGCGAGGTTCATGTCTGGTGCGCATTACTAAGCAAGGCTTATAACCCCGATCTGATAAGTTTGCTCGTTGATGATGAAATTATCCGGGCCGGTAAATTTCATCTTTCGCGAGATCGTGAAAATTTCATTGCGGCGCGCGGCGTGTTACGAATGTTACTCGGACGCTATCTGAATACTGACCCTCGCGCTCTGCGGTTTTGCTATAATGCTTATGGAAAACCTGCCTTGGCGAGTGAGTTTTGCAGCAGTGACCTCCGTTTTAATATATCCCATTCCAATGACATCGCTGTTTACGCCATCAGCACAGGGCGCGATCTGGGTATCGATATTGAGTACATGCGTCCGCTGCCCGACCAGGATTCCATCGCCGAGCAATTTTTTTCACCAAAGGAAGTTGCTGATTTGCACTCGCTTCCGCTCCATTTACAGGAAACCGCATTTTATACCTGCTGGACGCGCAAAGAGGCTTACATAAAAGCGATGGGGAAGGGGCTGTCGATCGATCTCGATGAATTTGATGTTGAATTGCGACCCGGACTACCGGCGTCACTGCTCAGTGTAAAGAATGATCCTGGCGAAGCGGCGCGCTGGTCATTGCAGGAATTGATTCCGGCCGATGGTTATGTGGGGGCGCTTGGCGTTGAAGGCCACGATTGGAAACTTAAATGTTGGCAATGGCAGGATGGTTACCATGCCAGTTAAATGTTGGGCGGTCATACCTGCGGCGGGCATAGGTATGCGCATGGGTGGCGAGCGCCCCAAGCAATATCTGTCACTGTGCGGCAAAGTGGTTATTGAACATAGTTTGCAACGGCTGCTAACGCATGTGGGGATTACTGGAGTGGTTGTGGCACTCGGTCCGGAAGATAGCTACGGAAAAAATTTATTGAGCATAGTGGCGACCCAGAATAAACCATTGATCACCGTTAACGGCGGCGCGCAACGCTGTCATTCCGTGTTGAACGCGCTGCGTCGGCTTGCCGATATTGCCGATCCAGATGATTGGGTGCTGGTGCATGATGCCGTGCGCCCGTGCCTGCGCCATGACGATATTGATAAATTAATTGATGCTGTTCAACATCACTCCGATGGTGCATTGCTCGGCGTGCGGGTCAGCGATACGGTGAAGCGCGTAACAAGTTCCGGCGAGGTTATAGAGACCGTTGATCGTGAAGAATTGTGGCGCGCGCAGACCCCGCAAATATTTCAGATTGGCAGACTGACACAAGCGTTAACCCAGGCTATTGATCGCCGGTTAACCGTGACTGATGAAGCCGCCGCCATGTCGCTGGTTGGTGCCGTACCTATGATGGTGGAAGGTCACGCAGATAACATCAAGATTACGCATCTGCCTGATTTGGCCCTGGCTCAATTTTATCTGCAACATCAAGAGAGCAGCGTATGAGGATCGGCCACGGTTATGACGCACATGCCTTTGCACACGACAGAAAATTGGTACTCGGCGGCGTGACGATTCCCTTCGAGCGTGGCCTGGCTGCGCATTCGGATGGCGACGTGTTGATTCATGCACTGTGCGATGCACTGCTCGGCGCCGCAGGCCTCGGCGATATCGGTAGGCATTTTCCCGACACCAGCGCGCAATATCACAACATCGACAGCCGTATTTTATTACGCAATGTTGTGGAACTCATCCGGCAGCAAACCTTGACGATTTCAAATATCGACATCACCGTTTTAGCACAAGCACCAAAGTTGGCGGCTCATGTAGAAGCGATGTGTTTAAATCTGAGTGAGGATACGGCACTTCCGATTTCGCGCATCAACATCAAGGCAACGACTACGGAAGGCATGGGATTCATCGGCCGCCAGGAGGGCATTGGCGCTTATGCGGTAGTACTGTTAAACGAATCCGATTCATAGAATTCTGCGCATGGCGTTAGCTACATGTATCAGGCCCGCTTCAATAAGACGTATACCGCTCCGGTGCCACCATCTTCAATGCGGGCCGAACAAAAAGCCAGCACTTCATCACGTTGTTGTAGCCAGACATTGAGTTTGCCTTTGAGCACGGGCTGCTTGTGAAGTGAGCCGTGGCCTTTGCCGTGGATGATGCGTACACAGCGGCTGTTGGTGGCGCGGCACTCCAGCAGAAATTGCGTGAGGGCATCGCGGGCTTGCGGTACCGTCATACCGTGCAGATCAAGTTCCATATTAATATTGAACTTACCGCGCCGCAATTTGCGCAGCAGCCCGTGCTGGAGGCCGTGGCGGCTGAACAATAATTCCTCGCCGGTTTCCACTTCAGCGGGGTCGAAATTATCCGAGAGCATATCGCGCAGCACACGCTCGTTTTCAAGCAAGGTTTGCCGTGGCAGGGGCGACGGCCGCCGGCGCGGCGGTGTAATCTTATCGTGACGCAACGGGGTGACGCTATCAATCTCGCGGCGAAATAATTCGCGGTCGGCATCGCTAACTTTAGGTGGTTTGGCCATGGCTGATTGAGTTGGTTGAAATAGCAATCATTATCCGCATGTTTGGCGGTATTTTTGCATATACAAGGCCAAGACAGGCTGGATAATTTCAATGTATATCATCTGCACACATCCGGCTGATTGTCTAGCCCGGCCGATTATCCGGTAAACTTCGACTAGCAAAGTGTTTAAGCCTGCGCGCGCCCACAGGGCGTAGTAAAATAGGCTAGTCAGAGATGCTTGAATACTCCCATTGATCTACGGATCATAGCGAAAATATGAAAATATTGATAAGTAATGACGATGGCTACCAGTCGACCGGCATTGTGTGCCTGGCCCGGGTCTTAAGCGAGATCGCCGAGGTGCATGTGGTTGCCCCTGACCGCGACCGTAGCGGGGCGAGTAATTCCCTTACGCTGGATGCACCGATACGGGCGGTGCGCGAGCAGAATGGGTTTATGCGCGTGGATGGCACGCCGACCGATTGCGTACATCTGGCCATTACCGGCTTGCTGGAAGATGAGCCGGATATGGTGGTGTCCGGGATCAACGCCGGCGCCAATCTGGGTGATGATGTGCTTTACTCGGGTACGGTCGCCGCTGCCATGGAGGGGCGTTTCCTCGGGCTGCCCGCGCTGGCTGTGTCATTGGTTGGGCAGCATCACTACGAAACGGCGGCGCGCGTGGTTAAATTTCTGATCGAGCGTCTGCGGGAAGATCCTTTGCCGGCGGACACCATTTTAAATGTGAACGTGCCTGATCTGCCGTGGGAAAGGCTGGCCGGTTTTGAAGCCACGCGGCTTGGACATCGGCACAAGGCCGAGCCGGTGGTGAAAAACATTGATCCGCGCGGCCGCACTATTTATTGGGTAGGACCGCCGGGTGCGGAGCAAGACGCCGGCCCGGGCACCGACTTCCATGCCATTCGCAATAATTATGTGTCGCTCACGCCCATCTTGGTTGATCTTACACGCTATACCGCACTCGACCAGGTGGCAAGCTGGCTGGCACGTTGCGCCTTTCCCGAGGTGTGTGAAGACGTCATCCCGATAGCCAGCGCGCATAAGGAAATGAAGCGCACATGAGCGTACTTCATCGCGGCATCGGCATGACCTCGCAACGCACACGCGAACGCCTGATCAAGCGCCTGCAGGAGCAGGGCATCCGGCACCAGGGCCTGCTGGATGTAATGCGTGACACGCCGCGTCATATATTCGTGGACGAGGCGCTGGCGAGCCGCGCTTACGAAGACACCGCGCTGCCGATTGGTCACGGGCAGACGATCTCGCAACCCTATGTGGTGGCGCGCATGACCGAGGCTCTGCTCAATAGCGGGCCGCTTAATAAGGTATTGGAAGTCGGCACCGGCTCGGGCTATCAAGCCGCCATTCTTGCGCAACTCGCAGGCGAAGTATTCAGCGTCGAGCGCATAGATGCCTTGCTGCAATACGCGCGTACCCGGCTTGCAGCGCTCAAGCTGCGTAATATCCACGTGAAACACACCAACGGCAGCTGGGGCTGGCCTGATCATGCGCCCTATGACGCAATTATCGTCACGGCGGCCCCGGCCGAACTCCCCCAGGCATTGCTCGAACAGCTTGGCGCACAGGGTCGGCTGATTATCCCGGTCGGCGAACGCGGCTCGCAGGACCTCATACTTTTGAAACGTACTCCGCAAGGGTACGAGCAGGAAAATTTAGGCAAGGTCAGCTTTGTCCCCCTACGTGCGGGAGTCACGCGCTGATGCGGCGATGTTCATTCATGCAGCTTATGAAACAGTGCGCGCTTGCGCTATTAGCCGGCCTGATGCTCCTGTCTTGCGGCGGTAATCAGGCGATTGCACCGGTGAGCAGTAAAGACCTCGCCTCCGATTCGCAACCCATCTCCAATTCGCCAGCCGTCGCGGCGGTAACGCCAGCGGCACAGCCTGCGAATAAAACGGCCTTCCACCAAGTTCGCACCGGCGATACGCTTTATTCAATTGCGGCGACCTATGGTTACGAGGCTAGGCAAGTCGCCGAATGGAATAAGCTCCAGCCGCCTTACCCGATTTACCGGGGACAGCTGTTACAGGTTGTTCCACCCAAGGCTGCGATGATAGTGAGGCGGCCATCATCTGGGGCGGTTCCTCCGCCGCTCACATCTTCGGGAATAGCGGCAACGCCGCCCGCATCAGTGTTAGATACTCCCGTGGCCTCGGTGCCAAGGACAGGCCTGGCGGATTCCACTCTACTCTGGAGGTGGCCCACGCAAGGTGCCTTAATTCAAGGGTTTTCCCTCACCGAGAAGGGCTTGAGCATCGCCGGTAAAGAGGCCCAGCAGATTCACGCTGCTGCTGCGGGGCGCGTGGTCTACCGGGGAAGCGGGCTGATCGGGCTTGGAGAGTTAGTTATCATAAAGCATGATAAATCCTTCCTAAGTGCTTATGCTCATAATAAAAAAATACTCGTTAAAGAAGGCGATCAGGTAAGACTCGGACAGCCAATTGCGGAAATGGGCAAAACCGGAGCAGAGCGTGTGATGCTGTATTTTGAGATTCGCAAAGACGGCAAACCCGTAGACCCGCTGCTTTACTTGCCGGCAAAGAATTAACGATTCAGACCGGCAGGTTACCGCTTTAGATCATTAACAGGGCAGCCGCCACATTGCGCCCCTCGTTGATAAGAATATTGTAGGTACGACAGGCAGCGCCCGTGTCCATTACCTCAACACCAATCCCCTGATTCAGCAGATTTGCCGTCAGGGCGGGTAGCGGAAAACGCAGGCGCGCACCGGAGCCGAACAGCACAAGCTCAGGCCTAAGTATAGCCACGCGATCAAAATGAGCGGCGGTCAAATCATCGAAT
>JBDSOT010000090.1:0-8654 GCA_039914705.1 Gammaproteobacteria bacterium | reverse complement strand
AAACGCATTTCCTGCGTGCCAGCGTGGTGAAGGCGAAGCTGGCGGATATGAAGATCACGGAGCGCCTGCTGGATTGGCTGGCCAGTGAGAAGGGAAGCAGAATGGCGGTTCAGCAATCCGCATCGCTCGTCGAGTGGATGCTGCGTTCGCTGGAAGATGAAAAAATAAAACAGTTCATCAGCAGACATATTCTGGACAGGCTGCGTCAAATTGAAATAGCGCCGCTAATCGGCGATCTGATTCATACCCTCACGGCCAATGGCAAGCATGACGAACTTTTCGATAAAGGGGTCGTCGTTGCTTCAGACCTGTTCGAGGAATACAAGCCGCAATTGATGGAGAAGATCGAGCAGGAGCTGCCGTGGTGGGCGCGTATTCTGCGCGGCGTGGCGTTTCGCAAGGTAGTTACTAATATAAGTCAGACCTTGGAAGAGATGCAGAGTGATCCCGAACACGAAGCCCGGCAGAAGTTCGACGCGCTGGTGAATAAATTCGCGGACGATCTGCATAACTCGCCTGAACTGCGGAAAAAATGCGAAGACATCAAGGAAAATCTCCTGCAAGACCCCGCCGTGCAAGCTTATCTAAAAGAATTATGGCTGGAAATAAAGCCCATGCTGTTAAAGCACTGTACCGATCCCGATTCGGCGGTGCGCCAGGCCAGCGTCGAATGGATTCAGGCGACAACACTGGCGCTTAAAAAAGAAACAGAGATCATGCTCAAAATCGAGCGCACCTTTCAGATTCTAGTGTCGCGCTCGGTGCAGAAATATCGTCATGAGATGTCTCAATTAATTACGCAGGAAGTTGGCCGTTGGGATGCCAACACTACCTCACGACTGATCGAGACCCAGATAGGCGCAGACCTGCAATGGATTCGCATCAACGGCACGATAGTGGGCGGCTTGGCGGGCTTATTGATTTATCTCGCCAGCCTGGGGCTTGCAGCGATTAATGGATAACTATAAAAAAGATCGGCAACAATTAAATTCCAGGAGATTTCCGTGAAGGCGTTTATTCGCGATATTCCCAAGGCAGAATTGCACATCCACATCGAGGGATCGCTTGAACCTGAATTGATGTTTGAAATTGCCGCGCGCAACCATATTGCGCTGCCCTTTGCATCCGTCGAAGAGGTGCGCAAGGCCTATAATTTCAGCGATCTGCAATCCTTTCTGGATATTTATTACGCTGGTGCCCGTGTCCTCATGCATGAGCGGGATTTTTACGATATGACCTGGGCCTATCTTGAAAAGGCATCGGAACAAAACGTGCGGCACACGGAAATTTTCTTTGATCCACAGACCCACACGGATCGGGGCGTGGCATTTGAAACGGTGGTGAACGGCATACATAATGCCTTGCTTGACGGCGAGCGACTACTGGGTATTTCGTCGCAGATGATTATGTGTTTCCTGCGTCATCTGAGCGCAGACGTGGCGATGAAGATCTTAATACAGGCGCTTCCGTACAAGGATTGGATCATCGCTGTCGGGCTGGATTCCTCCGAGGTGAATCATCCGCCGAAGAATTTTAAAGCGGTGTTCGATAAGGCGCGTGAGCAAGGTTTCTTGACGGTTGCCCACGCGGGCGAGGAAGGCCCGCCCGACTATATCCGGCAGGCATTGGAACAATTGAAAGTAGCGCGCATTGATCACGGTGTGCGCTGTATGGAAGACCCTGAACTGGTCGAAAATCTTGTACTCCGGCGTATTCCGCTGACGGTTTGCCCGCTCTCGAATGTGAAGCTGCGAGTGTTCGATTCCATGGAGATGCACAACCTTAAACAGATGCTCGATGAAGGATTATGCGTAACCGTGAACTCAGATGACCCGGCTTATTTCGGCGGCTATATAGTGGAAAATTATGAGGCCGCGCAACAGGCGCTGAATCTGAGTCGCGATGACATTTACCGGCTCACGCGAAATTCATTTCAGGCCGCGTTTCTGGATGCCGATAAAAAACAAATCTTGCTGCGCGAACTCGATGAATATTGCCGGGTCAGGAATTAATAGCGGTACCCCTACGTGAAAACAAGATGCGCATGGGCAGGCAAAGATCCTTTATACATCGACTACCACGATAATGAATGGGGCGTGCCGGTACACGATGAACACCGATTGTTTGAGTTTCTGATTCTGGAAGGTGCGCAAGCCGGGCTTAGCTGGATAACCATCTTGAGAAAGCGCGAAAATTATCGATTGGCATTCGATGGCTTTGATGCGGCATTGGTCGCCGGATATGGGCAAACCAAAATAGACGAGCTATTGATCAATCCGGGTATTGTGCGCAATCGTCTAAAAATTCACGCCGCGATAACCAATGCGCAAGCATTCCTTGATGTGCAGCGGGAGTTCAGTAGCTTTGATCGCTACATCTGGCAATTCGTGAACGGAATTTCTATCCAGAATCTCTGGGCCATGCAGGAGGATGTGCCCGCCAATAGAAAAGAATCCGATTTAATGAGCCGAGATTTAAAAGCCCGAGGATTCAAGTTCGTTGGCTCAACCATTTGTTACGCCTTTATGCAGGCGGTCGGCATGATCAACGATCACACGCTAAACTGTTTCCGTCATCGCGAGTTAGTAAATAAAAATATCTAAGGGAGAACAACATGGACCATAAGCCTTTTATCGCCACACCGGGCGAGACTATTTACCTGAAAGATTACAGCCCGAATTTCACAGGCGACTTTCCCGATAAGGGTAAGGCCTTGCCGAAATTACGCGCGGATGTGAAGCGTCTGGCAAAGTACCAGGAAACTCTTTATGCACAGGACACCTATGCCCTGCTCATTGTAATTCAGGCGATGGACACGGCCGGTAAGGACGGCGTCATCCGACATGTCATGTCGGGCGTGAATCCGCAGGGTTGCCAGGTATTTTCGTTTAAGGCACCGTCTCATGAAGAGCTTGACCACGATTATCTCTGGCGCTGCAATCGTGCGCTTCCGGAACGCGGACGCATCGGAATTTTCAACCGCTCTTACTATGAAGAAGTGCTGATTGTCCGCGTCCATCCCAAGATTCTGGAGCTTCAGCATATGCCACCCGAGGCCATGGGAAAAGACATCTGGGGAAAACGCTTCGACGAAATCAACGGCTTCGAAAAACACCTAGTGCGTAACGGCACCATCATTTTAAAATTTTTTCTCAATGTCTCGAAAGAAGAACAAAGGCAGCGACTACTGGCGCGTGCCGAAACACCGGAAAAACAGTGGAAAGTGTCACTGCGGGATGCTCAGGAGCGCGCGCATTGGGATAAATATATGCACGCCTATGAAGAGATGCTGAATAACACCAGCACATCATGGGCGCCGTGGCACATCATTCCCGCCGACCATAAGTGGTTCACACGCGCGCTGATCGCCGACATTATTGTCGCCAGGTTAAAGTCGTTGAAGCCGGACTATCCGAGTGTGAGTGACGAACATCGGCAGGAGATAGCGAAGGTCAAGGAGTTGCTGGAAAGTGAATTTTTACCCAAGCCTTAGCCTTAGGAACCTCTGATTAAGTCAGAGGTTCCTGCGGTGCAGGGATGCACCGTGCTCTGAGAAGTCCAGAATGGACTTATTCAGAGCTTCCCTTAGTTAAATACTACCGTTCGGTTGCCGTGCATCAGTACGCGATCTTCGACGTGATAGCGCACCCCGCGCGACAGTACGGTCTTTTCAACATCCCTGCCCAGTTGGAGTAAATCTTCGATAGTATCGGTGTGATCCACGCGGATTACATCCTGTTCAACGATGGGTCCGGCATCGAGATCAGGGGTAATGTAATGGCAGGTTGCACCGATCTGTTTTACCCCACGCTCCAAGGCTTGATGGTAAGGTTTTGCGCCGACAAAGGCAGGCAATAGGCCGTGGTGGATGTTCATTATTTTTCCGGGATAGGCGGCACACATATCCGCAGGTAACACTTGCATGTAACGCGCGAGCACCATCAGGTTGCCGTTATAGTGTTCGAACAGGTGCCGCATTTCCTGGTGCGCGGCAATCTTGTTTGCAGACGTAACGGGAACGTGAATATAGGGAATACCGTGCCACTCGACTACGTCGCGCAAATCATCGTGGTTGGAGATTACGCACGGGATATCAAAAATAAAATCGCGGCTGCGCCAGCGGTAGAGTAGATCAACAAGACAATGATCCTGTTTGCTCACCAGGATAACCACGCGTTTTTTCACTGAGGAATCACTGATCGTCCAGTGCATATCGACACCGGCGGCTAGTTTCGAAAATCCTTCACGAAATTCAATCAGGCTCAAGGTCAGCGAATCGGCAAAAATCTCCTGACGCATGAAAAAATAGCCCAGGTGCGCATCGGTATGACTGGCGCTCTCGTCGATGCCACCGCCGTGTGCGGCGATAAAGGAACTCACTTGAGCGATAATGCCGATCCGATCCGGGCACGACAGGGTCAAAATATAACGGTGTGTCATGGTGGCCTCATGTATAAAACTAAACCGGTTTTTATGAACCATAGTATAGGAATCAGGTCGCCGTTATGGGACTAAAGGAACTTTTTGCGCAGTCCAAACTCCTAGTTCGCACTGCCCCGTCTTTCGGCATACCCTTCATAAAATGGTTATGTCACCCTATCTTATCTATCAACGAGGTAAACAATGAAATCAATAAAGCCACGCGCCGCATTGCTGATTTTGGTCGGCCTGTTCGCAGGAATGCTGTCGCTGGGCGGCCATTCTGCGCTGCCGGCGGCAGTAGTGCCCGCCATGCCGCTTACCGATGGGCGTAGCGTACAATTGCCCAGTCTCGCCCCTATATTGGAGCAGGTGACGCCGGCCGTGGTGAATATTTCCACACGCGGACATATAGCCATTCAAAACAATCCACTGCTCAGCGATCCGTTTTTCCGCCGTTTTTTTGATATTCCCAACAACCTGCCGCGCGAGCGCCAAACCCAAAGCCTGGGTTCGGGCGTCATCGTCGATGCGCAACGCGGTTATGTGTTGACGAATAATCATGTCATCGCCAATGCCGACGAGGTGACGGTGACGCTACGCGATGGGCGCAACCTCAAGGCCAAACTTATCGGCACCGACAAAGACACCGATGTCGCAGTGATACAGGTTCCGGCGGAAGGACTCACGGCGGTTCGATTAGGCGATTCCGCGCGGCTGCGCGTGGGGGATTTCGTGGTGGCCATCGGTAATCCGTTCGGCCTCGGCCAGACGGCAACCTCGGGTATCGTAAGTGCGTTGGGCCGCACCGGCTTGGGCCTGCTCGGTGTTGGCGGTTATGAAGATTTTATTCAGACCGATGCCTCGATCAACCCCGGCAATTCCGGTGGCCCGCTGATCAATCTCAGCGGTGAACTGGTAGGGATTAATACCGCGATATTGGCACCGGGCGGCGGCAATATCGGCATTGGTTTTGCCATCCCCATCAACATGGCGCACGACGTGATGGAGCAATTGGTGAAGTTCGGCAAGGTCGAGCGTGGCCAGCTGGGCTTGCAGGTGCAGGATCTCACGCCCGAACTGGCGCAGGCATTTAATCTACCGCTTGATGGCTTGCGTGGTGCGGTGATTACGCAGGTACTGCCCGAGTCGGCGGCGGATAAGGCGGGTTTAAAGGCGGGTGATGTAATTACCGCCGTCAATGGGCAAGGGGTGCGCGATGCGGGCGTGCTGCGCAATTCCGTCGGGCTGTCGCCGGTCGGTAAAAAGGTGCGCCTGGAGGTTGTGCGCGATGGCCGTGCGCAAACCATCGAACTGCAAGTAACTGCTGGTAGCTCAGGCGCGCCTGCGGCGGGACAAGATGATCCGCGCCTGGCCGGTGTCGTATTCGGGGCCGTTGATGAACGCTCCGCATTGTTTGGCCGTATTAACGGAATCCCGGTGATGCGGGTTGAGGAGGGTTCGCTGGCTGCACAGGCAGGTCTGCGTCCCGGCGACATCGTTACTTCAATTAACCGCAAACCAGTGCGTACGCCAGACGATCTCGTGAATGCCACGCAGGGTAACCGGCGCGAACCTTTGCTGTTCAATGTACAGCGCGGGGAAGGCGCGTTGTTTATCGCCATACAACCGCCGCAATAGTTTTCGATTTATAGGTAGGGTGGGCATTGCCACTTTATATGTAGGGTGGGCACTGCCCACCTTGCATAAAGTGCCTTAAAGCAAATCAGTGCGATCACACATCTGTAATATTCATTCCCCCACGCCCAATCACCTCGTTTTCATTCAGCATGCATTCAGCCTCGCTGGCTTAATCTGGCAACCGTCTGGAGAGTATTTCTGTCCGGACGTGCAGGCCGCTGGAAAGCAGCTTGCAGCCAGATAATCATTTTAACGAGGAGAGACATGATGAAAGCAACGGGTTTGGTGTTGGGTGTGGCCTTGCTGTCGATGACGCTTGCCCCCGCAGCCTTCGCCACGGGCAAGGGATATGGTAAAGGCCACGGTGAAGATTATTATGAGTATGACAACGGTTTTGACCACGACGGATATTACGACGCACGCCGCAACAGGGATCGCTACGACTACGCCAAGGTTATTGAGTCGCACCCGATCTACGAAAGCGTGCGGGTCCCTTCGTCACGGCGCGAATGCTATGATGAACCGGTGAGGTATCGTAACAGCGGCAATGATTCCTACACCGGCATCATCACCGGCGGCATCCTCGGTGGTGTGCTCGGTAATCAGGTTGGCAAGGGACGCGGCCGGGATGTTGCGACAATTGCCGGTACTGTGTTGGGAGGCTCCGTTGGGCGTGACTTAACGCGTGGCAATAGCTACGGCTATCCGGACTATCAGCAGCGTTGCGAGACGGTCAACAATTATTACGAAGAGCGTCGCCCCGCAGGTTACCATGTGACGTATCGTTATCGTGGCGGGGTCTACGAGACGCAAACCGACTATCGCCCCGGCAACAAGATTCGCATCCAGGTGCCGTCAGGATATTCACGATATGGTGACGACGACTAACGGTGGCTCTGCCCGTCTGCCTTTGTTGGCAGGCGGGCTAGAGTTTGAACATGTCACCGCGTTTTTTGAATCTGCATTAATTTATAGGATGAATTTCGATGGTATCGAAAACACACAAAATTGCATCCGTAATGCTGCTGACTTTCATGGCCTTGTCCGCTTACGCCGCGCCCTATAATGACGGTGTCGATGCGCGCGGCAGGCATGACGGAGCAGAAACGCACCGTCAACATGATGAGCGCCGCCTTGACCGCGCCGCCGGCCAGGTGCGTCGCGAAACCGGCGGGCGCGTACTATCCGCCGACGTGGACGGGGATAACGGTGAGCGCATTCGCATCAAGGTGCTCACACCCAATGGCCGCGTGCGCACTGTGACGGTGGATGAAGATGGCGGCGAGCCACGCTAACAGTTCCGCCAGCGACGACTGACAACGCACCGATGCGCGTATTGGTAATCGAAGATGAGGCCGCCTTGCGCGATCAATTGGTGGCGCGCCTGCACGCCGAAGGTTATGCCGTGGAAGCTGCGGCGGATGGCGAGGTCGGTTTGTATCAGGGCCGTGAATTCGCCTTTGATGTAGCGGTGGTTGATTTGGGATTGCCGCGCCTCCCCGGTGTCGATGTTATTCGCCGCTTGCGCGCCGCAGGCAAGGATTTCCCCATTTTAATTTTGACTGCGCGTGGCCGCTGGCAGGAAAAGGTTGAGGGCCTGGAGGCTGGTGCCGATGATTATCTGGTCAAGCCCTTTCAGATGGAAGAATTGCTCGCACGTATCAAGGTATTGTTACGCCGCGCTGCGGGCTGGTCGCAGCCCATTCTGCGTTGCGGGCCGGTGGAGCTGGACACCGTTGCGCAAACCGTCGCTGTAAACAATGCGTTCGTCGAACTCACCGCCTACGAATACAAGGTGCTTGAGTACCTGATGTTGCACAACGGCCAGCCGGTATCCAAGACCGAACTGACCGAACATCTTTACGAGCAGGATTTCGACCGCGATAGTAATGTTATCGAAGTGTTCGTCGGCCGCCTGCGCCGCAAACTGGATCCGCATAATGAATTTTTCCCCATCGAGACCCTGCGCGGCAGGGGCTACCGTTTTACCCTGGATCGCGCCGGCGTCCAGTGAAATCCCTCAACACCCGTTTGCTTATGGCCGCCAGTCTCGTGCTCGCGGCATTTCTCGGTATCACCGGAATCATTCTCGATCGCGCGTTTCGCACCAGCGCCGAGTCCGCGTTGCAGGATCGCCTGCAGGGTAATATTTACGCATTGCTCAGCGCAGCAGAACTCGACGCCAGCGGACAACTACGTCTACCCGATGGCTTGCCGGAAGCACGCTTCTCTACACCCGGTTCGGGATTGTATGCCGAGGTACGTGGCGCTGATGGTACGCAAGTCTGGCGCTCGTCCTCCGCACTTGGATTGCAAATTCCCTTCATTAGCAAACTTCCTGCGGGCGAGCGGCGCTTGGAAACACTTACCATCGCAGATGGCATCGTGCTCTCGGCGCTGAGCTTTGGTGTTGCCTGGGAAACGAATCAGGGCAACGCGCGCGACTATATCTTCAGCGTTGCGGAAAATCTCGATGGCATGCACACCCAGGTGCAAAGTTTTCGCCGCAGCCTGTGGGGCTGGCTTATCGGGGTTGCGCTGGTATTGCTTGCCGTGCAGGGCAGCATCCTGCGCTGGAGTCTCGCACCGTTGCG
>JBDSOT010000057.1:0-5577 GCA_039914705.1 Gammaproteobacteria bacterium | reverse complement strand
CTGCAATGCGGTGGCGGGTATCGAATCCCCGAACCGACGCGACATGCCCATAACCGCGCCAATATTTTGCGGCGCGCATCAATGCAAGCGGAGAGTCGTAAAAGCGCATGTTGAATGATATTGATTGGATGGGTCAGGCCCTGAAACTTGCCGAGCGCGCCGGCGCGGAGGGCGAGGTGCCTGTGGGCGCCGTGCTCGTGAAGGATAATCAGATCATAGGGGAGGGCTGGAATCATCCCATTACCAGCCACGATCCAAGCGCACACGCCGAGATCATGGCCCTGCGTGCGGGCGCGGGCCACATCGGCAATTATCGTCTGAACGGCGCCACGCTCTATGTGACGCTGGAGCCTTGCCTGATGTGCGTGGGCGCCATGGTGCATGCGCGCATCGCACGTCTGGTGTTCGGTGCGCACGACCCCAAGGCCGGGGCCGCGGGCAGTGTGCTGGATGCCTTTCAATTTCCGCATTTAAATCATCGGGTCACTGTCGAAGGTGGGTTATTGGCCGAGGCATGCGGCAATGTGCTGACGGTTTTTTTCAAGGCCCGGCGTAGCCAGCGGGAAAGCAGTTAATCTTCAGGCTGGATGAAGGCCAATCGGGAGGCATGGAGATTACAGGCAGACGAATAATTTAATTTATATCTACTTGCAGGTAAGGTATGATTTGCCTCCCTTCAAAATGTAATCTACACGATCGAATAAACGGGGCGTAGCGCAGCCTGGTAGCGCACCTGGATGGGGTCCAGGTGGTCGGAGGTTCAAATCCTCTCGCCCCGACCAACATCCCTGTTGGGCGATCGGATTCCCGGCCCATCGCTCCAAAGCGCCGGGCGTTCGTTGCTACGCACCTCACCCTCTCGCCCCGACCAACATCCCTGTTGGGCGATCGGATTCCCGGCCCGTCGCTCCAAAGCGCCGGGGCATCTTCGTTCGACCGGTGGCTGTTATTGCCCGTAATGCGCCGCGAAAACTAAAAACCGGGTGCGGATCAGAAACACCAACTGTTACGCTCCAAACTGTAGAAATTCAGTGATTCGCATGCTAAGGTTATCCATGGATGTGGCGTTGAGATCACATGAAAATGCCTAAATCCGCTAGCACAGTGCAGGTCAGTAAACGACCATCCGTTCCAAGCAAGGGATGACATCTTGCAGGAACCCCCCTCTGAAATAGCCGCAGGGATAGAGGTAGCAAAGGGATTTATGCTTATCTTCGAATACCATCAAAAAATATGACCGGTGACTTTAATAACCGCGCTGCATTGCAATCAAGGTAGGGATATCGAAGATGCCAACACTAAAAGCCAAGAAAAACAGTCCTGATACGCTGAAAAAATCACCTACGGGTATCCAGGGGCTCGATGAGATTACCTTTGGCGGCCTGCCTACCGGCCGGCCTACGTTCGTTTATGGCAGCGCGGGTTGCGGCAAGACGCTGCTTTCCATGGAATTTCTGGTGCGCGGTGCGATGCAGTATAAAGAGCCGGGTCTTTTTATGGCCTTTGAGGAAACGGCGGACGAGCTGACCAATAATGTGGCCTCGCTGGGATTCGATCTGGCGGACCTGGAGCGGCGTAAAAAAATCCTTATCGATCACGTTCATATAGAGCGCTCGGAGATCGAAGAAACCGGCGAATACGATCTTGAAGGTCTATTTATCCGCCTGGAATATGCCATCGATTCTATCGGCGCCAAACGCGTGGTACTGGACACCTTGGAGGCCCTGTTCGGCGGCTTGTCGAATGCCACCATCCTGCGCGCCGAGTTGCGTCGCCTATTTCGCTGGCTGAAGGCGAAGGGCGTAACCGTCATCATCACCGGCGAGCGCAGCCCGAACGGCACGACATCCCGTCACGGCCTGGAGGAGTATGTTTCCGATTGCGTGATTCTGCTCGACCATCGGGTGAATGACCAAACCTCCACACGGCGTTTGCGCGTCGTTAAATACCGCGGCACTCGGCACGGCACGAATGAATATCCATTTTTGATTGATGAAAAGGGTATCTCAGTCTTACCGGTAACCTCCATGTCGCTGGAACACAAGGCCATGACGGAACGTGTTTCATCGGGCATCCCCTCGCTCGATGCGATGTTAGGAGGTAAAGGCTTTTTTCGCGGCACCAGTATTTTAATCTCGGGTACGGCGGGAACGGGCAAGACCAGTTTTTCAGCTAAATTCGTTGAGAGTGCCTGCCGGCGTGGCGAGCGCGCTCTATTCTTCAGTTTTGAGGAATCCGAAAGCCAGATTATTCGCAACATGCGCTCGATCGGCGTCGATTTGCAGCCTTGGGTAACAAAAGGCCTGCTGAAAGTCCACGTGGCAAGACCCATGGCGCATGGTCTGGAAATGCATCTCTTGACGATGCACAATTTCATCAGTGAGTTCAAGCCGGCCGTGGTGGTTGTGGATCCTATCTCAACGTTTACCTCTGTCGGTAGCCCGCTCGATGCGCAAATCATGGTTACGCGCTTAATCGACTTTTTGAAATTCAACGGCATCACCGCCATCCTCAACGATCTGAGCTCGCCGGATGGCAACCTCGAAAAAACCGATGTCGGTATTTCATCGCTGGCGGATACCTGGATCATGCTTGAGACCATTCAATCGAGCGGCGAACGCAACCGCGGTCTGCACATCTTGAAATCGCGTGGCATGGAGCACTCCAACCAGATCCGCGAATATATTTTCACTGCTCAAGGCATAGATATGGTCGATGTCTATGTCGGGTCCGGCGGCGTGTTAACCGGCTCGGCGCGACTGGCGCAGGAGGCAAAGGAAGAGGCGGAGGCCTTGATGCAGCGACAAGAAACGGAGCATCATCAACTCGATCTTGAGCGCAGACGCAGGGTGATGGAGGCGCAAATAGCCGTGTTGCGGGACACCTTTGAGGCAGGCAGAGCGGAGTCTGACAAGCTCATTGAGCAGGGCAAGATATTGGAAGGCAGGGTAAACGACAATCGCACCATGATGGCCCGTAGCCGCAAGGCCAAGCCTGAATTGGCGATCGGCACCGGTAATAGGAAACGCAAAGGAGCCCGCTAATGACGTCTGAAGCGAAAGCACCGCGCAAGAATAAGCAACTGACATCCGAAGCAAAGGACGGCTCTTGGAAGAAATTCGATTTACGCCTGTACATCTCCGGGAGTACACCCAAATCCATGGCTGCCCTCGCCAATCTTAAGAAGATATGCGAAGAATATCTTCAGGAGAGCTACCGAATCGAGGTGATAGATCTCATGCTCAACCCAAAGCTCGCCAGCAGTGATCAAATATTGGCGATCCCGACCTTGGTGCGTAAGCTGCCGGAGCCCATCAGGAAAATAATCGGCGATCTCTCCAACACTGAGCGCGTACTCGTAGGCCTTGACGTGCGTAGCAGGCTGGTATAAATATCAATTCGATAGAAAATTACCTGAAAGCTATAGAGGTAACACATTATGAAAAAGAAGATCCGGAAAGCAGATACTAATACATCTCAAAATGAAGGGTATGTCTTATCCTTGTATGTTGCCGGAACATCCCCGCAATCGGTGCGTGCGCTCGAAAATATTAAAGGTATTTGTGAAGGGTATCTCAATGGGAAATACAGTCTGAAGGTAATTGATATTTACCAGCAGCCCGCTTCAATGAAGACGGAGCAGATCATAGCGGCGCCTACGCTGATAAAAAGACAGCCTCTGCCCTTGAGAAGGCTGATCGGTGATATGGCTAATATCGATCGCGTGCTTACAGGCTTGGACCTTAGCCCCGGGGAATCCGGTTTGCCGGTGCCTGCATAGAGCAAACACATGCCAGCCTCTTCTAACAAAATAAAAGGACAAACCGATCTTCTCATTGATCTGGAAGATTTGCGCATGCGGCTTCAAGAGGCCGAAGAGACTTTAAACGCCATACGCAGCGGAGAGGTCGATGCCTTGGTGGTTATGGGTCCACAAGGCGAACAAATTTTCACCCTCAAGGGTGCGGAACAACCTTACCGGATTTTAGTCGAGCAAATGCAGGAGGGTGCCGTCACCATCGGTACGGACGGCACCATTATGTACTGCAATCGTTATTTTTCTGAGATGCTCGATACGCCGCTTGAGCAAGTCATCGGCTCTGATATTCACGGCTTCGTGGTAGCCAAAGATCGGCCGCTTTTTGACACCTTATTCCAACAAGGCGTACAGGCTCACAGTAAAGGTGAGCTGCACCTGGAAACCAGCAGGGGCAGCGCCGTCCCGGCGTATATTTCCATCAGTAGTCTGGCAATAGAAGGCGCGCAGGGTGTTTGCCTGATAGCCGCTGACCTCACCCTGCAAAAGCGCAATGAGGGAATTGTGGCCTCGGGAAGACTCGCTCAATCGATTCTGGATCAGGCAGCCGAGGCCATTGTGGTCTGCGATGATGCAGGGACTATCATTCGCGCCAGCCAGGCGGCGCATCACCTGTGTGGCGAAAATCTCATGCTCCGGCATTTCGATGAGGTCTTTCCCATGGTCTTGAGCGCCCATTCCGGAATGGCGCCCGATCCGGGAATGTATGTTGATGCCGATAAGCTTGATAAAGATAAAAATGAGACAATATTTTCGCTTTCATCGGTACTCTGCGGGAAGGCGCTTAAAGGCATGGAGGCGAGCTTTACCCGTAACGACGAGCAGGTGTTTAATTTGCTTATCAGTGCCGGAGAATTATTAGACTCGCAGAATAAGCCACTGGGTTGTGTTGTTACCATGACGGATATCACCGAGCGCAAACAAGCAGAGCAGCGCCTGGCGCACCTAGCTCAATACGACGTATTAACGGGCCTTCCGAACCGCACTCTATTTCGTGACCGGCTAAGCCACACGATAGCGCGTGCGGCACGCAATAACCAACTTGTCGCGCTCATGTTTTTAGACCTCGATCGCTTCAAGGAAATTAACGACAACATGGGCCATTATGTCGGCGATATATTGCTCCGCTCGGTGGCGAAACGGCTGAGCCATTGTGTTCGCGAAATCGATACGGTCGCCCGTCTGGGTGGCGATGAATTCACCATCATTCTCGAGGAAATAAGTAACGAAGAAGATGTCGCCACCATTGCGCAACAGATACTCGATTCCTTTTCAAACCCTTTTATAATAGACGGTTACGAGATTTTCATCACCACCAGCATCGGTATCTCAACTTACACGCTTAATGTACATAACGTGGATACCATGCTGAAAGATGCCGATGTCGCCATGTACCACGCCAAAAAGCAAGGGCGAAATAATTACCAATTTCATATCCCGCGCATGAATAAACGTTCCTTGGAACGGCTTAACATGGCAAGCGAACTTCAGCGTGCCTTGGATCAGGACGAGTTCCGGCTTTATTATCAGCCTCAAGTTGAGCTTGAGACGGGGAATATCATGGGTGTCGAGGCCTTGGTGCGTTGGCAACACCCGGACCTTGGCCTTATTAATCCCTCGAAGTTTATCGATGTAGCGGAAGACACCGGCATGATCGTGCCGCTCGGCGAATGGATATTAAAAACCGCTTGCCTACAGAACAAGGCATGGCAAGACGCCGGTATTGCGCCGCTGAAGGTTGCGGTAAATCACTCCGCGCG
>JBDSOT010000180.1:0-5648 GCA_039914705.1 Gammaproteobacteria bacterium | reverse complement strand
CCGTTGGTCGAGTATCTGGAATCTCTGTTGACCGGTACCGGCAATGACTTAGATCTGCAAACCTTCAAGATCACCGACCAACTCACCGGACGTTTGATGGGCGTGCGCGCCGACATGACGCCGCAGGTGGCGCGTATTGATGCGCATCGTCTGAAGCGCGATGTCCCAGCGCGCCTGTGTTATCTCGACACGGTTTTACACACGCGCCCAGACGGTTTTTCACGCTCGCGCAATCCCTTGCAGGTCGGTGCCGAATTGTACGGGCATGCCGGTATAGAAAGTGAAATCGAGGTGCTGTGCTTAATGGTGGAAGTGCTAATGCTCACGGGCATCAGCGATGTGCACATCGACCTCGGTCACGTCGGTATCTTCCGCGGGCTGGCGCGTGAGGCCGGACTGACTGCCGAACAGGAAGGCCTATTGTTTGATGCCCTGCAGCGCAAGGATAAGGCCGAAATCGAAGACTTCCTGAATCGGCTCACCCTGACGCAAGATCAGCGGCGGCGATTAGTGAGTCTGGTGGAATTAAACGGTGACGATGAAGTATTAGACGAGGCAGAGGCGAGTCTGAAGGGCGCGGGTGCGGAGGTGCAAAATGCGCTTGCCAATTTACGCACACTTGCACATGCGGCACGCCGCCAATTGCCGGCAATGACCTTGTATTTCGACCTTGCGGAATTGCGCGGTTATCACTATTACACGGGTGCGGTCTTCGCCGCCTTCGTGCCGGGCCACGGCCAGGCTATTGCGCAGGGCGGACGTTATGACGACATCGGTCGCGTGTTCGGCCGCGCGCGCCCGGCCACCGGCTTCGGTGCTGATCTCAAGACCCTGATCGCCTTAGCGCCACCGGCCGCCGCATCGCAAGTCAGCGGCATTCTGGCACCCGAGTTAGATGATCCAAAACTGCTGGCGCTTATCCATGATTTGCGCGGAGAAGGTGAGCGCGTGATTCGCCTGTTGCCTGGGCAACAGGGCAGCGCCAAGGACATGAATTGTGATCGCGTTATCGTAAAGCGTGACAATAGCTGGATAGTCATCGACGGGGACAATAAATAACATGGGCAAAAACGTCGTTGTCATCGGCACTCAATGGGGCGATGAGGGTAAGGGCAAGATCGTCGATTTGCTGACGGATCGCGCCACCACCGTGGTGCGTTTTCAGGGCGGGCATAATGCCGGGCATACGCTGGTCATCGACGGCCAGAAAACCATCCTGCACCTGATACCGTCCGGCATCCTGCGCGCGAATGTCTCATGCCTGATCGGCAATGGCGTAGTGCTTTCGCCGCAGGCCTTGTTCGAAGAGATCGAAATGCTGGAAAAGACCGGCGTCCCGGCGCGTGAGCGCTTGAAGATCAGTGAGGCCTGTCCGTTAATTTTGCCCTATCACATCGCGCTCGATCAGGCGCGCGAAATCGCGCGCGGCAAGGCGGCGATCGGCACCACCGGCCGCGGCATCGGCCCGGCCTACGAAGATAAAATTGCGCGCCGCGCGCTGCGTCTTGGCGATCTGTTTCACCGCGAACGTTTTGCCGCCAAGTTGGGCGAGGTGATGGATTACCATAATTTTGTATTGCAGCATTATTACAAGACGGAGCCGCTCAGTTTTCAACAGGTGCTGGAGCAAATGATGAGCTTCCAGGACGTCTTGAGACCGTTAATCGCCGATGTGCCGGAGCTACTCTATCAGGCGTATAAGCGTGGCGAAGGCGTGCTGTTCGAGGGCGCGCAGGGTGCATTACTGGATGTTGATCACGGAACCTATCCCTACGTTACCTCATCGAATACCACGGCAGGCGGCGCCGCCACCGGCAGCGGTATGGGGCCGGCGCGCTTCGATTATATCCTGGGCATCACCAAGGCCTACACCACACGCGTGGGTTCCGGCCCGTTTCCGACGGAATTATTCGATGCCATGGGCGAACACTTATCGCGTCGCGGCGATGAATTCGGCTCCACGACGGGGCGCGCGCGCCGCTGCGGATGGTTCGATGCCGTGGCGCTGCGCCGCTCTAATCAAATCAACAGTGTATCGGGTCTGTGCATCACCAAGCTCGATGTACTGGATGGTCTGGAGTCGATCAGCCTGTGTGTGGGTTACCGCTGTGATGGTGTCGAGCGGCTCACCCCGCCGGTGGGCGCGGAGGCCTTTGCGGATTGTGAGCCGATATACATCGACATGCCCGGCTGGCAGGAGTCAACGCTGGGGATAACCGATTACGACGCGCTACCCACCAATGCGCGCGCGTACCTCAAGCGTATCGAAGAGATTACCGAGACGCCTATCGACATCGTTTCTACCGGGCCGGATAGGGCGCAGACGATTATCCTGCGCCATCCCTTTGATTAGTTTAATTTAGCTCCCGCCGGAAATCCCGTTACGGATTGAATCAGCAGGCTGAACTCGTCACCGTCCTTCTCATTTTGTTCTATGCGCACCGGCAGATACTGCAAACTCGGCGCGCACCACAGTACCGTGGCCTTTGCGTTGGATTCCATGGTGCGCTGCACCTTGATGGTTTCCAATGATCCCAGCGGGGTGTCCAGTGTTTCTTTTCCGATGACCTTAAAACGGTAAGTTTTAAATTTCTTTTTATCGGCAATGGGGTATTCAAATTCGGTCTTGCCGAGCGCCAAGTCACGCATGATGGCAAGCTGATAGCTAATTTTATCCTGAGCGCCGGTGGGCAGAAGGAGTTCCCATTCCGTTCCCGCAACGGTATTTTTTAGTAGATGATTTTCCCAGTCAAAGTCGAATTTGAGCTGAGCTTTTTTCTTGCCACCAGTTTTACTATAAGTATAAGTATGTGGCCTGATTTGTTCGTTGTGATAGGACCAAACGCTGCTTTCGGACAATTCATCTTTTACAAATACAGCCACAAGTCCGGTGACGTGCATGGCGGATTCAAATTTGAATTTCCCATCATCCAGTGGTGTCAGCGAGCGCTGCAATTCACCGACGGTGAGGGTGCCTTTGCTAAGCGTGTAGCTTGCGGTGAAACCGGATAGTTGCGGCGCGGCAGAGGCGAGCGTCGCTGCGAATGAAAGTAATAAGAGAATAATGAGGGAAGGTTTCATACTATTTCCTGTTAGTCATACGATCAGATTAATGGATATAGTGCAGATGAACAGGGTGTTCCATCAAGAAGCGCATACAGTTTACCATCGTTATTTTTTTTCACGGACAGCCGCCCTTCGGCGAACCAGCGCAGGGCCTGAGGAAAAATGATGTGCTCTTGTTCTAGTACCCGCGCGCCCAGGGTTTCAGCCGTGTCATTAGCCAGCACCGGCACGCGAGCCTGGCTAATAACCGGACCTCCGTCGACATCGCCGGTAACGAAGTGGACGCTGGCACCGTGTTCCCTTACTTCCGCATTAAGTGCGCGCCGATGCGTATTGAGGCCGGGAAATGCGGGCAATAACGAGGGATGAATGTTCAGCATTCTACCCTCGTAGTGTGTCACGAACGCGTTACTCAATATGCGCATGAAACCGGAGAGTGCGATCAGGCGCGGCTGGTAACTGTCGATTAATTCTCGCAGTGCCTGGTCAAATCGTTGCCTGTCGGGAAACAGATCGTGGTCGAGTATCCGTGTTGGAATGCCGGCTTGTTGCGCATGTTGCAGCCCGGTAGCGTGCGGGCGATTGCTGATGACCGCGCGAATATCCAGCGGCAATGCCTCGTTTTTTACGGCTTGAATGATTGCCCGCAGGTTGCTGCCTTTCCCGGAAATGAGAATAACCGTAGGCAGTGCGGGCGTTACCGATGGGTGATTCAATTTTGGATAAGAACGCGCTCCGCATCGGCCTTGTGCGGTGCAGTTATGTGGCCGATACGCCAGGCCTGCTCGCCCTGCTGCTCCAATAATTTTATGGCCTTGCCGGCCGCGCTGGCGGGTACGCAGATGACCATACCGATGCCACAATTAAAGGTACGGTACATTTCAGTGTCCGAGACATTACCTTGCTGTTGCAGCCAGTCAAAAATCGGCATGCGCGGCCAGACAGTGCGATCTAGCACCGCGCAAGCGCCTATCGGTAATACACGCGGAATATTTTCCAGCAGCCCGCCACCGGTAATATGCGCGATGGCATGTATGCTTATTTTTTCGATCATCTCGAGCACGGCCTTCACATAGATGCGGGTTGGCGTGAGCAGCGTTTCGCCCAAACTCTGGCCGTGAAAATCCTGCATCAGATTTGCGCCCGACACCTCGATGATTTTTCTGATCAGCGAGTAGCCATTCGAGTGCGGGCCGGACGAGGCGATACCAATCAGGGCATCGCCGTCCGTGACCCGGCTGCCGTCGATAATGCGATCCTTTTCCACGATGCCGACGCAGAAGCCCGCCAAGTCGTAGTCTCCAGCCTGATACAGACCGGGCATTTCTGCGGTTTCGCCGCCGACCAATGCGGTGCCGGCTAATTCGCAGCCGCGCCCAATACCTTGGATAACGGCGGCGGCAGTGTCGACCTCGAGCTGCGCAGTGGCATAATAATCAAGAAAGAATAAGGGTTCGGCACCCTGCACAATAATATCGTTGACGCACATAGCGACAAGATCAATGCCGATGGTGTCGTGCCTGCCGGTCTCGATGGCCAGTTTTAATTTTGTGCCCACGCCATCGGCGCCCGACACTAATACCGGCTGGCGATAGCGGCCCACGGGAAGCTCAAATAACGCACCAAATCCACCCAGTCCGGCCAGTACCCCAGGGCGCGAGGTGCGTGCCGCGATAGGTTTTATTTTTTCAACGAGGCTGTTGCCCGCGTTAATGTTGACGCCCGCATCGCGATAACTCAGTGCAGCGGTTTGCAGGGTTTCAGCAGGGATGGCGCTCGTTATTTGAACAGAGGGTTTATCTTTTATCACGGGTCGCTCCATTGACGTTGGCGCTATGGTATCGGGCGCGCACGCGCACTGCAAATAGGAAATTTTCTGTCGCATTATCCTTGACTTGGCTGGCGGCCTCGCATAGCGTGCAAGTATGATAAGAGCAATTTTACGGCCCGGCCCGGTGCACCGTTCGCACGATGCGCACTAACGACATTCCTAATCTTATCAGCCTGCTGCGCATGCTGCTGGTACCGCCGCTGGTGTGGTTGTTATTGAACGGCGAATATGGCTTTGCCCTGTTGCTGTTCGCGATTGCCGGCATCAGCGATGCGCTTGACGGTTATCTGGCGAAAAATTATCAATGGAGTAGCCGCCTGGGTTCGATTCTGGACCCGCTGGCGGATAAATTATTGCTGGTCGCTGCTTATCTCATCCTCGGCTGGCTGGGTGAGATTCCCGTGTGGCTGGTTGTGCTGGTGGTGGGCCGGGATCTGGTTATCGTGGCGGGGGCGATAATTTATCATTACCGGGTCGGGCGTTTTGATCTTACACCGACCGTGCTGAGCAAGCTCAATACCCTGGCGCAGATTCTGCTGATATTTACCGTATTACTTGCCAAAAGTTTGCTGCCGTTACCACAATGGATTATTTATGGATTTGCTTACACGGTGTTAATAACCACGCTGTTAAGCGGTTTAGGCTATGTATGGACTTGGGGCAGCCGTGCGCTGCGCGCAAATCGGAGGATGGGGGCGTGACTGATTCAAAAAAATGGCTGATCTTGCTGTTCGTCTTGGTAGTGGGTTTC
>JBDSOT010000160.1:0-3791 GCA_039914705.1 Gammaproteobacteria bacterium | reverse complement strand
ATAGTCTTTGGAATATTCGAGCTACTGGTTGCCGCCCAGATTGGTTTCGGTGTCAGGGCTACACCGCACCGACAGTTGCCAGGCTGGACGGGCATGAGCCTGGTAGGAGTTATTATCGGCACCGTCTCAGCGATTGTTGGCATCGGCGGCGGGACACTCACGGTCCCGTTTTTGGCATGGTGCAATGTTGGTATACGCCAGGCCGTGGCAACATCCGCGGCTTGCGGCCTGCCTATTGCTGTCGCAGGAACCCTTGGTTTTATGGCTGCCGGCTGGAATGAGGCGCAACTACCCGCCTGGAGCAGCGGCTATATTTACTGGCCCGCCTTCGCAGGAATTGCGCTTGCCAGCGTGCTATTCGCGCCGTTCGGCGCCAAGCTCGCGCATACGCTTCCGGCGGATAAACTGAAGCGCTACTTCGCCATCTTCCTGGCATTTTTAGGCGTGCGTATGCTGTTTATAGGTTAGCAGCGTAAGGGTCGCGTGTGCTGTACACACGAACAGCTGCAAAGGATTAATCCCCACGAAGGCGACGGTAATGTGCCGCCGCCTTCATGCGGTTGCCGCAGCCGGCCATGCTGCACCAACGGCGTGCGTGATTTTTGGTAGTATCGTAAAAAAATAATATGCAGTTGGGATTGTTGCACTTCTTGACCAACGTCAAATCACCGCTACAAAGCAAATCGCTTGCCGTCTCAGCGATGGGCAAAATCAGTTGTATCGCTTCAGCATGATCGACGTGTAAGCGCTTTTCAAATACTCCGCACTTACGTGTTATCTGGACGTAAGCCGTGCCATGACGTAATACTTCATTGATTTCATTCAGGCTAGACTGCGGCACGGCCTTTTCCGCCACAATGTGTTCCGCCATGGCGCGCAGCGCGCCGCGCAAAAGACGCACCCGCTCATAGACACGCTTGCCTTCCGCGTTGTTTCCCCATTTCTTCAGCGCCGCCTTGGCCTGAGCAGCGTCCAGCACCCCCGCCTGTGTAAGCCAATCGACCAATGCAGCGTAATCTTCGAGTATATCGACGGGCGCGCCATCCCGCATAAGCTGCGTGTTGACCAGGTCGAGGGCTAAATTTTCTGCAATAAAAATAAAGTCTTGTTTGGGCATCGTGATAAGGGCCAATCCTAACCATCAAATTACATATTGACAGGTTATTTTATATTATGTTTTACTACCTAAACATTATTTAGAAGGTTATACCAATTTTAATCTCACCAAACCTAAGAGGAAAATACTATGCACACTCATAATACCCTAGAAACCGGCCACGTAGGACTCAACGTCAGCGACATGCAACGCTCCAAGCAATTTTATCAAGAAGTCTTTGGCTTCCAGTTATTAAAAGAGTCGCTGCAAGCCGGACGCGAGTGGGCGTTTTTAAGTAATGGCGACAAACTCCCTATCACGCTATGGCAGCAGAGCAAGGGCCATTTCGAAAAGGGTCAACCGGGTTTACATCACCTGTCATTTCAAGCGCCGGACATGGATACGGTGAAGACATTTGAAAAGAAGTTGAAGGCACTCAACGTGACCTTCAACTACGATGGCGTGGTGCCACACGCGGAAGGCGCGCAATCGGGCGGCATCTTTTTCGAAGACCCCGACGGTATCCGGCTGGAGATTTACGCGCCCAGCGGCGCAGGGGGCTGCCAAGCTCCGACACCCGGTGCTCCGTCCTGCGGGTTTTTCTAAAAACTGAATGTATCATTCCGGCGAGCTTGAGGTGCAGGCGCGGGCAGGCGTGCAACGTCAAGCTGATCGTGTTGGTCAGATCATAGGCTCGACGATACCGTCGGCGGCGCAGGAATTCCTGCGCCGCCAACCTTTTGTGGTACTGAGTAGCGTAGGTGCACAAGGGCAGGTATGGGTGTCGGTGCTGACCGGCAAGCCGGGTTTTACCCGTGCTATTGATGAACAAACCGTGAAGATAGACAGCCTACCGTTTGATCACGATCCGCTGCGAGAGAATCTACAAGCTAATCCGAATATAGGCATACTGGCGATACAGTTCGTCACGCGCCGGCGGATGCGTGTGAACGGTCAGGGCCGACTGCATGATAACGGTATCATGATTTATGCGGAGCAAGTGTATTCCAATTGCCCGAAATACATTCAGGCGCGTGAGTGGGAATTAACAGAAGCTGTGCCAACAGCGGTCGTAGTACCGCGCAGCGATACGCTGAATGCGGCCCAGCAAACCTGGATACAGCAAGCCGATACATTTTTTATAGGTAGCTTTCACCCTCAAGGTGGCGCAGACGCATCACATCGCGGCGGTAATCCGGGCTTTGTGAAAATAGTGGATAAAAAAACGCTGCTGTGGCCGGATTACATCGGCAATAATATGTTCAATACCTTGGGCAACATCTCCGTCTATCCGCAAGCAGGATTGCTGTTTGTGGATTTTGACAAAGGCACGACGTTACAGCTTACCGGGAAGGCTAAGGTAATTTGGGACAAACAACACGCCGCAAAATTTCCCGGCGCGCAGCGTTTGGTAGAATTTACCGTCGATCAGATTATTGAAGTGACCAGTGCCTTGCCTATAAGCTGGTCTTTTCAAAATTATTCCCCTTTTAATCCCACATAAACCAGCGGATAGCGGGGTGAACATGATGCTCTTCTCTTCAGGTTATCTCGCACGGAAAATAAAAATATGCACAACCATCACAATGATGCCGTCACGCCCCTCTCAAAAATAATCGCCCGCAACACATTTTTTCTGGCGGCCTCCATGGCCGCGTTATACGGCATGGGTCAACTGGTGCTGGCGGTCGCGGCAGTCACCTTCGCTACGCTCACCGGTGCGCCATTGCTTGCCGGTCTTGGCCCCGCGCTGTTCATCCTGTCCGGCTCTGTCGCCGCGTTACTGGCGGGCCGCGCCATGGATCGTTATGGTCGCGTGCCTGTGCTGGCATTGGGCTTCGGCATTGGCGTGTGCGGTGCGCTCATCACTGCCGTGGGCATACGTCAGCTTGCCCTGCCGTTGGTGGTGACGGGATTTATTTTTTTGGGTATCGGATTTGGCACAGGTTTACTCGCGCGCGTCGCGGCGGCGGACATGTATGCGCCGGAACACCGCGCCTGGGGCATCGCGCTGGTGTTGTTCGGCGCCGTATTCGGCGCGCTACTGGGGCCGCTCGTGTTCATGCCTTTATTACAGGGAAGCTCAATGCTGTTGCCGGTGACCCCGTGGTATGGGGCGGCGGGTTTCATGCTGGCGGGACTGGTGTTGGTGCTGTGCGTACGCCCCGATCCGTGCCGTATTGCTGAACTGCTGGCGGCGCAGACGACCTCCGGAGCACCTGCCCCCGCTGCACCGCTGAAAGAAATTCTATGCCGTCCCGGTGTGCGTACAGCCATCATCGTCGCAGTAACAAGTTACGCGGTTATGGCGGGCATGATGGCCATGATCGGCTATCTCATGACGGGCCATGGACACACGCAACAGTCCGTGTTTCCGGTGTTGAGCGCGCACTTCATGGGCATGTTCGCGCTGGTGCTGCTGGTCGGCAAGTTTATCGGACGCATCGGATGGCCACGGGCGATGCAAGTGGGCCTGGTAGTGCTCGCTATTTCGGTGCTGTCGCTGATGGCCGTACACAGTGTCGCGTTCAACGCGATGGCGCTGTTTGGCATCGGCCTTGGCTGGAGCATCGCGTTTGTCGCTGCGACGGCCGAATTGACCGCGCTTACCACGGCGGCGGAACGCGGCAGCATCATCGGTTTCAGCGATCTGCTGGCAGGTGCGAGTGGCGCGTTGATTACCTTGCTCGCAGGC
>JBDSOT010000151.1:0-16048 GCA_039914705.1 Gammaproteobacteria bacterium | reverse complement strand
GGCCGTGCCCCAGGAGGTGGCGGCAAGGGCCTTGCGATAAATGCTGTAACCAGTGGCAGCGTAATCACGCGGCCAGTTGAGGGTTATCTGTGCGGGAGCAGCTTGAACGACCGCGCTCACTTGGACAGCGTAGTCTTTGACTTCTGCGAGAGCAGTTTGCATGACAAAGGTAGTGAAAAGAGCAAATATAATACGGGCCAGCAGGGCTGGTTGATTGAAATACGGCATTGATGGACCTCTTTTATAGCGTTTTAGATTGAGTAACGACTAATCGAAAAATTTGGAAGTAGCGTTTGGAAGGAATGGTTATTGGCTGTGGCTTATCAGTTCCACTTACTCATTCCTATTAGTAGGCGCACACGAGCACACCATAAGCACTTAAAGGCAATATGCATGCCACTGCTAGCGCTACGCACGGCTAACAAATAGAGAAAATTAAAAAATTAAGCACGGTTAGGCACTTACGGTAGTGGGTTCTTTTAGGACGCACTGATAGGACGCACTGATGCCGATCAAGAGAACGTAATGAAGATAGGAATGAGTGTCGACAAGTTGATATTTTTGTCAGAAAGTGACTTCATTTGTTCGATCACGGCCAAGTTCGCGCTATAAATCGATAAATTTTGAAGAGCAGTTATCGGCTTTACGTAAGCTTGAGCGGGCTTTGCAATAATGCGCGCAGGTTGTACCCTAGCGTGCATGCTGATTAAATTCACCAAGATGCACGGTCTGGGCAATGATTTTGTCGTAATCGACGCCCTGACCCATCCGCTGTCATTGACCCCCGCGCAGATACGCCTGATTGCCGACCGCCATTTCGGCGTGGGTTGCGATCAAGTTTTGTTGGTCGAGGCCGCGCGCGATCCAGCCGCTGATTTTGCTTATCGCATTTATAATGCCGACGGCGGCGAAGTTGAGCAGTGCGGCAATGGGGCGCGTTGCTTTGCGCTATTTGTACGTGAAACCGGGCTTACGCAAAAAGATCAGATGCTGGTGGAAACGCGCGGCGGTATAATTCGTCCGCGCATCGAGGCGGATGGCCAAGTCAGTGTAGACATGGGCGTGCCGCGCACCGCCCCGCGCGAGATTCCGTTTGTGGCGGACGATGAGGCGCTCAGTTATGCTGTACGGGTTGATGATCAGGATATTCAATTAAGCGTAGTGAGCATGGGTAATCCGCACGCCGTGTTGCGCGTTGATGATGTCGCACGCGCACCGGTTGCCACGCTCGGGCCGCAACTCGAGACGCACGCGCGATTTCCAGCGCGCGTTAATGTAGGATTCATGGAGTGCGTCGACCGCGCGCATATTCGTTTGCGCGTTTATGAGCGCGGTGTGGGCGAGACGCTGGCCTGCGGCACAGGTGCTTGCGCGGCCGTAGTGGCGGGTATTCGACAAGGTTGGTTGGATAATAAGGTCAAAGTTGATTTGCCAGGCGGAAGATTGCTGGTGAGTTGGTTGGGGAAGGCTGAGCCTGTATGGATGACGGGCCCAGCAACCCGCGTATTCGAGGGCAAGATTGAGTTATGAAGACATTACCCGGCCTGAGCGATGAGAGTGACGAGAAAGAAATCGTTGAATATCTGCGCTCTCACCCTGAATTTTTCCTCACACATACCCACCTGCTCACCGAGTTAGCGGTGCCGCATGATAGCGGTGATAGCGTGTCTTTGATCGAGCGGCAGGTCGTAGTGTTACGCGATCAGAATCGTCAGCTTAAGCATGACTTGATGGAGCTAGTGCAAATCGCGCGCGACAATGACCGGCTTACGGAACGCATGCAGCGCTTCACGCTGGCCCTGCTGGACGCCGGCACTCTCAGCGACATCTTATTCACGGTGCACGATGCCATGCGTAATGATTTTAATGCGGATTTGGTAGCCGTGCGTTTATTTGTCCCGCCGCAAGAGTCTGTTGACGAATCGAATGCCTTTGTGGCCGTTGCCTTCGCGGAGCAGGATGCGGATAACATGGTCAAGGTCATGACGGCCTTCAAGAAAATTCTCGATGCAGGCAAGCCCGTATGCGGCAAACTAACGGCCGCGCAAGCACATTATTTATTTAGGGAGAGGGCGGGCGAAATTGCCTCTAGCGCACTCGTCCCGCTACGAAAATCTTCGGATGAACAAGAAAAATGTTTCGGCATCATGGCTATTGGCAGCTTCAGCGTCGAGCGATTTCATGCTGACATGGGCACGTTATTCCTAAACACTATGGCCAATACCCTCAGCCGGACACTGACGCCTTACTTGAAACTTTAGCAGATCGATTCATCATGCACGCTACGGATACACAGTGGCTGGAAAGGTTTTTTACCTGCCTGTCCAGCGAGCGGCGTTTTTCTGCACATACTCAACAGGCATACCGGCGCGACTTGGCCAAGCTCGTCGAGTTTTGCGACCGGCAAGAAATCTGCGCCTGGAAAGATCTGCGCGGACATCATATGCGCGCTTATGTGGCGTGGCGACATCGCGGCGGCCTGAGCGGGCGCAGCATACAGCGCAACTTATCCGCCGTGCGTTCGTTTTATCACTATTTGATGCGTGAGGGCGCGGCGCAGCTTAATCCCGTGCTTGGGATTATCACGCCGAAATCGCCGCGCCGCTTGCCGCATACTCTCGATGCCGATCAGGTCGGCCGACTTCTGGAAATTCCATTCGAAAATATTCTGGCTTGCCGTGATCGCGCCATTATGGAATTGATATATTCGTCGGGCTTGCGCCTGGCGGAACTCGTCGGGCTTAATGTAGATGAATTGGATTTGCGCGATGAAGTTGTGCGCGTGCTCGGCAAGGGCAATAAGGTCCGCATCTTGCCGGTCGGACGCTTTGCCTGTGCCGCGTTGCAGACGTGGCTTGGTGAGCGCATAAAATTATCGATACAGGCGGATGAGCGTGCCCTGTTTATTGGCCGTCGAGGGCAACGACTGACTTCCCGCGCCGTGCAATTGCGCATGCGCGAATGGTCTATAAAACAGGGGCTGCCAGGATCGGTGCACCCGCATCAATTGCGCCATTCGTTTGCCAGCCATCTGCTCGAATCCAGCGGTGATCTGCGCGCCGTGCAGGAATTGCTTGGCCATGCTGATATAGCCACCACGCAAATCTATACGCATCTGGATTTTCAGCATCTCGCCAAGGTTTACGACAAGGCTCATCCGCGTGCAAAAAAATGTGTGGATAGGAATAGAGGTGAATCAGCGCAAAGGGATGTCGAAAAGGAAAACTTATAATTTTGTCAGTTGGCGTATATATGCGCGGCTCGGGATTTATAGAGTTGCGAGCACGCACACAGGCCCGATTACTTAGTCCTTAAAACTTGTTTCCTCGTCACCCCAACGCGCCATCAAATCATGCTCGATGTCGAGATGATCGAGGATGCGCGCCACCACGAAATCCACGAGATCCTCAATACGCTGTGGACGATGATAAAAGCCGGGGTTGGCAGGCAGGATAACCGCGCCCATGCGCGCCAGGCGCAGCATGTTTTCCAGATGTATGACGGAGAACGGCATCTCGCGCGGTACTAAAATAAGTTTACGCTGCTCTTTTAAAATAACATCGGCGGCGCGTTCGATGAGCTTATTGCTGGCACCGCAGGCAATCGCGGAAAGGGTGCCGGCCGTACACGGGCAGACCACCATGGCCGCAGGTACACTGGATCCGCTCGCCACCGGCGCCATCCAGTCTTCCTTGGCAAACACCTGCAGTTGTCCGGGCTGTGCCGCGTAACGCGCAGTAAAAAGATCGGCCATCTCGCCGGGACGGCTCGGCAATTTCAAGCCGGTCTCCATCGCAATAACCATTTGCGCCGGTGCGGAGACCATTAGATAAACCTGTTTACCGGTGCCTAATAAACATTCCAACAGACGCAAGCCATAAGCCGCGCCCGAGGCACCGGTCATGGCGAGTGCGATAGCGTGACGGCTCATAGTTGGCAGTTACTCTTTAAATTATGCGTGCGCATAAGGATTTCCATATTAACCGCGTGTGTTGAGGGCTTGTATTAATTGCTCATGCAGGCCGTCAAACCCGCCATTGCTCATAATAAGCACATGGTCGCCTGCCCGCGTTTCTTTGGCAAGATATTGAGTGATTTCCGTAGTCGAATTAAACACGCGCGCCTGTGGCCCGATTTCAGCAGCAATTTCTGAAAGTCCCCAACCGAGATTCGGCGGCTCGTAAAGTATTACGCTGTCCGCGCCTTTCAGTGCAGGGGCGAGCGTTTGGCGATGTACGCCCAAGCGCATGGTATTGGAGCGCGGTTCGAGCACGGCTATGATGTGTTGATCTGAGGCCGTGCCCAGCTTGGTGCGCAGGCCTTGCAAGGTGGTGGTAATGGCGGTGGGGTGATGGGCGAAGTCATCGTAGACGGTGATGCCATTGATGACCGCGCGTATCTCCATGCGCCGCTTTACGTTGCGAAATTCCTGCAAGGCCGTTATCGCAGCGATAGGCGCTACGCCCGCATGGCGCGCGGCGGCAATCGCTGCCAGAGCATTGAGCTGATTGTGTTCGCCGAGTAAATCCCAGTTCAGAATGCCTTGAGCTTTGTCCTGAAAGGAAATCTCTATACCTTCATTGGAGGCGTGCGAAGTGAAACTCCATCCCTCGCGACTGGGAAATTTCTCCACCGGTGTCCAGCAACCGCGCGCCAGCACGCGCTCGATGCTTTGTTCTTTTGCGTTTGCAACAATTAAGCCGCTACTGGGAACGATGCGGACTAGATGATGGAATTGCTGCTCGATTGCCGCGAGGTCAGGGAAAATATCCGCATGGTCGAATTCAAGATTATTCAAGATCGCCGTGCGTGGACGGTAATGGACAAACTTCGAGCGTTTGTCGAAAAACGCGGTGTCGTATTCGTCGGCCTCAACCACGAAAAAACGCGTTGCGCCCAGGCGCGCCGATAAGCCGAAATTATTCGGTACGCCGCCGATTAAAAATCCCGGCGCAAGACCCGCATGCTCCAATATCCAGGCGAGCATCGAGGCAGTCGTGGTTTTCCCGTGCGTGCCGGCCACCGCCAGAACCCATTTATCACGCAACACATTTTCCGCCAGCCATTGCGGCCCGGAGGTATAAGGCAAGCCTTCGTTGAGCACATACTCCACCGCCGCATTACCGCGCGACAGGGCATTGCCGATCACCACGCAATCGGGAACAGGTTGCAGATGGGCCGGGTCATAGCCCTCGCAAAGCTGAATGCCGTGCGCCTCAAGCTGGGTGCTCATGGGCGGATACACATGCGCGTCCGACCCGCTCACCTGATGCCCAAGTTCGCGTGCCAACAGGGCGATACCGCCCATGAAGGTGCCGCAGATGCCAAGGATGTGAATATGCATGCGTGATTACCTTAAACCGGATTGTAAATTTTACGGTGCCGGCGGAAACAGCGCGGCGGTCACCGCAACGGCCATGAGCAGATAACCAAGGCTGGCAACGACACCCATGATAAACGATACCGACAGGGCATGGCGCAGGATATGCGCACTGACGGCAACATTCCATATCAGCAGTGCAAATAGCAGCGGCTCCAGTTCGGTAAGTTGTGCGAACGGCAAGCCAATCAGCCCAAACAGCGCACCGGTGCCGGCCAGAGCGGTTAGGGTTTGGGGGAGCCGCGCGGGAAAGCGGCGCAACAATAATAGTGTATGCGTGAGGACGGCCAGCACCATTGTGTCGGCCAGGGCGTAGAGCAGTGCCTTGTTCAACGGTAATGAGACGCTGGCCAGCGCCAGGCTCACGGATGCATAAACGGCCAGCGTTGCGCCTAATAAAGTCGTCGAGGCAGGCACATCCTCTGGTTTTGCACGCAGTATGCAAATATCAATAATTATCCTGAGCAGTTTTGGCAAGGCGTGCATCCTGAATTTGCGGGCGGTAAGTCCGGTCGGTGCGTAAGATTGTAACTCACAAGCGAGCGCTGCAGACCAGCTTGGCGCGCAGCCCCGGTCTAATAGCCGGTGGATTAACAACCGGCCTTGGGCGCTATGCTACACTGCCGCGTTTGAATAAATTCCCTCACCTACCCTTGAGTCCGGCATGCAAGAATATTACGTCGATTCCCCCGCCCAATTGCTCGACTTGTGCGAGCGCCTGCGCGCAAGTTCGTGGCTTGCGCTGGATACCGAATTCATGCGCGAAAAGACCTACTACGCGCAATTCTGCCTGCTGCAAATCGCGAACGAAGAGCTGATTGCGTGTGTTGACCCGCTGGCGCTGAATCTCGACCCATTGCTTGACCTCATCTATGACCCGGCCATCGTTAAGGTGATGCACTCGGCGCGCCAGGATCTCGAACTTTTTTACGATCTGCGTCAAGCGTTACCGCAGCCGCTGTTTGATACGCAAATCGCCGCGACCGTTTTAGGTTACGGAGACCAGGTGGGCTATGGTGCGTTAGTGCAGGGAATGTTCGGGGTAGAACTCGATAAATCACACACACGCACGGATTGGTCGCAACGTCCGCTCGACCCCAAACAATTACGCTATGCCGCAGATGATGTGCGCTATCTGGTGCAAATTTATCTGCGGCAACGCACAGAGCTTGAGCATAACGGCCGTCTCGGTTGGCTTGCCGATGACTTTGCCGAATTGACCGATGAACATAAATACATCAATTCACCACTGAGCGCCTGGCGGCGCATCCGCCAGGCCAACACCTTGAAGGGCGTACAGTTGGCTGTGTTGCGCGCATTGGCGGCGTGGCGCGAGGAGCGCGCCAAGGCAGTCAATAAACCGCGCAAATGGATACTCAGCGACGACGTTATGCTGGAGCTTGCCAGGCACCTGCCCCTCGATGCCGAGCGGCTAAGCAAGGTTCGCGGGATGGAGGCGCAAACCCTCAAACGCAGCGGCCCCGACATTATTGCGCTGATTGCGCAGAGCAGGCAGTTACCCAAGGAGCAGTGGCCGCAACTGGATGTTCCGCTGCGCCTCGACATCCGGCAAGAGGCGCTCGCCGATGCGCTAATGGCCGTGGTGCGCCTACGCGGCATGCAAAATGCCGTGAGTCCGGCCACGCTCACTACACGCAAGGAACTGGAGTCTCTGGTAATGGGGCAGCAGAATGTAGCGGTTATGCACGGCTGGCGCGGCGCTCTGGTGGGGCGCGATCTGTTGGCGCTGTTGCAAGGCAAGCTCAGTCTGAGCGTGAAGCATGGTGAGCTTGATATTGCCTCCGCTGATCAGTAAATTCTCATGGATATTACCGCAAGCGAGCGTCCCGTTTGCCGGCCAGCAAAATCACAATGTGACATTGCCCGTTGACCCTGCACGGATGCCGTTCTATATTGTAAGCTCTAACTAATTACCAAGCTGAGCACTATCATGGCCTTAGATAATCCCGCGCACCGGGGCGACTCTGAATTAAAAAAGCTGGAGGCTGCAATCGACGAGATGATTCGTTCCTGCGACCGTCTGAAAGAAGAAAACCGCGCGCTGCGCAAGCAGCAGGCCGCGCTGATGAGCGAGCGAGCAAGCTTGATTGAGAAAAACCAGATGGCACACACCCACGTAGAAACTATTATTCAACGCCTGAAAACTATGGAGCAGGCCACATGAGCCGCGAGGAAATAACTCCATTCACTGTGCACATCCTGGAAAAGGAATATCGCGTCGCTTGCGCTGAACAGGAAAAAGATGCGCTGCTTGCCTCTGCCCATCATCTCGGCGGCAAGATGAAGGAGATTCGCGACACCGGTAAAGTCATCGGCCTTGAGCGCATCGCCGTAATGGCCGCGCTGAATATTACGCACGAACTATTGCAACACAAATCGCGCAAAGAAGATTATACTCAGTCTATGAGCGGCAAGGTGCGTAGCTTGCAGGACAAGGTGGATGCCGCGCTCAGCAGAAGCAAACAGATGGAAATTTAGCCACTAGTGAAATTTCAGCTTGCCAAAAATTTTTTATAAAAGTAGATTAGTACAGAAGTAATTCAGGCTATCGGTCAGCAGATTTACAGCAAAGATTTTATACGATTGGGCAACTGCTACGCTTCAGTAAACAGTGCCTGATCGAGAAGCCGGTAAGCTTCTCCAGCAAAGAATAAAATGGCAGTAAGAGATGCAAATTAACTCCCGGAAGCCGGCAGTTTTCAAAGCTGCATTAAATCTAAAAATAAGAAAAATAAGCCGGCTTCGGACGACGAGTTTAGGCATCCCCTGTAGTGTTCGTTAGTAAACCGGGTGTTTTCTTGAGCCTAATTTAAAACCCCGGGGATTTATTTGTCGATGTTGTTGCGCATGTCCGCCCTGTGCGGAAAGCCTGATACATCCTCCTGAATCCCCACCTGGACCACTGGTTCAAGGGCGAAGGTTTACGACGACACAGGCGGGGGGTGTCTATTTTTCAGCTATGCCCCATAGCCTTCCCCCACCATGAATCAACATCCTGAATTGCGCAAACACATGCGCCGGCGACGCCGTCTGTTGAGTCACGCCGAGCGGCTGGAATGTGCCGACCAGGCCGCGCATCACTTCGCAACGACCCGTCTGTTTCGATGCAGCCGCCACATCGCCTGTTATTGGCCAGTCGATGGCGAGCTTGATCCGCTGCCGCTAATGCAGCGCGCCTGGGCTAGAAATAAAATCTGCTATCTCCCCGTGTTGAATCAACTCCCATCGCAACGTCTGTGGTTCGCGCCCTACCGTGAGGGTGACGCACTGGTTTATAATCGATATGGCATTTTGGAGCCGTGCCTGCCGGTGAGTGAGATGGCCGGAGCGCGCTCGCTCGATGTTATTATGGCACCGCTGGTGGCGTTCGATGAGCAGGGTAACCGGCTTGGTATGGGTGGCGGATTTTATGACCGCACCTTTGCCTTTCTGAATTATCGGCAACATTGGCGCAGTCCGCGCCTGATAGGCCTGGCGTACGATTTCCAAAAGGTGGCACCGATTAAACGCGAGCCTTGGGATGTGCCGTTGCAAGGCGTGCTTACCGAGGCCGGTCTGTATTCCTCACGGTAATTTTACGGATAATCTTTATGACTAAACCTGTTGCGCCCATGCATCGTAAGGAATTTGCCCGCCGCCGCAAACAGCTGATGCAGATGATGGGTAATGATGCCATCGCGATTATTCCCACCGCACCGGTGCGTCTGCGCAATCGCGACGTGGAATATGCATATCGTGCCGATAGTGATTTTTATTATCTGACGGGATTTCCGGAACCAGAGGCCGTCGCGGTTTTGATCCCGGGTCGTATGCAAAGTGCCAGTGGAGTAGGTAACAAGGCCGAGTACATTTTATTTTGCCGCGAACGCGATCCGCACATGGAGACCTGGAACGGCCGCCGCGCCGGACAAGAGGGTGCCTGCGCCCTGTACGGCGCGGACGATGCCTTTCCCATCGCGGACATTGATGAAATCCTGCCCGGTCTGCTGGAAAACAGTAAGCGCGTTTTTTACACCATGGGCACTCATCCGGAGTTTGATCAGTCGGTGATGAACTGGGTAAATCAGATTCGCCAAAAATCGCGCTCCGGCAGCCAGGCCCCGCGTGAATTTGTGGCGCTTGATCATCTGGTGCACGAGATGCGTTTGTATAAAAGCCCTGCCGAGATAAATGCCATGCGTCGCGCTGCGCAAATCTCGGCCAGTGCACACCGGCGCGCCATGCAGGCCTGTCGTCCCGGCTTGATGGAATATCAAATGGAGGCGGAATTGCGCTACGAATTCACGCGCTCCGGCAGTCCCGCGCCTGCGTACAATCCCATTGTAGGCGGCGGTGCCAATGGCTGCATTCTGCACTACACGGAAAATAACGCGGCGATGAATGATGGTGATCTATTATTGATCGACGCCGGTGCGGAATACGACAGCTATGCGGGCGACATCACACGCACCTTTCCGATTAACGGCCGCTTCACTCCGGCGCAACAGGCCGTCTACGAAGTCGTGCTGGAGGCGCAACAGGCCGCCATTGAAAAGATACGCCCCGGCAATCACTGGAACGAGCCACACGAGGCGGCGGTGCGCGTGCTCACGCAAGGCATGCTGAAACTCGGTTTGCTCAAGGGAAAATTGCCCGCACTTATAAAGGATGGCGCGTACAAACGTTTTTACATGCATCGCACCGGTCACTGGCTGGGCATGGATGTGCACGATGTCGGCAACTACAAATTCGGCGATACCTGGCGCGTGCTTGAACCCGGTATGGTGATGACTGTGGAGCCTGGTATTTACATCCCGGCGGGCAGCAAGGGCGTGGCGAAAAAATGGTGGGACATCGGCATCCGTATCGAGGACGACGTACTCGTGACCCGTGACGGTTATGAAATTCTCAGCGTAGACGCGCCCAAGACAGTGGCCGAGATTGAGGCCGTGATGGCGAGCGGCCGCAGGCATTAGGCCCGGCATTTGGACGCCGACTACGACGTACTTATTATCGGCGCGGGCATGGTCGGCGCGAGCCTGGCCTGTGCCCTGGGTGCTCAACCGTTGCGCGTTGGTTTGGTTGAAGCATCGTCCATTAACTCAGGCGTTTCATCCGGCAACTCACCGGATTACGACGCGCGCACCACCGCACTCTCTTACAACGCCCGGCGCATCTTCGAGGGCATGCGGCTTTGGGAACAATTAGCCGGCCAGGTCACCCCGATAAAAAAGATTCACGTCTCCGATCAGGGACATTTTGGATTTACGCGCCTTGATTGCATTGAGCAGGGTCTCGATGCGCTCGGCTATGTAGTGGAAAATGCCACACTCGGCAGGCTGTTCGCCGACGCCATCAAGACGCTGCCTAATGTTGAATTGATCTGTCCGGCACGCGTCGAGGATATTATTATTGACCCCGAGCTGGCGCGCGTCGAAATTAATCTTAACGATGCCAGCAAGCGCACGGTTACGGCGCAGCTCGTAGTGCTTGCCGACGGCCGCAAGTCGGCGGTGCGGGAACGTCTGGACATACAGAGCAGCGGATGGGATTACGGACAAAGCGCCGTCATCGCCAATATTACCCCGGAATATCCGCACAACAACGTAGCCTACGAGCGCTTCACAAAAAATGGGCCGCTGGCGCTGCTGCCGATGAGTGAAAACCGTTGCGCCGTGGTTTGGACCCACAACGATGAACAACTGGATACAGTCATGTCTTTGGATGATGCGGAGTTTCTTGAGACTCTGCAAAGGCAATTCGGCTGGCGTCTGGGAAAATTACTTCAGGTCGGTAAGCGCCATGCCTACCCGCTGGCACTAATGCGTACGCAAGAGTTAGTGCGCCCGCGTCTGGCCTTAATCGGCAATGCCGCACACACCTTACATCCGATTGCCGGGCAAGGTTTTAATCTCGGGTTGCGCGACGTGGCGGTGTTCGCTCAAGTGCTGGTCGATGCCGTCAGCGCTGGGCAGGACATTGGCGGGCTTGGTGTCTTGAAGGATTATGCGGATTGGCGTCGCCGTGATCACCGTCTGGTAAGCACATTAACGGACGCCTTGGTGCGTGTTTTTTCCAGCAGCCTTGCACCGCTGGTCGCGGGGCGCAATCTGGGCCTAATCGCATTGGACAGTCTGCCCTTTTTTAAGAATATCTTTGTCAGGCAGGGCACGGGATTGCAGGGCCGTCAGCCGCGCCTGGCGCGTGGACTGCCTTTGTAACTATGGAACCCATATGAAGCCCGCATTGAATCCGCGCATCGAGGTCATTAAAAACAGTTTTGATGTGGAGGACACGGTTTTTCATGGCTTGATGGCCTTGGGCGTGCTCAAGGAGATTGCCATCAAGGCGAAGGGCACCAATCACCAGCGCTGGTCGGCCTTCATGCAGCGCACCGGGCGTTTTTCGGAAGTGGCGGTTGAGTTCGCGCCGTGGACTAAAGAAGAATTGCTTGAGTACGCGGGCATGATTCTCGACATGACCGACCCGGCACACGCGCTTTATTGTTACGCAAACGAGGGCATTGCGGCACTGACGGATTTTTCCCGCCGCGCCACCATGGACTACGAGCATTTGATTAACGTGGGCGCCAGTATCAACCGTCCGCCCTATGCGCTGATCCGCATCTAAACCGGCATAACATGGTAAACTTTCTGCCACTCCACGAACGATAAAAATCTCATGTCAGGCAACAGCATCGGTAAACTTTTTACGGTCACCACCTTTGGCGAGAGTCATGGGCCGGCGCTGGGTGCCGTCGTGGATGGCTGTCCGCCGGGCATGGAATTGTCCGAAGCGGATTTGCAACACGATCTCGACCGGCGTAAGCCCGGCACCTCGCGTCATACCACGCAGCGGCGTGAGGACGATAGCGTGCAAATATTATCCGGCGTGTTCGAGGGCAAGACCACCGGCACGCCGATCGGCCTGCTGATTCACAACGTCGATCAGCGCTCGAAGGATTATGGAAATATCATGCACAGCTTTCGCCCTGGGCATGCGGATTATACGTATCAGCAGAAATACGGTATTCGCGATTATCGCGGTGCGGGACGTGCATCGGCGCGTGAAACAGCCATGCGCGTCGCGGCAGGCGGCATTGCCAAAAAATATTTGCGCGAACGCTATGGAATTTTGATTCGCGGCTACCTTGCGCAATTGGGGCCGATCAAGATCGAAAATCTGGATTGGGATGAAATTGATAACAATCCATTTTTTTGTCCGGACGTGAGCAAGGTCGCGGAGATGGAACAATACATGGATCGCCTGCGCAAAGAGGGCAATTCCATCGGTGCGCGCATCAATGTCGTGGCGAGCGGCATGTTTCCCGGCTTGGGCGAACCGGTGTTCGACCGGCTCGATGCCGAGATTGCCTATGCGATGATGAGCATCAATGCGGTCAAAGGCGTGGAGATCGGCGCGGGCTTCGCGTCCATCGAGCAGAAGGGCACGGAACACCGCGACGAAATTACCCCGCAAGGATTCCTGAGCAATAATGCTGGCGGTACCCTCGGCGGTATTTCATCGGGGCAGGATATTCTTGTCAGCATCGCGCTTAAACCTACGTCCAGTCTTCGGCTGGCGGGACGCAGCATCAATTTGCAAGGCGAGCCAGTTGAGGTCGTTACTCACGGCCGTCACGATCCCTGCGTTGGTATCCGTGCGACGCCCATTGCCGAGGCCATGCTCGCCATCGTGTTGATGGATCACGCGCTGCGCCATCGCGCGCAAAATATGGACGTAAAGTCGGCGACACCTATTATTCCCGCGAGCGGTTAATTTAGCGGCTGCTTCAATGGCCGCGCATTAACTGTGCACCTGAAATCCTGTAATTCATTGCCTTTATGCCTTACTGGCGTCTATCCAATTTTTATTTTTTCTATTTCGCAGCGCTCGGCGCACTCATTCCTTACTGGGGCCTGTATCTAAAATCACTGGGGTTTGATGCTGCGCAGATCGGCGAACTAATGGCCGTGCTGATGGCCACCAAGATCGTCGCGCCTAATCTGTGGAGCTGGTTGTCGGACCATACCGGCAAGCGCATGCCGATCGTGCGGCTCGCCTCGCTGTTGACCGCGCTGAGCTTTGCCGGCGTGTTTTTTGCGACCAGCTTCTGGTGGCTGGCGCTGGTCATGCTGGTGTTCAGTTTCTTCTGGAATGCCTCGTTGCCGCAGCTTGAGGTGACCACGCTTACGCATCTGGGCGACCAGACACATCGCTACAGCATCATTCGCATGTGGGGTTCAATCGGCTTTATCCTCACGGTAGTCACACTGGGCGCGCTGCTCGATCAATATCGGCCGGTGCTGTTGCCCTTGGTGATCTTGGCGCTGCTGGTGGGCATCTGGCTGACGAGTCTGCGTATTCCCGAGCAGCAGGCACCGCTGCTGCATCTTGATCACGAACCCCTGCGCAAGATTTTAAGGCGACCCGCAGTGCTGGCGTTTCTCGCCATGTGTTTTTTGATGGCCGCCAGTCACGGGCCTTACTACACGTTTTATTCAATTTATTTGCAGAGCCACGACTACTCCCGCAGCCTGATCGGACAATTATGGGCCTTGGGCGTGCTGGCCGAGATCGGCGTGTTTCTCATCATGCCGTATTTGTTGCCGCGCCTGGGGTTACGTTTGCTATTGCTCATCAGCTTTGCGCTTGCCAGTTTACGCTGGCTGTTGATTGGATGGTTTGTAGATAAGTCGGCCGTATTAATTTTTGCGCAGCTTCTGCACGGCGCCACCTTCGGCAGCTTCCACGCGGTGGCCATCCATATGGTGAATAAATTGTTCACCGGTAATCATCGGGGGCGCGGCCAGGCGCTTTACAGTAGCGTGGGCTTGGGCGCAGGCGGGGCCATCGGTAGTCTTTACAGTGGTTACCTGTGGGTCAGCACCGGGCCGTTGGTTACCTTTTCCATCGCCGCGCTGCTCAGTGCGTGCGCATTTATCAGCGCATGGTTTTTGCTGCGCGGATCGTTAGAGCGCTAGCTGTTAAGAGCCGCGCTAAGGGCGTAAAATTACGTGTTCAATTCATCGGAATGACCATGGCCGGAAAGACGCTGTACGACAAGATATGGGATGCGCATACGGTGCGTGTCGAGCCGGACGGCCCGACGCTGATTTATATCGACCGCCATCTGGTGCACGAGGTGACCTCGCCGCAGGCCTTTGACGGCCTGCGTCTGGCGGGTCGCCGACCTTGGCGTGTCGACGCCAACCTGGCCGTGGCCGACCATAACGTCCCAACCACGGATCGTGCCTACGGTATTGCCGATCCGGTGTCGCGCCTGCAGGTGCAAACACTGGACGACAATTGCCTGGAGTTCGGCATCACCGAATTCAAGATGAACGATGTGCGCCAGGGTATTGTGCACGTGATAGGCCCCGAACAGGGTGCGACCCTGCCCGGCATGACGGTGGTGTGCGGCGATTCGCACACCTCCACGCACGGTGCCTTCGGGGCCTTCGCACAGGGCATCGGCACCTCCGAGGTTGAACATGTACTGGCCACCCAATGCCTGCTCCAGCGCAAGGCCAGGAATATGCTCGTGCAGATCGACGGGCAATTGGGCGCGGGTGTTACCGCCAAGGATATAGCACTCGCCATTATTGGTCATATAGGCACGGCGGGCGGTACCGGTTACACCATCGAATTCGGCGGCGAGGCGATCCGGGCCTTGTCGATGGAAGGGCGTATGACGCTGTGCAATATGTCGATTGAGGCGGGCGCGCGCGCCGGATTGATAGCCGTGGATGATAAGACCATTGATTACGTGCGCGGGCGGCCCTTTGCCCCCAGCGGGGCATTATGGGATCAGGCGGTCACGGCGTGGCGGGATGATTTGCACAGCGATACAGACGCCGTGTTCGACCAAGTCGTTACTCTTGATGCAGCCGACATCAAACCGCAGGTAAGCTGGGGTACGTCGCCGGAGATGGTGGTGTCCGTGGATGGGCGGGTGCCGGATCCCTCCGCTGAAGCAGACGTCACCAAGCGCACCGGCATGCAGCACGCCCTGCGCTATATGGGCCTTATGCCGAACACGGCTATCACGGATATTCGTCTCGATAAAATATTCATCGGCTCCTGCACAAATTCGCGCATTGAAGATTTGCGCGCCGCCGCCGATGTGGTGCGCGGACATAAAGTAGCCTCTACGATCAAGCTCGCCATGGTGGTGCCCGGTTCGGGCCTGGTAAAACTACAGGCCGAGACTGAAGGACTGGATAAAATATTTCTCGATGCAGGTTTTGAATGGCGTGAGCCGGGCTGTTCCATGTGCCTGGCCATGAACGCCGACCGGCTGGAACCCGGGGAGCGTTGCGCCTCGACTTCGAATCGCAACTTTGAAGGCCGTCAGGGGCAGGGCGGACGTACCCATCTGGTCAGTCCGGCGATGGCCGCCGCCGCCGCAATAGCCGGGCATTTTGTCGATTTCCGCAATAGTTAATCTATGCGCGCGAGGCTTTCGGATCATAATTTCATAGTTGCATAAATTAGCGTTTTGCGAGTAAAATTTATCTCACAAACGCTTTGTTTGTATATTCCATAAGGAGATGAAAATGAAAAGAAATTGGATAATTTTGATGTTCATGCTGAGCGTATTGGGTTTGGCTGCCTGCAACACCATTGAGGGTGCTGGCAAAGATATCGAAGCGACCGGCGACACCA
>JBDSOT010000144.1:0-6478 GCA_039914705.1 Gammaproteobacteria bacterium | reverse complement strand
TCATCGAAGCTGATGTGTCCGGTAACCCCATTGAGGTCGGTCGCCCGCAACACCGGCAGATATTTTTCAGGCTCGGCAGAGTCAGCCTTCTGCATAGCCTCGACCAGCACCATAACCGCATCATAGGCATAAGGCGCATAGTTTTGCAGCTTGCCGTAGCGTGCAGTAAATTTCTCCTCAAAGTCCTTGCCGTTTTGCATATCGCTCACCGGCAAGCCCGGCGTGGAGGCCGTAGTCCCTTCAGCGTCAGCGCCGGCTATCTTTATAAATTCATTGCTTTGCATACCATCGCCGCCCAAAAATTTCGCGGTTAAGCCTAATGAATGCATTTGTTTAATCATCGGCCCGGCCTGCACATCCATACCACCGTAAAACACGACATCAGGTTTTTTGGCCTTGATTGAAGTCAAGATAGCCAGAAAATCAGTGGATCTGTCGGTAGTGTATTCATGCGCGACAATGTCGATCCCAGCGGCCTTGGCAGATTTTTCGACTTCATCGGCCAAGCCTTGGCCATAGGCGGTACGGTCATCAATAATGGCGATTTTTTTGGCGCCTAACGCAGCGGCCGCGAATTCGCCCAGTACCTTACCTTGCTGTGCGTCGTTAGTCATTACGCGGAATGCCGTTTTAAAGCCTTGCGCCGTGTAAGCAATGGCCGTCGACGACGGTGAAATCTGCGGTATCCCCGCCTCGCTGTAGATACGGGAGGCGGGAATGGAGGCACCGGAGTTGTAATGGCCGATAACGCCTTTAACCTGCTGATCCGCGAGTTTCTGAGCGACGATGGTGGCGGTTTTAGGATCGCTCTGATCATCTTCGCTTAACAATTGCAACCTGACCTTCGCCCCGCCGATCATCACACCCTTGGCGTTGAGTTCATCAATCGCCAAGCGCACACCGTTTTCGTGATCTTGTCCCAAATGCGCCTGTCGCCCGGTAAGCGGAAATGCGGAGCCGATTTTGATGACGGTTTCTCCGGAGGCGTCTTGTGCGGTTTTTTGATCGCAGGCGGCAAGGCTGAGCATCAGAGCAAACGGAAACAGTGTTATAGCTAAAAAAGATTTCACAGCAGAGGTATCCTTATGCTTGATTGAAAATGAATATCACCAAACGACATCCTGGCTCTCATTAACTAAATCTTTTTATGCTGATCCAGGAGCTTGAGTAATTCTGCGGCGGGGACATAGCCGCTTACAAGTTGACCATCTTCGAGTATGAGCGCCGGCGTGCCTCTGATGCCCAATTTTTTCACCACATCCAGATGTTGCTTGACCGGATTTTCACAGGTCAACTGTGGTAAATTTTCATCGGACTTGGCGTGCGTCATCGCCTGATTGCGATCCTTTGAACACCACACTGTCACCGCCTTGTAGTATGAAGGCGTGTCCACACCCGAGCGCGGAAATGCCAGATAGCGTACCTTGATTCCCAATTTATTAAGTTCGGCCATTTCGCCGTGCAGCTTTCGGCAATAGCCACAGTCAATATCCGTAAAGACCGTGAGCGTATGTTTAACTTCTTTCGGTGCGAAGACGATCATTGTGTCTTCATTGATGCCACTCAGCGCCTTTAACCGCACCAGTGCCCTGGTCGATTCGGTAATATTGTTATGCCCGTCAAGATCAATCAGGTCACCCTGTAGCAGGTGCTGACCGTCCTTGGTAATGTAGAACACATCGACGCCGTAAACAACTTCGTAGACGCCCGGAAGGGCGGATAAGTTAATGCTGTCCGCTGTCTGGCCGGGGATTAGCGTTGCCAGCTTGCTGCGAAGCGCATCTAACTCGTCGGCACCTGCCACAGCGGGCAGTGCTAACAGTAAGCTTAATATCATGCAGCGCAAATTTTTAATCATTCAATTCTCCAAAAGGCCGGGCTAATTTTTGACGGTCAACGACTCAATTAGGGAACCTCTGATTAAGTCAGAGGTTCCTGCGGTGCAGGGATGCACCGTGCTCTGAGAAGTCCAGGATGGACTTATTCAGAGCTTCCTTAGTCACGAAAATTATTGTACTGCAAAGGCATGCCTAAATCGGCCTTGCGCAGCAGCGCGATAACCTCTTGCAGCTCGTCGCGCTTTTTCCCGGTGATGCGCAATTGTTCGCCCTGAATCGCAGCCTGGGTTTTTGATTTACTGTCTTTAATGAGTTTGACGATCTTTCTGGCCAGCTCCGCGTCAATGCCTTCGCGCACGGTAACCTTTTGTTGCGCCTTGATGCCAGTGCTTTCGACCTTGCCACGCTCAAGACTCGCGAGATCAATGCCGCGCTTCACCAGCTTACCTTCCAGGATATCCATCATCTGTTTTATCTGAAATTCATTGTCGGCGTGCAGCGTCAGCACTGCCTTGTCGTGATCGACGTGCGCGCCGCTGCCCTTGAAATCGAAACGCGCGCCAATCTCACGATTGGCCTGATCGACGGCATTACCCAGTTCGTGTTTGTCGATCTCGGATACCACATCAAATGACGGCATGTCGGCTTCTCCTGATAAGTGCTTTCGACTTTACGATTATAATCGTAACTCATCCGCGCGGGTGATGCTCGGCATGCAATTTTTTAAGCCGCTCTCTGGCGACATGCGTATAGATTTGTGTCGTCGATAAGTCGCTGTGCCCGAGCAACATTTGCACTACGCGCAGATCAGCGCCGTGATTAAGCAAGTGGGTGGCGAAGGCATGGCGTAAGGTGTGCGGCGAGAGTTTTTTAACGATGCCTGCCAGGCGTGCGTAGTGTTTAATGCGATACCAAAAAGCCTGGCGCGTCATCGCGGAGCCTCGCGCCGTAACGAAGAGACCCTCGCTGGTTTGCCTTGCCGCTTTCCCCCTCATTAGCGGCGGCCGTGCCTCGTTCTGATAGCGCTCCAGCCAGAACTGCGCCTCTTCACCGAACGGTACCAGGCGTTCCTTAGCGCCCTTACCCATCACACGAACAACACCTTGCCGCAGATTGACTTGGAGCGTACTTAAGGTCACTAATTCAGAGACGCGCAGACCGCAGGCATACAGCATTTCCAGCATGGCGCGGTCACGCAGACCGAGCGCGGTATCAATAACCGGCACCGCAAGCAGCGCCTCAACCTCACTCTCGGTCAATGACGCGGGGAGTGAGCGCCCGAGTTTTGGCGCGTCGATACGTGCGCTGGGATCTGCATCCAGGTGCCCTTCGCGCACCTGTAACTGATAAAAGCGGCGCACGCTTGACACCAGCCGCGCCGTCGAACTCGGGCGCTTGCGCATGTTGACGCATATGGCAAGATAATCCAGCAAATCAGCACGACGGGCGGTCATTAAATTCAGCTTGCGCATTGATAACCAAAGCGTAAGTTTTTGTAAATCACTACGGTAAGCGGCCAGGGTATTTTTGCTCAAGCCCCGCTCCAACCAGAGGGCATCGACAAAGGCTTCGATGACTGCCAGATCTTCACTGGCAGGTAATGCTACGACTGGCCCTTTAGCGCTGCTGTTCATGGGCCAATAAGCGGCTTTTGATGGTTAGCTGCGCACCGGAAGTTTGGCCTGAATAACCGCCCATACTGTTTGCGCCGACCACCCGGTGACAGGGAATCACAATCGGGATGGGATTTTTGCGACAGGCGTTGCCGATGGCGCGGGCACCGGTGTTTAGTTGCCTCGCAAGTTGACCGTAACTGCAGACTTCTCCGGTGGGAATATTTTTAATTGCTTGCCAGACGCGTTGCTGAAAGGCGGTGCCGTGAAGATAGATGGGTAACGAAAACCGGGAGGCAGGATTTGCGGAATAATTAAGTAATTTGGTAACTATCAGGCGGGCCAATTCCGTTTGAGGGGCCTTGTCGGGTGTTGAGGACTTCAGAAAATCAATCGCCAGCAGCGCACTATCGCTAACGCGAATCCCTAATTTCGGGCCATCGGGGAGTAAAGCCAAGCTAAAAACGGCATCGTGATTTTTGCTTAAAGGGCTAATCATGATATGGCCCGAGGCAATGAGTAATCTGCGTCCCGTGTAACCACTCCCCCGCCATTTCACCAGCGCGGGGGGCACAATAAATCCTAAAGTTTTTCCTTGATGCGTGCAGCCTTGCCTTTCAGGTCGCGCAGATAATAAAGCTTGGCACGCCGCACGTCACCGCGCATTTTAACGGAGACCTCCTGAATGCTGGGGCTGTAGTTTTGAAATACGCGCTCCACACCCTCGCCGTGGGAAATCTTGCGCACGGTGAAGCTGGAGTTGAGGCCGCGATTACTCTTGGCAATGACTACGCCTTCAAATGCCTGCAGGCGCTCGCGCGCGCCCTCTTTAACCTTGACCTGCACGATGATGGTGTCGCCTGGGGCGAACTCGGGTAACTGCCGCGTCATTTGTTCGGCTTCGATTTGTTCGATGATGTTGCTCATAAATCTGCTCCTGATCACTCGTATTAATGTTGTTCGTGTTCCTGAATATATTCATCTAATAACAATTGTTGCTCTTTGCTCAGATTGATCTTCTCGATCAAGTCCGGTCTGCGCAGCCAGGTGCGGCCCAGGGCCTGCTTGTGACGCCAGCGTGTGATCGCCTGGTGGTCACCGCTCATCAGAACCTCCGGCACGTGCAGGCCATGAATTTCTTCCGGGCGCGTGTAGTGCGGATAGTCCAGCAGGCCTGCCGCAAACGAATCTTCCTGCGCCGATCCATCGTGCCCAAGCACGCCAGGCAAGGTACGCGCCAGGCCGTCAATGATGACCATGGCCGCGAGTTCACCGCCGCTCAATACGTAATCGCCTATCGACCATTCCTCGTCGATGTGCGTATCCACTATACGCTCATCAATGCCCTCGTAGCGCCCGGCCACCAGCACCATGCATTCGCGCGCCGCGAGTTCGTGCACACCAGCCTGATCGAGGCGTCTACCCTGTGGCGACAGGTATACAACCTTCGCCTTCGCACCTGCCGCTGTCCGCGCTGCGGTTATGGCGTCGCACAATGGCTGCACCTGCATCACCATGCCGGGGCCACCTCCGTACGGCCGGTCATCCACCGTACGATGACGGTCGTGCACATAATCGCGCGGATTCCATAGCTTCAGCGTTACCAGACCGCGTTCTATGGCGCGCCCCGTTACGCCGTACTGCGTAATCATGTCGAACATCTGCGGGAACAGCGTTACAACCCCGACGTGCACCGCTTAAAAGTCCGCATCCCAATCGACCCGCATAATCTTGCCGGCCAGGTCGATGCTGTGTACCACGCTACCCTTGATATAAGGGATTAATCGCTCGCGTTCGCCAACAACTACCATCACATCATTAGCCCCGGTGCTGAAAAAATGGTCGAGCGTTCCCAAGTCGATACCGTCCAAGGTCAACACCTTGCAGCCTAATAATTCGGACCAGTAATAATCGCCGTGGGCAAGGCGCGGAAGCTGGGTCCGGTTAATGGCGATTTCTTTATCCAGCCAGCGGCCTGCCGTGTTTGGGCCATCGTCCATCTCAAGCTGGGCAACAATACCCTTACCGTGAATCCGTGCTTGAACATTCGGCAACGCTTGCCACGACTTCTCACCATTGCGCATCACCGCTATATGCCATGGCCGGTAACTCAGAATATTGTCGCGGGGTTCGGTATACGAAACAATCTTCACCCAACCCTTCAAGCCATACAGGCCGGCCACGCGGCCGACAACTACCCATGGTTCTTCGGCCACGGTTCTTCGGAAATACTCAGGCGGTCTGTTGTTGCTGTTTCATCAATGAGGCGACGCGCTCGGAGGTCTGGGCACCCTTGGACAGCCAGTAGTCTACGCGGTCTCTCTTCACCGACAGAGCGACCTCATTGCTCGTGGCAATCGGGTTAAAAAAGCCAACGCGCTCGATATAACGGCCATCGCGGCGGTTACGGCTGTCGGTTACGACGATATTAAAAAAGGGGCGTTTTTTCGCGCCACCTCGGGCTAAGCGTATGGTTACCATGGGTATGTCTATCCTCGTACTGCATTCTGGAATGCAGAAAAGCCGGGTCAACGGGAAAACTCTCAGGCCAAAATTAAGGGCGCATTTTACGGGAATTCGTGCCAATAAGAAAGATATAGCTTGTGCATGAATGAATTGCAGCCCGCGCAAGCTGAGGTGAGCTTGAATTGCGCCCGCCACCCAGAGCACACAATGCATCGCTAGCCTTCACATTGCAGCCTTAAAATGGCATGCGGCCTTTCAACCCGCGCATCATCTTGGCTATCCCGCCGCCTTTGGAGATTTGTTTCATCATCTTTTGCATTTGCATAAATTGCTTTAGCAGCCGGTTGATATCCTGCACCTGCGTGCCTGAACCTGCGGCAATACGCCGTTTGCGCGAACCCTTGAGCACGTCCGGGAAGCGGCGCTCGTGCGGTGTCATGGAGTTGATGATGGCCTCCAGGCGCGCGGTTTCCTTATCGTTCACCTGATCCTTTACCGCCTGCGGGATCTCGCCCATGCCCGGCAGCTTGTCCATCATGCCGGCCATGCCGCCCATGCCGC
>JBDSOT010000103.1:0-8248 GCA_039914705.1 Gammaproteobacteria bacterium | reverse complement strand
CAATAGCCGACTTTCTCGCAGGCCAGGGCGGCAATGATTGCGAGGCCCTCGTGTGTCGGCGTTATCCCGAGGTCGCGATTGCTCTGGATTGGTTAGGAAAATTCGCCAAGGCGAGAATGACGGGCACCGGCGCCTGTGTATTTGCGGCCGTTGAAAACGAAGTGCGCGCGCTGTCGATTGCCCGGCAGTTTACCAACGAGCACGCTGCGCCTTGGCGGGCCTTTGCCGCCAGAGGTATGAACCGGTCGCCGTTGCACCGGTTTACTGCATAAATGTAGGACGCAAGAATCATTGGGGTGTCGCCAAGCGGTAAGGCACGGGATTTTGATTCCCGCATACCCAGGTTCGAATCCTGGCACCCCAGCCAAGCATGGAATGCCCTTAAGGGCATTCCCATTATGATAGTTGGGTGGCAGATGAGAACCTGGAAGGTTTGACAAATCGCTTGGACCATTTTGCCGGGAGCAAAATGGGACGCGCATAGCGCGCCCGCAGGGTACGCACCTTGGAAGGTGCGTATCACCGATTTGAACAGCGGAGCGAAGCGACGCTGGATGTCGAGTAATCCTGGCACCCCAGCCATATTCCAATCAGTTTGAATCAAGGCACGTATGTTCGATAGCAGGATGATGGTTTTTTCCGGCAACGCCAATCTGCCGTTTGCGGAAGATATAGTTAAGCACCTGAACATACCGCTGGGTAAGGCGATCATCGACCGTTTTAGCGATGGCGAGGTCATGGTCGAGATCATGGACAACGTGCGCGGCAAGGATATTTTTATTGTGCAGCCGACGTGCAGTCCAACCAATGACAACTTGATGGAACTGTTAGTCATGATCGACGCAATGCGGCGGGCCTCGGCCTATCGCATCACGGCGGTGATTCCCTACTTCGGGTATTCGCGTCAGGATCGCCGCCCGCGTTCGGCGCGCGTGCCGATTACCGCGAAGGTGGTGGCGAACATGATTACCAGTGTGGGCGCTAACCGCGTGCTGACCGTGGATTTACATGCCGATCAGATTCAGGGCTTTTTTGATTTTCCGGTGGACAATGTTTATGCCTCGCCGATCATGCTCGGCGATATCTGGAAGCATAAATATCCGGATCTGATCGTGGTGTCACCGGATGTCGGCGGTGTGGTACGCGCCCGTGCAGTGGCCAAACACCTGGACGACGCTGATCTGGCGATTATCGACAAGCGCCGCCCGCGCCATAATGAAGCCAAGGTGATGAACGTCATCGGCGACGTGGAAGGCCGCACCTGCGTACTGGTGGACGATCTGGTGGATACCGCCGGCACGCTGTGCGAGGCCGCGCGGGCGCTTAAAGAAAACGGTGCGGCCAAGGTGGTCGCCTATTGTACGCACCCGGTGTTGTCCGGTCCGGCCGTGAACAATATCAATAATTCCGTGCTGGATGAATTGGTGGTAACGGATACCATCCCGTTGCGCGAGGATGCCAGGGCATGCCCGCGTATCCGTCAACTTAGCCTGGCGGCGATGCTGGCAGAGACCATGAGCCGCATCAGTAACGAAGAGTCGATCAGTTCGCTGTATATGGATTAAAAGAAGTAGTAAGTCACAAGTGGCAGGTAACAAGAAATCTTTTGTAACTTGTCATGGGTGACTTAAGTTGGCCGGACCTGGTCGCGGGTACGGCCGTTTTATTAAATCAGGAGAAACCACATGGCACAAAATTTTGAGTTGATTGCTGAACAGCGCAACGATTTGGGCAAGGGTGCGAGCCGCCGCCTGCGTCGCGCTAATAAAATTCCGGGCGTCATTTATGGCGGCGATAAGGCCGCGCAGTCGCTGACGCTCGACCACAACGCCGTCGCGCGCCACCTCGAGCACGAGGCCTTTTATTCGCACATCCTCACGGTAATGATCGATGGTCAGGAGCAGAAGGCAGTGCTGCGCGATCTGCACCGTCACCCAAGCAAGCCGCGCATCCTGCACCTTGATCTGCAACGCGTGAGTGCCACGGAAAAGCTGCGCATGCGTGTACCCTTGCATTTTGTGGGCGCTGATATTGCGCCGGGCGTAAAGCAAAGCGGCGGTATCGTCTCGCACCAACTGAACGATGCCGAGATATTGTGTCTCGCCGCGAACTTGCCCGAGTTTATCGAGGTCGATCTGTCGGAATTGAAGCTCGGCGAGGCCGTGCATCTGTCCGATCTTAAGTTGCCTGAGGGCGTCGAACTGGTTGCCCTGGCACACGATCACGATGCATCGGTTGCCTCGATTCACCTGCCACGTGCCGCAGTTGAGGAAGCCAAGACTGAAGCGGCACCCGTTGAGGGTGCAGCGCCGCCCCCGGCTGAGTCCAAACCCCCAGCCAAATAATGGGAGACTCGTGCCGGTCCGCAGGGTGCAGGCATGGCAGGCATTAGTCTCATCGTGGGCCTGGGTAACCCCGGGCCGGATTATGCGCAGACCCGGCACAACGCCGGGTTTTGGCTCATCGACGCCCTGGCGCAGAGTCACGGCGCAAGCTTCAAGCAGGAGTCAAGATTCCACGGGGCTGTCTGCAAAATTTCACCCCCGCGCAGCAATGGCTCCAGGGAATGCTGGCTGCTCAAACCCGCGACCTTCATGAACCGCAGCGGCCAGGCGGTGGCCAGTCTCGCCGGGTTTTATAAAATTCCGGTAACGCACATCCTCGTGGTGCACGATGACCTTGATCTACCCGTGGGCACGGTGCGCATCAAGCAGGGCGGTGGCCACGGTGGCCACAATGGCCTGCGCGACATCAGCGCACACCTGGGCGATGATTTTTTGCGCCTGCGCATCGGCATTGGCCATCCTGGCAAGGGCAATGATGTCACGGCTTATGTATTAAACCGCGCGCCTAAAACCGAGCAGACGCTTATCCAGGACGGCATTGATAATGCGCTGTCGGTGTTGCCGTTAATGTTGTGCGGTGATCTTGAACGGGCCATGCATCAATTGCACAGTCGAGCTTGATTGCTCGAACGGCTTACGGCCCAAAAACCCAACGCAAAGACGCAAAGGTAAAAAGCATAGACTGATATGAGAATGGCTCACATAGCTACGCCCTACCGTCCTTATATTTTTCGATCAGTGATTTAGTTGTTCTTAGCGTCTTAGCGTGTTCGCGTTGAATATCGAAGTTGGAATTACACTATGGGATTTAAATGCGGCATCGTCGGCCTGCCCAATGTGGGCAAGTCCACCTTGTTTAATGCCTTAACCAAGGCCGGTATTGCTGCGGAAAATTATCCGTTTTGCACCATCGAGCCTAACGTCGGTGTAGTTGCCATGCCGGATGCGCGCCTTGCCGCGTTGGCCGCAATTGCCAAGCCGCAGCGCGTGCTGCCCACCACGATGGAATTCGTAGACATCGCCGGACTGGTCGCCGGTGCCTCCCAAGGCGAGGGTCTGGGCAATAAATTCCTTGCCAATATTCGCGAGACGCAGGCCATCGCGCACGTGGTGCGTTGTTTCGTAGACACCGACGTCATCCATGTGGCGGGCAAGATCGACCCGCTGTCCGACATGGAGGTTATTAATACCGAACTTGCGCTCGCCGATATGGACACCGTCGCCAAGGGACTTCAGCGCGCCACCAAAAATGCCAAAGGCTTCGACAAGGAAGCGCTTGCGCAAAAGGCCTTGCTGGAGCGCGTGCAGACGCATCTCGATAGCGGTGCGCCGGTGCGTTCAATGGAACTCAGCGCGCAGGAAAGCAAATTGCTGTATGAACTGCATTTACTCACGGCAAAGCCGACCTTGTATATTGCCAATGTTGCTGAGGATGGATTTGAAAACAATCCTTACCTCGATCAAGTGCGTGCGCAAGCGGCGCGCGAGGGTGCCGTTGCCGTCGCGGTGTGTGCGGCCATCGAGGCCGAGATTGCCGAACTCGCCGACGCGGACAAGCTGGAATTTCTCACCGAGCTGGGTTTGGCCGAACCGGGGCTTGATCGCGTAATCCGTGCCGGTTACGAATTACTCGGTCTGCAAACCTACTTCACTGTGGGTCCTAAAGAGGTGCGTGCTTGGACGATCCCCATTGGCGCCACAGCTCCGCAATCTGCTGCGGTGATTCATACAGACTTTGAGCGTGGTTTCATCCGTGCCGAGGTCATTGCCTACGATGATTTCATTGCAGGCAAGGGCGAACATGGAGCTAAAGAGGCCGGTAAGTGGCGCTTGGAGGGCAAGGAGTATATCGTGCAGGACGGCGACGTGATGCATTTCAGATTTAACGTTTAAGACCGGGATTAAGTAGCAAGTTACAAGTATTAACAAAATCTTTATAATCCGCCCCTGTCTACGGGGCACTGATTTAAGGCTATGTAGCTCAGCTGGTTAGAGCGCGGCACTCATAATGCTGAGGTCGGTGGTTCGAGTCCACCCATAGCCACCATTTTGCGCGGTAAATATTTCTACCTTTCTGTATTTTGTCCGAATGTGAATTTGCACTGAACCTTTCTATGCGCTTACTGATCAAAATTAGCGAATGGTTTAATTTTGTAAACAACGCGGTGAATAGTTGTAGGCAGAGATTGTTTGGCTGCTTAGCAATCAAACGTCTTTCAATTTCTTTTTAACTCAGTTTTTATTAGGAGGTTCCGATGCCTGATCAAAGTAAAGGTACAAGCACTCGAGGTTTTGCGTCTATGGATGATAAGCGGCAGCGCGAGATTGCCAGCAAGGGCGGCAAGGCGGCTCATGAAAAGGGATCCGCTCATAAATTTTCTTCCGCAGAGGCGAGAATCGCGGGCAGCAAGGGCGGTAAGGCTGCGCATGAGAAAGGCACCGCGCATGAGTTTACCTCCACCGAGGCTCGCGAGGCGGGCCGCAAAGGCGGCGAAAGCTCGCGTGTGAGCAAAATTAAACATTAGCGCGCAAATAACTTCGATAAACGCGGATTAGTTATGTAAGGCTGGCCTAAAAAGAAAGCCAGCCTGCTTTTTTGAACACAGTTTTTTATGGCCGGATATTAAATAACTGACTCAAAGCCCTATGCCAATGCCAATATTCAGCCACGAGGGTAGGGGACTCTGGCGCGGAGCATAATCTTGGGAAGACCATAAATGCAGTTCGCGCGCCTCTAAGACCGGATAAGTGTACGTATTTTGCTCCAGTGCTTGCACTTGCACACCCGCCAGGACGCCGCGTGCGCTTAGCAGGCGGCCGGGGGCGTATTGCACGCCCTCAAGATAACCAGGATGGACAAGAAGAAAACGTCCTAATGGGCTGGTCGAGGTATTGGGCCGGTCGGTGTTATCCAGTGGGTAGGCGAGCACGGTGACCTCCGTGTAGTCGGCGAGGTTGCGCGTGGCAATAATGCTGCCACCGAACACGACTTGCCGAGCGAGCACGGCGTCTGGATTTTGCACAGCGCGGGCATAAGTAATGCTGCGGTCTACCTGTTCCAACCCAAGCTTGTTGAACGGTGATGTTGCGCATGCCGGCAAGGCGAGGATAAGTGCCGATGAAAAAATTAAAATACCAAATCGTTGCAGTCGCATAAGTTCACCAATAGTAAGGCCAGTTACGATGATGGCCGTAGCCGAAGGGACTGAAGAAAGGATCATAAAATGGATCGCGATAATCCCAAGGTCCGTGAACGATCTCCGCGCGCTTGGGCCACAGGTAAACGGCTTGCGCCGCAACCTGAGGATAGTGGTAATCATAGTTACCCACTTTGCGCGTAACCGGGTCGGTCAGGGTGCCGGTTACCGTAAGCTCGCGATTAGCTGTGTAAACAGTGGGGTCGTAAAACCCTGGTGCGCAGGCGAGAAAGCGGCCTAGCGTTTTATCCCCGGACGCGGGACGGCCATTAGCGTCGAGGGCGCGGCCCAACAATTCAAAGCACGTCTCGTTCGGGCCTGGCGTGGCTTTTATAAGTTCACCACCCCAGCGCACAAGCTGCCCGTTTGCATTGTTGTCTTGCGCGGTTTGCGGTGTCAGTGCACTAAACTCGCCGCGCAAATTCTGCGGTGTTGCCGCGCAGCCGCCCAACGCAAATAGCGCGATAATCAACCAATAGTGAGCTTGCATACGCCAATCCTCATGCGGAGTTCAAGCTGCTAAATTGGACAATGGCCGCGACAGAGTGTTGCAACTAATTCAGTGTGCACCTTTAATAACAAACGTTCGACGCCCGCTATTTTTCAGCAGAAACCAATCAGTGATGGTCATGTCCGGTATGCACATGCCCATGGGAAAGTTCAGTGGCGGTGGCCTTGCGCACCTCTACAAGCTCCACATCGAAATGCAGAGTCTTGCCGGCCAACGGGTGATTGCCGTCCAGCACGACGCCCGCTTCGGTGAGCGCAACAACGGTGAAGGTAACCGGCCCGTGCTTGTCGTCGGCATGTATCTGCATGCCGGTTTCCAGTTTCATATCCGGCGCAAAACTCGCATGCGGTTCGGTGAATATGGCTTCAGGGTTTTGCTCACCATAAGCGTCAGCCGGTGCGACCGTGACCTTGGATTTGAAGCCGGCCTGTTTACCATCGAGCGCCTTTTCCAGCCCGGCAACAATATTGTTGTGTCCGTGCAGATAAGACAGCGGTTCACCGCCAGCGCTGCTATCCAGAACCTCGCCCTTATCATCGGTAAGTGTGTAATGCATGGCGACTACTCTGCCTGCGGTTGCTTTCATGATATTTCCTCGCCTTATTGTCTGCCGGTAAAATTTTGCGTCACTATAGCCCAACTTGGTGTTGTAGAGAAAGTTGCCGGGCGTGACGTTTCCCCCGTCATACTTTTAATCGTAATCGACTCTTGAACCAGAAAGTCTTAAACTTCGAATTTATATTCTCCAATTTCAAGATTACCGAATTAATAAGGGGCGGTGCATGGAAACGTTGAAATCCGGCAGTGATGTGTTGTTCATACTTATCGGCGCGATCATGGTGCTGGCCATGCACGCCGGATTCGCCTTCCTCGAGCTGGGCACCGTGCGCAAAAAGAATCAGGTCAACGCGCTCGTCAAAATAATCACGGATTTCGCATCCTCCACCATCGCCTATTTCTTTATCGGCTACGGCATCGCCTACGGTTTATATTTCATGCAAGGCGCGGAGAGCCTGGCTGCCAAAAACGGTTATGAGCTGGTCAAATTTTTCTTCCTGCTTACTTTTGCGGCCGCAGTGCCCGCGATTGTCTCGGGCGGGATCGCCGAGCGCGCCAAATTCAATCCGCAATTGGCCGCGTCTTTCCTGATCGTCGGCCTGGTCTATCCGTTTTTTGAGGGCATCGCTTGGAATAATTTATTCGGTTTACAGGATTGGCTTTTGGCGGAGTTCGGCGCGAAGTTCCACGACTTCGCCGGCTCGGTTGTGGTGCATGCCATGGGCGGCTGGATAGCGCTGGTGGCCGTGCTGCTGCTGGGTGCGCGGCGCGGCCGCTACAATAATGAGGGCCAGGTAAATGCGCATCCGCCGTCAAATATTCCGTTTCTGGCGCTAGGCGCGTGGATATTGAGCGTGGGCTGGTTCGGCTTCAATGTGATGTCGGCGCAGACGGTCGAGGCGGTCAGCGGTCTGGTCGCGATTAATTCCCTGATGGCGATGGCGGGCGGCATTTTGGCGGCCTTGGTGATGGGCCGTAACGATCCCGGTTTCGTGCATAACGGCCCGCTCGCCGGACTGGTGGCGGTTTGCGCCGGGTCCGATGTAATGCATCCGGTCGGGGCCTTGCTCACCGGCATCATCGCCAGCGCGCTGTTCGTATGGACGTTCACACTTACGCAGAATAAATGGAAGATCGATGATGTCCTCGGCGTGTGGCCGCTGCACGGTTTGTGCGGCGCGTGGGGCGGTATCGCGGCGGGCATCTTCGGCGCAAAGGCCTTAGGCGGTATCGGCGGCGTGAGTATCGTTTCTCAATTATTGGGCACACTGCTCGGAATTATCATTGCCCTCGTAGGCGGATACCTCATTTACGGCGTACTCAAGGCCACCGTCGGCATTCGCCTGGAACCCGAAGACGAATTCGCTGGTGCGGATTTGAGTATTCATAAGATACGTTCCACGTTCGAGGATTAGGGCCGATGCTATCTCTTAAAACCTAACGAGATTTTTTCACCACGCCAGTAAATACTAAATGCAAAAACTGTATATAAAAACCTTCGGCTGCCAGATGAACGAGTACGACTCCGCGAAAATGGCGGACGTGCTGGGCGCCTCGCATGGGCTGGAACTAACCCCTGTCGCCGAGCAGGCGGATGTGCTGTTGCTCAACACCTGCTCAATCCGCGAAAAAGCCGA
>JBDSOT010000098.1:0-6482 GCA_039914705.1 Gammaproteobacteria bacterium | reverse complement strand
AATACGCCTGCCAGGCAGGCTGCCACGTATTCGCCGATGCTGTGACCGATCATTGCCTTCGGCTGTACACCCCACGCCATCCATAACTTGGCCAGCGCATACTCGATCGTAAATAGCGCGGGCTGCGTTATGAAGGTGTGGGTAAGCTGAAGCTGCGCATCTTCGACTGTTCCTTCATCCGGATATAACACGGTACGTAAGTCTAGATCCAGAAGCGGTTTTAAAAATTCAACACATAAATCGACCTGCTCCCTGAATATTGGCTCGAACCGGTAAAGTTCCAGCGCCATATTGATATGTTGCGCACCTTGGCCAGGGAACATAAAAACTACGGAAGGATTAGTGTGACTTGGCGAAGCGGTGATAAGACGTTTAGCATCGGCCGATACCAGCGCAGACATCGCATCGTTGCTGTCCTGACAAACGAGCATGCGCCGGCGGCCAAATGCCCTGCGTCCAACTTGCAATGTGTAGGCGACATCGGCTAGCGGAAGCTGCGGATTTTTGCGCAAGTGTGCAGCGAGATTAGCGGTAGCGGCATCGAGTGCAGAATCAGTCTTTGCTGATAGCAGCAACAATTGCCAAGGCCGTGATGGTCCCGAAGGTTCGGTCAAGGGCCCCTCTTCCAGAACAACATGGGCATTGGTGCCGCCTACTCCAAAGGAACTGACTCCGGCCCGGCGCGGCATTTTGTCAGTGTCCCAGGAGGCAAGTTTCGTATTGACATAAAAGGGGCTGTTGACGAGATCGATTTCCGGGTTTGGTTTTTCGAAATGCAGGCTGGGCGGCAACATTCTGTACTTCAAAGCCATGGCGGTTTTAATCAAGCCCGCCATGCCTGCGGCGGCATCGAGATGGCCGATATTGGTTTTCACCGAGCCTATCGCGCAAAAACCCTTGTCCTCGGTCGTAGCTCGAAAGGCTTGCGTTAACGCGGCAAACTCAATGGGGTCGCCTAATACTGTTGCCGTTCCATGCGCCTCAACATAAGAAATGGTTTCGGCACTAACACCGGCCATGGCGTGCGCCATGACGATCGCCTCCGCCTGACCATCCACGCTGGGAGCCGTATAACTGACCTTGGCGGACCCATCGTTATTAAGCGCAGCCCCTTTTATCACCGCATATATACTGTCGCCATCGGCCAGGGCATCCGCCAGGCGTTTCAGCACAACGATACCCACACCATTACTGAACACCGTTCCATGGCCCTTTGCATCGAATGTCCGGGTATGCCCGTCAGGTGAACCGATCCATTCGTCCCGATACAGGTAACCTCTATTTTGTGGAATCGTAACCGAAATTCCTCCGGTCAGGGCCATATCGCATTGATAACTTAGTAAGCCCTGAACGGCCTGGCAGACTGCCACCAACGAGGTGGAACAAGCGGTATAGACATTAACACTCGGACCCTTGAGATTCAGTTTGTAGGACACTCGAGTGGCGAGATAATCCTTTTCATTACCCATCATTACCTGCGCCGCGCCGACCAACTCTATAAGTTCGGGGCGGGTGTGAATATTGGCCAAATAGTAGCTGTTATTGGTCATGCCGGCATAAACGCCGATTGAGCCTTGATAGGACTCCGGGTCATAACCGGCGTTCTCAAGCGCCTCCCAGGCACACTCCAAAAATATCCTTTGCTGCGGGTCTAAAATCTCCGCGTCTTTGGGATTGATGCCGAAAAAAGCGGCATCAAATAATTCAATATCTTTTAATATTCCACGTGCCTTGACGTAATTACCATCCTGCAATGAAGCGAGGTCAATGCCTGATGCCTTTATTTCGTCATCGTTAAAAAAAGAAATCGACTCCACCCCAGCCGTTAGATTTTTCCAAAACTCTTGAATATCTTGAGCGCCGGGGAACCGGCCGGTCATGCCGATAATGGCGATGCCTTCGCTATCCATGCCGCCTGAATCCATATTGTCTACATTAGACATAACTCAAGGTTTCCTCAAAATCTTGCCGTGACGTGGGTGACGAGCCTGGGCTTGTTTTTGCTTTTGCGCCCGGGCATAAACAGCATTATACGACGGTTGTTCCTCCAAATCCTGATGGAGATAGCCGGCCAGCGCGCTAATGGTTGGGTATTGAAACATCTTAACAATGGGCAGCTGAATATTCAGCATCTCTTGCAGTTGGCTGTGCACCCGCACCATGAGCAGCGAATGTCCGCCGAGGTCAAAGAAATTGTCCTGCAGACTGACCTGCGTTACGCCGAAGGCCTGTTGCCAGACAGCGGCAATAACCTGTTGTAGTTCTGTCTGGGGCGCCTGGTACTGACGTGGCGTCACTGTTACTGACGCCGGCGCAGCGTCGGGGGGCGGGGGCAAGGCGAGGAGCAGCTTTGTCAGCGGCGCAAGCGGATCGGCGAGCATGCCGTGCAGCAAAGTCTGCAAGGTGGTGAGCAGGTCTTGAATCAACTCGCTCTCAAATCGTGTACTCGCATAGATTAGCTTCAATGATAATGCCTGCCCAGGCATCACGGACAAGGTCAGCGGATAATTGGTCTTTTCCGGGGAGGCCACGTGGCGGATCGTCACATGATGGCCGAGGCGGCGCGCGGATTCATCGACCTGATAATTTAGAAACACAATAAGGCTGTCAAACAGCCTAAACCGCCAGGGGATATCGCTCCAGCCCTGGATCTGAACAAGGGGGGTATGCTGATAATGGTCGTAGTCAAATTGTAACTCTTGAAGCTGCATTAGCCAGGGCACCAGTGATGTTTCGGGACTGACATGTACACGCACGGGTAGATTATTGATGCACGGGCCCACCATGGATTCAACCCCCGGCAGGTCGGTGGGACGACCCGAAAAAGTGGCGCCGAAGAGCACGTCTGTGGTTCCACTGTAATGACTGAGCAGCAAGGCCCAACCCCCTTGTACTATCGTATTCAGGGTCAGTTGATGGCCGCGCGCGAAGTCCTGGAGTGCGGCGGTAGACTCCAAAGATAGCGTGATGTGCTGATCAATAAAGCGTTCCATAGCACCGGATGATTTTGCGACGCTGGCGGGCAAGGGTGTCGGTGCCTGACAGCCTTGCAAGATCCGGCGCCAGAAGGACTCGGCTTGGGAGACGGGCTGGCGCGCCAGCCAGGCGATATAGTCCCGGTACGGAAGGCTCGGCTCCAGGGAGGCTGTCCGGTCTTGGCTAAGGGCTTCATAGCACGCGGAGAGTTCCTTGAAGATCAACGGCCAAGACCAGCCGTCCACCAGCAAATGATGGGTACTCCAGAGAAAGTGATAAACGTCCTCGGCCACCCGGATAAGGGTGACGCGCAACAGCGGCACTTGAGTGAGATCAAAACCGCGTGCGCGGTCTGCCTCAAGGAACAAGGCCAACTGCTTGCCTTGTTCGGTCGCCGGCAGATCTCGCCAATCGTGCTGCGCCCACGGTAAGGCCACATCGCGGTAAACCACTTGCAGCGGCGCATTCAGTCCTTCGGCAAAGAATGCCGTGCGCAGCACGGTATGCCGGGCCAGCACCTGTCTCCACGCCTCTTGGAAGGCCGCCGCGTCCAGCTTGCCATGCAGAGTGTAATGCCACTGCTCAAAGGCCACCTCCGGCTGCGCGGCATTAATCGAATAGAATAACTGCTGCATGGGCGAGAGCGGGTAAATGTCTTCTATATTCTTGCATCCGTCCGGCTCTCCGGTACCGGTGCATGTCGTCAGAAATTGATCAAGGGCCGCTTGGTCCAGTCCGGTCAGCGGGAAGTCTGACGGCGTATAGCCTCCCGCCCCGACGGATTGGCAGTGGCTGATGAGGCCTTGCAAGGCTTCCATAAAATCCTGGGCCAGTCTCTCAATCGTCTCGGCCCGATGAACCTTCTCACTGTACGTCCAGTTCATCTGTAGTTGACCATCTGTCACTTGTCCGACGATCTCCAGCAGATGACGACGCTGTCCTTGAGGGCTATGCTTAGGCCCGCAGGGTTCCGGTGCGAAGCGAAACAATGAGGAACCGGATAAGACTTGATCGAACTGCCCCAGGTAATTGAATAACACCTCGGGCTGAGGCAGTGAGCGCAGCTTTCGGACAAGCTCCGGATCACCGCTTAAATAACGCAGTAATCCGTACCCAATGCCTCGCTGAGGAATGGAGCGAAGCTGTTCCTTGATTGATTTGAGAACCTCCCCCGGATGGATTGCCGCGCCCGGATCCAGGCGCACCGGAAAGACGGTAGTGAACCATCCTACAGTGCGGGATAAATCCACATCACTGAAAAGTTCCTCGCGGCCATGGCCCTCAAGATCGACTAACAGGTGCCGACGACTGTTGGTCCACTTTTCAAAGGCCTGCGCCAGGGCCGTGAGCAACGCGTCATTGATCTGCGTGTGGTAAACGCCGGGGATCTTGTGCAGCAAGGCCTCTGTCTCTGCGGCACCAAGCACTACGGATATTGTCTTTGCGAAGGCCTCGGTATTGAGTTCCCGCGCCGGGTAATCCACCGGCAAGAAAGCGTCCTCCACGCCGGGTACAGCAAGCCAGTATTCCCGCTCGTTTTGTAGCGCGTCGGACGCGGCATAGTCTGCCAAACGTTGCGACCATCGGTTAAACGAGCTTGTCTTGGCGGGAAGCTGCACGGGTTTATTGTGGCGTAATTGTGTGTAAGCCGATTCGAGATCTTCCATCAGGATGCGCCAGGATACGCCGTCGACTACCAGGTGATGGATAACGATTAACAGACGCCCGGGCTGGTCAACGCCCAGGTCGAAGTAGGCGGCACGCAACAAGGGGCCGCGAGCAAGATCGAGGCTTGCCTGCTGCTCTGCGGCAGCCGCCTCAATAGCAGATGCTTGCTCTTGTTTCGACAGCGCTGACAAATCCACGCGCGTGAACGGCACCGTATCACCGGTGTGTAATTGCTGCTGCCAGCCGTGTTCGGTGGAGCTAAAACGCAGACGCAGCGCATCGTGATGCCACAGTAAATGCTGCAGGGCCTGCTCTAAGGCATGAATATCCGTAGCGTGTGGCGCTGTAAATAAAAATGCCTGGTTCCAGTGATGCAGCGCCGCAAGATTCTGCTCAAAGAACCAGTGCTGGATAGGCGTGAGCGGGGCCGAACCTTCCACCAGGCCCTGCTCGTCGTCAATAGTCAGAGCACGGGTGCTCGCGGCTGCAAGGCCCGCAATGGTGGGGTACTGAAAGAGTTGCTTCAAGTCAATTTGCAGGCCTGCCTGCCGCGCCTTGGCAAGGACATGTATACCGAGGATGGAATCACCCCCCAAGGCAAAGAAATTATCGTGCATCCCCACCCTGTCGATGGCCAGCACTTGTGACCATATCTGCGCCAGGCTTTGCTCGACTGGATTGCGGGGTGCCACGAAGTTGCTCGCCAACTCCGGCCTTGCGATATCGGGCATGGGCAAGGCCTTGCGATCGACCTTACCATTCGAGGTGACCGGCAGGGTGGCTAACCACACGAAGGCCGCGGGCACCATATAATCGGGCAGCTTGCCGTCGAGATAACTGCGTAATTCATCATGCGAGGGGGCCAGCGATTGTTTTCCCACCACATAGGCCACCAGGCGGTGATCGCCGGATGCAAACTCTCTTAGCATGACTACGCTATCGCGCACCCTCGGATGCTGTTTCAGTACGACCTCGATCTCGCCCAGTTCAATGCGGAAACCACGCAGCTTCACCTGGTTATCCAGGCGTCCTAAATATTCAATGTCACCATCGGATAAATAACGCGCAAGATCGCCGGTTTTGTACAGACGCGCCTGGGGATTTTCACTGAATGGATCGGTGATGAATTTCTCGGCGGTCAATTCCGGACGATTGAGATATGCCCGTGCCAGGCCCGCTCCCCCAATGTGCAACTCGCCAGCTACACCAATGGGTGTCGGCTGACGCTGGGCATCAAGGATAAGTACTTGCAAGTCGGAGATAGCCTGACCGATGACGCTGCCTGCATTGGCCATGATGTCGTCTGTGCTAATGGGCCTATAGGTCACGTGCACAGTGGTTTCGGTGATGCCGTACATGTTAATGAGACGCGGAGACTGATCGCCGTGGCGTTCTACCCATGGCTTGAGGCTTTGCAACTCCAAGGCCTCACCACCAAAGATAATATAGCGCAGAGCCAGGGACTTCTGGCCGATGCGCTCCTCGGCATGACTGAGTTGGCGAAAGGCAGAAGGAGTTTGGTTAAGCACGGTGACCCTCTCCTGGTGCAGCAGTGCGTAGAAGGCATTGGGGTCACGGCTCACATCATAGGGTACGATCACCAGCCGTCCCCCGTAGAGCAAGGCCCCCCAGATCTCCCACACTGAGAAGTCGAAGGCGTAGGAATGGAACAATGTCCACACATCGGTATGGTCGAAATTAAACCAGGGCTGGGTCGCTGCCATCAGGCGCGTTACATTGGCGTGCGTGATAATCACACCCTTGGGTGTGCCGGTGGAGCCGGAGGTATAAATAATATAGGCGGCATTATTTGCGTTGGCCGCGCATTGGGGGTTGTG
>JBDSOT010000077.1:0-14611 GCA_039914705.1 Gammaproteobacteria bacterium | reverse complement strand
ACGGCGCGCGCCTCGTTTGCCTTTTATAACACGCTCGCGGAAGTCGACGCATTAGTGGCCGGCGTGCGCAACGTGCAAAAGATGTTTGCCTAATGAACAATAGCCGGCAACTTTATCAGGAGGTCATCCTCGACCATAACAAAAAGCCGCGTAATTTCGGCGTGCTCAACGATGCCAACCGCAAGGCGGAAGGGCATAATCCATTGTGCGGCGATCACATTACCGTATCCTTGCGCCTGCACGATGACCTCATTGAAGGCATCGCGTTTCAAGGCCAAAGCTGCGCGATCTGCAAGGCCTCGGCCTCGATGATGACGACGAACGTGAAGGGCAAAACCGTGCAGGCGGCGGAGCTTATTATTCAGGAATTTCGTGACATGGCAACCGGAAAACTCGACACGCAAAACCAGCCGAACCATCTCGGCAGACTCAGCGTATTTGCCGGTGTAAAAGACCTGCCGTCACGTGTGAAGTGTGCGATCCTGCCGTGGCATACTTTAGCTGCGGCGTTCCATGCTGTCGCTTCGACATCCACCGAAGCCAACGACGAACCGATGAAGTCTTTCGTCGGCAATGTATAGAGGCGTTTAGCTATGCCAAAAATTGCAGAGATCGAAGGGACACCGAATCCGAACGCGGTGAAGTTCGTGCTGAAGGAACCTCTAACGTGGGGCATTACGCGCTCGTTCGATAATGCAGCAGCGGCTGAGGCGGACCCACTCGCTACCGCCCTATTTGCCATCCCGCATGTAAGCAATGTCTTTTACGTGGATCGCTGGGTCAGCGTGACGCAAGACGGCGGCACGCCCTGGCCGGAATTGCTTAAGCAACTGGCTATCCCAATTCGAGCGGCACCTGCTGCGGCTCCGTTTGTGCCCGGAGCGGTAACACCAAAAAATATCCCGTTGAATGGCGAGGAAAATCCTCGCCTCACAACCATTAAAGCACTGATTGACGAGCGCATCCGTCCTTACTTAATGGCCGACGGCGGCGACCTTGAAGTGCTCGATCTCGATGGCGATCAGTTGACGGTGCATTATCACGGCGCCTGCGGGAGTTGTCCGAGTTCATTGGCGGGAACCTTATCTGCCATAGAAAACCTGGTCCACACCATCGAACCCGGCGTCGAAGTCGTCGCCGTATAAAATTACAAAGGAAAAATCATGGCAGAGTGGGTGTCGGTAGCAAAGAGCTCGGAGCTTGTTCCGGGTCAGCGGCGCATTGTGGATGTTGATGGCGCGCGCATCGCCGTATTCAATCTTGATGGCGAGTATTTTGCGATCGAAGACGTCTGTACGCACGACGGTGGCCTGCTGGCGAACGGCAGGCTCGACGGTGACGAGATCATCTGCCCGCGTCACGGCGCGCGCTTTTCGATCAAGACCGGTGAGGCCCTGAGTGCACCGGCCTTCGAGCCGACCGCGATATTTCCCGTCAGGGTCGAAGCGGGCGAGATTCAGGTTATGGATGATCGCTGGGATTGAGGGCAATTATCAGACGCCTACTATCGTCATTCCCGCGCACGCGGAAATCCAGGAAGCTGGTAAAATCAGACACTGCTAAAATCCAGGCTGCTCATTTTTAGATCTGATCAAGCGTAGCGGATCCGACAGGCTGCGTCGGCTTCGCCTGCGGCTTGAGCCGACCTACAAATCTGCTAATCTTCGCTACCTTCCACTTTCAGCATGGAGGCAACATGAAATTTTTTATCGACAGCGCCCACCTCGATGACATTCGACACGCCCTTGAACTGGGCATGGCAGATGGCGTCACGACAAATCCCTCGCTCATTGCCAAAGAAAGCGGCATCAATTTTCACAAACACATCGCCGATATCTGCGCAATTGTTAAAGGCCCGGTCAGTGCGGAAGTAACTGCGCTGGATTGCGCAGGCATGCTGACGCAAGGACGTGAATTAGCGAAGATAGCCCCGAACGTGGCGGTTAAAGTGCCGCTCACGCCCGATGGGCTGAAGGCCTGTCGCGCGCTGGCGGATGAAGGCACCATGGTCAATGTCACGCTGTGTTTTTCTGCCGCGCAGGCGATTCTGGCGGCGAAGGCCGGCGCGTCTTTCGTTTCTCCTTTCGTCGGGCGTCTCGATGATGTCGGACAGAACGGTATGAATTTGATCGCCGAGATTGTTGAGATTTATCAAAACTACGATTGGCGAACTGAAATCCTGGTCGCCTCCGTACGCCATCCGATTCACGTCACCGAGGCCGCGCGCCTGGGTGCCGATGTTGTTACGATGGGATTCAAGGTACTCGACCAGATGTTCAATCATCCCCTGACCGACAAAGGAATCGATCTGTTTCTCGCCGACTGGAAGAAGGTTAGTAAATAAACGTGAAACTTATAAAATTAATTTTATGTGGAGGCTGTAAGCGATTGCCGAATCGTAGTGATAACTTCCCGCCTGCGAATAACCCATTGTCACATCATTTACCCTATGTTTTTTTAATTGCACTGATCGCATGGCCACAGGCGAACGTCTGGGCTTTTGATTTTAATGATGTGGTAGGCCAGGCAAAAACATTGGCCTCAAAACCTTACCAAGAATCTGTCTTGATTCCACAGTTTATGCGTGAGATTAGCTATGAACAATTTCAGAGGATTCGCGTTAAACCCGATAAAAATCTGTGGCAAACCGATAACACGCGATTTCAAGTTGCGCTATTGGCTCCAGGCAATAATTACATCCATAGCACTAAAATTAATATCGTGAACGCTGGTAGTGTGAAGCCTGTGCCTTTTCAGAAGGATATTTTTGACTTTGGAAGTGAGGATTTTGCAAAAAAGGTTCCGGCAGATCTGGGTTTCGCAGGCTTTAATCTGACCTTCCCCCTGCATGGGCCGGGTACCCGCAATCATTTTTTGGTGTTTGCCGGTGCCAGTTATTTTCGAGGTGTCGGCAAGGGCAATAACTTTGGCCTTTCTGCCCGTGGCATTGCTGTCGATACCGCGATGAACAGCGGCGAAAAGTTTCCTTCTTTTGTCGAATACTGGCTGGTCAAACCTCCTGCAAAAGCAAAACAAATGACCTTTTTTGCGCTGCTTGATGGTGAAAGTTTGACGGGGGCCTATCAGTTTACGGTCACACCGGGGCAGCCCACGCAGGTGGCCGTCAAGACCGTACTTTTTGCCAGACAGGATATTAGCCTGACAGGAATAGCGCCCCTGACCAGCATGTTTTATTACGGAGAGAATATGGAAAGACCTCCGGGGAACTGGCGCCCAGAAGTACACGACTCGGATGGTCTGTTAATACACAGTGGTACGGGTGAATGGCTGTGGCGGCCGCTGCTTAATCCCAGAGATTTACAAGTGGAATCATTTGCGGTCGAAAATCCCAAAGGCTTTGGCCTGATGACGCGAGATAAACGTTTCGAATCCTATCAGGATGCGCAGGCACGTTATGATTCGAGACCCAGCGCCTGGGTCAATATAAAGGATGCGTGGGGTGCCGGACGTATTGTGCTGGTGCAGATACCCACAAAAAATGAAACCAATGACAACATCGTAGCCTTCTGGGCGTCATCGGCCCCATTCAAGGAAGGCATGCGATTGGATTTGAACTATGAATTAAGCTTTGGTGACTATCAGCTCACCGGCCAGGAATTAGCCCGAAGCATGAATACCTTTGTGGGTCTTGGCAATATCGCAGGCGGGGGTAATGTTGAAGGTGCGTACCGGTTCGTAGTCGATTTCGGGGGGCCAAGCATGGATAAACTTGCACCTGATGCAGCTGTGCTTCCGATGGTAACAACCCAACAGGGCGAGATTCTCGAACAGTATGTTGAGTATATTGAAGCGAGTAAGCTGTGGCGACTCTCGTTCCTGGCGCGTCCGAAAAAAGATGAGCCACTTCTGCTGCGTGCCTTCCTGAAGACAGACGCAGCACCGTTGACGGAAACATGGACCTATAACCTGCCGGTCAACAACGGAATCGGGGCAAGGCCTCAGTGAGCTTACTGGACGAGGAAATTATTCATTTAGTTAACCGTGCCTATTGTTACCTGAGACTCAACGGTTTTTCCGCGCAGGAGACTTTTGCTCAGTTACAAAATCTGCCCAATAAACTATTCATGGCAGATAGCAATGATGAACTATGGGCGATCCTGATACAGGAATTTCCTCAACAGAGCGCCCATATTGCTTCCCTCCATCCGCAACCTCCCCCACCGATTGTTCGTGGACACATGCGCTACCCCGAACAGACTGCGTAAGAACTGATAATGACCGACGTCCGTTCTTCAGAAATGCTTGTGCCCGAGCGCCAAGCCTGGCATGCCAGCGGGGCCTGGCGGCGTGTGCTGATGAGCAGCTTGATTGTGCTACAAGTGTGGCTTGCCATACGGGAAATGATGAGCATATTGCCCTATCATGGAACGACACCGGTCGAGTTGGCGCTGTTGATTGTTTTTATATTCCTGTTTGCAGGGATATCCACCGGTTTCTGGATGGCGGTATTCGGGTTCGTTGTGCGGCGCCGGGGTGGCGACCCCTGCTCGCTCATGGCACGCTTCAAACCTGAGACCCTGAAGACCGTTGAGTTGGCTCCCACGGCAATCCTCTTCCCTATTTACCATGAAGACGTTGAACGCACCCTGGCAGGCCTGAGAAGCACCTATTGCGACCTTGATCGCCAGGGCCAGTTAAACTGGTTTGAGTTTTTTATATTATCGGATAGCCGGGATCCCGATATTTGGCTTAAAGAACAAGAAGGCTGGTATCGGCTCTGCGAAGAATTGGCGGCACACGGGCGCATCCATTATCGCCGGCGAGTCATTAATCTTAATCGCAAGACCGGAAATATTGCCGACTTCCTGCGCCGTTGGGGACGCCGCTTTCGTTACATGATCGTGATGGATGCCGATAGCCTGATGAAAGGGGCGAGTCTGGTTCAAATGGTGCGCTTGATGGAGTGTGCGCCACAGGTTGGGATCATCCAGACCAACCCCGCCATTGTAAATGCACGCTCTGCCTATGCACGCATTCAGCAATATGCAAATAGCCTTTATGGGCCACTATTTTCAGAGGGACTGGCTGCCGTGCAATTGGGCGATGCCGTGTTTTGGGGGCATAACGGCATCCTTCGCGTCGCGCCTTTTATGCGCCATTGCGGCCTCAAGCGAATGTATGGCCGTGGTTTTATGCAAGGATCGATTTTAAGTCACGACTTTGTTGAGGCCGCCTACCTGCGCCGTGCCGGTTATGAGGTCTGGCTGGAACCGCGGCTGGGCGGAAGCTATGAAGAATCTCCTCCGAGTCTGGTCGATGACCTGATGCGTGACCGGCGTTGGGCTCATGGTAATTTGCAACACATGGGCATTCTGTTCAAGCTGAACATACGCTTTGCACATCGCGTTGCATTTGCCAACGGGATAATGGCCTATCTCGCCTCTCCGCTGTGGTTCCTGTTTATTGTTTTAAGCACCCTCGAGGTGGCACAGTTTACCCTTTGGCCGGTTGATTACTTTCCTGAATCCAACAGCCTCTATCCGGTGTGGCCAGAGTGGCATCCGCAATCGGCAATCCTGCTTGCTTTCAGTACTGCGGCATTGCTGTTTCTACCCAAGCTGCTGGCCTTCCTTGATCTAGTGCTTGATCGTCAGCGTCTACGCGCGATGGGTGGCGTCGTTAAGACACTGATTAGCCTGCTGATTGAGTTGGCAGTCTCAGTGTTGCTTGCGCCCATCCGCATGCTGGCGCATACCCGCTTCGTACTCGAAATTTTACTCAACTTTAACGCGCGCTGGGCCGGACAGAATCGAACTCAGGAGATTACCTGGCCTCAAGCCCTGATAAACCAGGCCCCCGGCGGGTTATTGGCTATCGCGTGGGCCGCGTTCTCATTCTGGCTCCAGCCATTATTTTTCTATTGGTCGTTGCCCATTGCCCTCCCTCTGGTTCTCGGTGCGCCAGTCACCTTATGGCTTAGTCGATTTCGCCTGGGGGCTGCTTTAAAAAAACGCCAATTGCTTATGATTCCGGAAGAGACACAAACCCCTGATGTACTCAAGGACCTCTATAAAAATCCCATTTTCCAAAAAAGCAGCCTGACCGCCTTCGAACTTGGCATACTTGACCCCTGGCGCAATCGGCTGCACGCGCAGCTGGCGCGGAGCCGATATAACACCGAAAGCCGCAATAAGCGACGCAATGAGCTTGTCGCGTCCTGCAACTTAAAGGATATTGACGCCTTGACGACCGCTGACAAAAACTGGCTTGCGCAAGATGCCGTCAGCCTTACAAAGCTGCATGAAATGGCCTGGAGGGCTACGCAGGATTCTGCCTGGGGCAAACGACTTCAATTATTGTGCAGCGAAAGTAGCCGCCAGCCTGACTCTCGGCAATAAGTCCATCGTCTATGATAAATAATACCGGGCCAGGCTATTTTTACTGCCATTACTTGACGTTAACCGTTATTCTAAGTAGTTTCACATTTTGGATTCAAAGTTAACAGTTGACCTGTTATGACCATTTTTTCGGGGATTAAGTGACGTGGAATTGACCGGTGCCGAGATACTCATCCGCTGCCTTAAAGATGAGGGCGTAGAGTTTATATTTGGATACCCCGGCGGGGCGGTATTGCACATCTATGATGCGCTATACAAGCAGACCGATGTACAGCATATTCTCGTGCGCCACGAGCAAGGGGCAACGCACGCCGCTGACGGCTATGCGCGCTCCACGGGCAAGCCCGGCGTGGTGTTGGTGACCTCCGGACCGGGCGCGACCAATGCCGTTACCGGCATTGCCACCGCGCACATGGATTCCATTCCGATGGTGGTCATCACCGGCCAGGTCTCTACGCAGGCCATCGGCAGCGATGCCTTTCAGGAGGTCGATTCGGTCGGCATTACGCGCCCCTGCGTGAAGCACAATTTCCTGGTCAAGGATGTAAACGATCTCGCCACCACTATCAAGAAGGCCTTTTTCATTGCGACCAGCGGCCGCCCCGGCCCGGTCGTGGTGGATGTTCCCAAGGACATCACTGCCCACAAGGCCGAGTACTCCTACCCGGACACGGTAAGCCTGCGCTCTTACAAACCCATTACCGAAGGCCACCCAGGCCAAATCAGAAAAGCGATTGACCTCATACTCGGTGCACAGCGGCCCATGATCTACTCCGGCGGCGGCGTAATTTTGGGCGAGGCGTCAAAGACACTGACTGAATTTACCCGCCTGCTCGGCTTTCCGATTACCAACACGCTGATGGGACTTGGCAGCTACCCCGCCACCGACAAACAATTCGTCGGTATGCTCGGCATGCACGGCACCTATGAAGCCAACCTCGCCATGCACGAGTGCGATGTGATGATCGCCATCGGCTCGCGCTTCGATGATCGCGTGGTCGGCAAGGTGAATTTATTTTCGCCACACTCAAAGAAGATCCATATCGACATCGACCCCGCCTCCATCTCAAAGAGTGTGAGGGTGGATGTGCCCATCGTCGGTGCCGTGGGTAATGTCCTGCAGGAAATGATCAGGCTCCTCAAGGCCAGCAAAAGCCAGCCTGACCCGGCGGCGCTCAAGGCGTGGTGGAAGCAGATCGACGAATGGCGCGCAAACGATTGCCTGCGCTACGACCGCAAGAGCAAGCTCATCAAGCCACAGTCTGTGATCGAGACCTTATACAAGGTCACCGGCGGTGATGCATTTCTGACCTCCGATGTCGGTCAGCATCAAATGTGGGCCGCGCAGTTTTATAAATTCGATAAGCCTCGGCGTTGGATTAATTCCGGCGGCCTCGGCACCATGGGCTTCGGCTTGCCTGCGGCTATGGGCGTGCAACTCGCCCATCCGCAATCTACCGTGGCCTGCATCACAGGCGAGGCCAGCATTCAGATGTGCATACAGGAACTCTCCACCTGCAAGCAGTATGGCCTGCCGATCAAGGTCATCAACCTCAACAATCGCTACATGGGCATGGTGCGGCAGTGGCAGGAGTTTTCCTACAAGGGCCGTTACTCGCATTCCTATATGGACGCCCTGCCCGACTTCGTGAAACTAGCCGAAAGCTTTGGCCATGTCGGCATGCTCATCGACAAGCCCGGCGACGTGGAAGGTGCCCTGCGGGAGGCATTGAAACTCAAGGACAGATTAGTGTTCATGGACTTCATCACCGACCAGACGGAGAACGTTTATCCGATGATCGAGGCCGGCAAGGGCCACCATGAAATGCGCCTGACCCCCGAGCGGGAGCTGGCATAACATGCGTCACATAATTTCGATACTCATGGAAAATGAGGCGGGTGCCTTGTCGCGCGTGGCCGGATTGTTTTCCGCGCGTGGCTACAACATCGAGTCGCTCACCGTGGCACCGACGGAAGACCCTTCGCTTTCGCGCATGACCGTGGTGACGCGTGGCACTGATGAAATCATCGAGCAGATTACCAAGCAATTGAACAAGCTGGTGGATGTCATCAAACTACTGGACCTTACCGAAGGCCCGCACCTAGAGCGCGAGATGATGCTGATCAAGATGAAGGCCGTCGACGAAGGTCGCAATGAGATAAAACGCCTGACGGATATTTTCCGTGGCCATATCATTGACGTCACAGACACGACATACACCGTCGAATTGACCGGCCCCGGCGACAAGCTCGATGCATTTATTCAGGCCGCCGGGCAGGACTCCATTTTAGAAGTGGTGCGCTCCGGCGTATCCGGCATATCACGCGGCGAAAAGAGTTTAAAGATTTAATTACCTACGAGGCAGAAGAGGCAGAAAATGAATATTTATTACGACAAAGACGGCGACCTATCCATTATTAAAAATAAAAAAGTGGCCATCATCGGCTACGGCTCGCAGGGCCATGCCCATGCGAATAATCTCAAGGAGTCGGGCGTCAACGTTGTGGTCGGTCTGCGCGCGGGTTCTGCCTCAGAGACCAAGGCAAAGGCTGCCGGTTTAACGGTGATGGCGGTCGATCAGGCCGTTAAATCTGCGGATGTGGTGATGATTCTTGCGCCTGACGAACACCAGGCAAAACTTTATCGCGACAGCATCGAGCCTAATATCAAAAAAGGTGCGGCACTGGCCTTTGCACACGGCTTCAACATTCATTTTGGCTTGATTGAGCCGCGCGCAGACCTCGACGTTATCATGGTTGCGCCAAAAGGCCCCGGTCATTTAGTTCGTTCTACCTATACGCAAGGCGGCGGCGTGCCCAGCCTGATTGCCATACAGCAAGATTCCTCCGGCACTGCCAAGGCCACCGCCCTCTCCTACGCCTGCGCCAACGGCGGCGGCCGCGCCGGTATCATCGAAACCAATTTCCGCGAGGAGACCGAAACCGATCTGTTCGGCGAACAGGCCGTGCTGTGCGGAGGCGCGACCGCGCTGGTGGAGGCCGGTTTTGAAACGCTGGTTGAAGCGGGTTATGCGCCCGAGATGGCCTACTTCGAATGTCTGCACGAGCTTAAATTAATCGTCGATCTCATGTACGAAGGCGGCATCGCGAATATGCGTTATTCAATCTCTAACACCGCTGAATACGGCGATCTGACACGCGGCCCGCGCATCGTTACCGAAGAGACCAAGCGCGAGATGAAAAAAATCCTGAATGAAATTCAGAGCGGTGCATTCGCGCGTGAATTCATCCTGGAAAATCAGGCAGGCGCGCCTTTCATGAAGGCAAAACGCCGTATCGGCCGCGAGCATCAAATTGAAATAGTCGGCGAAAAATTGCGCAGCATGATGCCGTGGATCAAGGCGAATAAACTCGTCGATAAAAATAAAAACTAATGGCTTTTACAAACCATGCCGCATGAACCGGAAGAGGAACAGGCACGTCGTCAGGAAGATATAAACATACCTGAAGTGCTTCCGCCCTTAAAGCGGCGGCGCGGCATTTATCTGCTGCCGAATCTGTTTACCACGGCGGGTTTGTTTGCGGGTTTTTACGCGATTATTGCGGCTATCGGCGGACGCTACGAGGCTGCCGCAATCGCCATATTTGTGGCGATGATCATGGACAGCCTCGACGGACGTGTGGCGCGACTCACCGGAACCCAAAGCGATTTCGGTGCCGAGTACGACAGCATGTCGGATATGGTCTCGTTCGGCCTCGCCCCCGCGCTGGTCATCTACGTCTGGGGGCTTTCGAGCCTGGGCAAGCTGGGTTGGCTCGCGGCCTTTATTTATTCTGCCGGTGCCGCGTTGCGTTTGGCACGCTTCAATACGCAGATCAAAAGTGCCGACAAAGGTTATTTTCAAGGGCTGCCCAGCCCCGCCGCCGCCGCTATTGTCGCGGGCATCGTGTGGGTGGGTAGTAGCTATGAATTTCCAGGCGCTAACCTTGCGATACCCGCCTTCTTCCTTACCCTTTTAGCGGGCATTTTGATGGTCAGCAATATCCGCTATCACAGCTTTAAAAAACTCGACCTCAAAGGCAAGGTACCCTTTGTCACCATGCTTATAATCGTGCTGGTATTTGTATTTATCTCGATTGATCCACCGCAAGTGCTGTTTGCCGTGTTCCTCTTGTATGCATTGTCAGGACCCGCGCTGACACTCATTCAACTACGAAAGAAGCGTCTGCAACGCAAGGTGCACGAGGCTAGTGATTTTAAAGAACCTTGAATATACAGTGGATCAGCTTCTTGAAATCGTTTCGTATTCGGTTTATAGTTTCTCTCAGTTTATTTATTCGTACCAAACCATAGCCATGACCTACGCAAGCCGCATCAGCAGCACCTCCCCCGCCCTCACCGGGCAAGCGGGCTTGCGCGCCTTACTTCCGCTCAATCTATCCCTGCGACTGCTGCCCTAGGGCAGATACTTTCAGCTCCTGGCGGGGACTAAAACACGCGCATAATTTATAAAACGCAGGGCAAGGTATGTTCCTTGCGTGTTCTTATTCTATGAATAAAAACGGAGCAGAATCATGAGCGACAAATTAATAATATTCGATACCACCTTGCGCGACGGCGAGCAAAGCCCCGGCGCATCCATGACGCGTGATGAGAAAGTGCGTATCGCCAAGGCCTTGGAGCGCATGCGCGTGGACGTCATCGAGGCCGGTTTCCCCATCGCCAGCCCCGGCGATTTCGAGGCTGTGCAGGCCGTGGCCAAGGCCATTAAAAACAGCACCGTGTGCGCCTTGGCGCGCGCCCTGGATAAAGATATAGACCGCGCCGCCGAGGCCATAAAGGGCGCAAACTCGGGGCGTATCCACACCTTCATCGCCACCTCGCCCATCCACATGCAGATGAAGCTCAAGATGGAACCCGATCAGGTGCTTGCGCAAGCCGTGAGTGCGGTAAAGCGTGCGCGCCAGTACACCGATGATGTGGAATTTTCGCCGGAAGACGCCGGACGCTCCGATATCGATTTTCTCTGTCGTGTATTAGAGGCCGTGATCGCCGCCGGTGCGCGCACCGTCAACATCCCCGATACGGTTGGCTACAGCATGCCGCATCAGTTCGGCGAGATGATCCGCATCTTGCGCGAACGTATACCGAATTCAGACAAGGCCGTGTTTTCCGTGCACTGCCACAACGACCTCGGGCTTGCCGTTTCCAATTCATTGTCCGCCGTGTTGAACGGCGCGCGCCAGGTTGAATGCACGATCAACGGCTTGGGTGAACGCGCCGGTAACGCCGCGCTGGAAGAGATCGTCATGGCAGTGCGCACGCGCCGCGACGTGTTTAACTGCAATGTCGATCTTGATGCCACGCAAATCGTTGCCTGTTCGCGCCTGGTCTCCGGCATTACCGGCTTTGCCGTGCAACCGAACAAGGCCATTGTCGGCGCCAATGCCCTCGCGCACGAGGCCGGCATTCATCAAGACGGTGTTCTCAAGCATCGCACGACTTACGAAATCATGCATGCCCAGGACGTAGGCTGGTCGGCCAACCGCATGGTGTTGGGCAAACACTCGGGCCGCAACGCCTTCCGCACGCGCCTGGATGAGTTGGGTGTGACATTTGAGTCCGAGGAGGAGTTGAACGAGGCCTTCGGCCGGTTCAAGGATTTGGCGGACAAGAAGCACGAAATCTTCGATGAAGACTTGCAGGCCTTGGTCACCGATGCCAATCTTGCCGCAGAAAATGAGCGCATCAAATTGGTCGCTCTCAAAGTCATCTCCGAGACCGGCGAGACACCGCACGCCACGCTCACCTTATGGGTCGATGGCGTCGAGAAGCATGCAAACGCTCCCGGCAGCGGCCCGGTCGATGCCGCGTTCAAGGCCATCGAGTCCATCGTCAACAGTGGCACGACCTTGCAACTTTACGCAGTAAGCAATATAACCAGCGGCACCGATTCGCAAGGCGAAGTCACCGTGCGCGTGGAAAAAGAAGGCCGCATTGTGAACGGCCAGGGCGCGGATACGGACATCGTCATCGCCTCCGCCAAGGCCTACATCAACGCCATGAACAAGGTTACGCAACCCGCCAAGCGCGCGCACCCACAGGCGGTGAATCAGCCGATATAAGGTTTCTGGTTGTTTTGATGTAAAGTAATGAAACTTTAAGGTGTTTGTTCCCTGTTAACTATCACAGACTTGGAGCTTCCATGCACATAGATCGTCGCGAGTACTTCAAGTTCACAGCACGATCCAGGCTTGAGAAATCCGTCAATTCGCTCTTGGGCCTTATTGAAGGCATAGCGGTCGATGGCTCGATTAACGACTCCGAGGTGGGGTTTTTGAACCTTTGGCTGGATGAACATCGAGAGGTCAAAAACCGCCATCCCTTTAATGAGCTATTGCCGGTTATAGAGCGGGCTATTTCTGATGGCGTCCTAACAGACGAAGAACGACAGGACATTCTCTGGCTATGTGAAAGGCTCCGCTCAACAGACTTTTACGACGCAACCACTGCTGACATTCAGAGGCTTCACGCCATTCTTGGAGGCATAGCCGCTGATGGCGTGATAAGTGAGGAGGAACTAAAGGGGCTATCTGCTTGGTTAGCTGAACATGAGCACTTGCGCGCGTGTTGGCCTTACGATGAGGTCGATAGCTTGCTAACCGCCGTACTATCCGATAAGAAAATTGACCAACAGGAACAGAAGATGCTGATGGCATTCTTTTCCGAATTCGTCGCAATTCTCGACGACCGAACAATAACGAATCCACACTTGTCAGAGGGCACATCGGTTGTAGGTTTATGCGCCGTTTGTCCCGATATCACATTTTCCGGTGCCTTGTTCTGCTTTACAGGAACATCTTTCAAATACACACGCACGCAGTTCACGGACGTTATAAGGAGCCTCGGCGGCGAGGTTGTCTCCTCCATTTCATCAAAGCTCAACTACTTAATTATTGGCGCTGATGGCAACCCATGTTGGGCATATGCGTGCTACGGCCGGAAGGTTGAGAAGGCTGTCGAACTTAGAAAAAAAGGCGTTCGGCTGATTCTCGTGCATGAAAATGACTTTCACGATGCAGTGGCTGATGGTATAAATGGCTAACAATAGTGTCTACTTAGCCAAAACATTATATCGATCCTTAATATCAAGTTTTTTGTAGACTGTCTCCTGTCCGCCAACCGTTTACCCAACGCACGACACAGTCTTTTCTCTATCGATCTTCTCGCGTATGCCAGAGGCGCAGTACGTAGAGCGTGGATACTTGGATTTCGTAGCGTATTTCGTAGTGTCCGACCAAAACGCGCCTAACCTCGCGCGGCTCGAACTCTTCCAGCTTTTCACCGATACGGGGCTGTTCCAAAAGCCGGGCCGGTGCGGCCAGCAGCGATTGCACCGTGCGTGCCGCCGCTGACCTGCTCACCGGGGCCAGAAATTCATAGAGCCGCGCCAGATCGGACAGCGCCGTGCTGGTCCATTTCAATTCCATCAACGCGGCACTGGCACCGGCTTGTCGTTATCGAGGCTATTGGCCCACGCTTGTACTGCGGGATGGTCGATAACGCGCCCGGCATCGACGTCCGCCAAGGCCTCCAACGTCAGACGCCGACGTTCTTCTTCCTGGTCGATCCAGGCGGTCAATGCCTGTTTCACGATCCAGCCGCGCGAGCGCTCCATACGTTGCGCGATTTGATCGACCTTATCCGCCAGAGGCAGCGGCACATGGGCAGTAAGTACTTTGGTATCCATGGGTTACTCCTGTTAATCAGATTTAATCATAGTGATTTAATTTGATTTTTGCAAGGCTGGATAGGACGCAAGCTTTGCGAATCGAACGCGCAGGATGGGTGAATCCCATCGGCTTTGCTGCGGATAAATGTTATTGAATGACGGGTTTTATCCATCCCACGTACTAATTTTATTTTTCACCTTGCAACTTACGAGCTACTTCCGCCAACCGTTTCCCCAACGCACGACACAGGCGTTTTTCTTCTTCGGTAATCGGCAGTTTGCTATCCGCTCCGGCCAAATGGCTGGGGCCGTAGGGCGTGCCGCCGCTTTTCGTGCTGGTTAGATCCGGCTCGCTGTAGGGCACGCCCATCAGTAGCATGCCGTGATGTAGTAGCGGCAACATCATGGAGAGCAGGGTGCTTTCCTGGCCGCCGTGCATGCTGGCAGTGGAGGTGAATACGGCGGCGGGCTTGCCGATCAGGGCGCCCGACAACCACAGGGAACTCGTGCCATCAAGGAAGTATTTAAGCGCCGCGGCTATATTGCCGAAGCGCGTTG
>JBDSOT010000072.1:0-3205 GCA_039914705.1 Gammaproteobacteria bacterium | reverse complement strand
CCTGTCCCACCTACCAGTTGCTCGGCGATGAATTAGACGGCCCGCGTGGGCGTATTTACCTCATCAAGCAGGTGCTGGAAGGGCATGCGCCCACGGCCAAAACACAACTGCATTTAGACCGCTGTTTGACGTGCCGCGCCTGCGAAAGCGCGTGCCCGTCCGGCGTGCGCTACGGGCGCCTGCTCGACATCGGGCGCGAGCTGGTCGATGAACGGGTTGCGCGCACTTTGCTTGATCGTGTTAAGCGCAAGCTGTTGCGCATTATAATTCCGCATCCCGCACGTTTTACGCCGCTGCTGCGCATCGGCCAGGCGCTGCGCAATTTTTTACCGCGCAGATTAAGGCCTAGCGTACCCGAGGCGCACCAAGAGGGGCGCTGGCCGCAGGCCACCCATGCACGCGTCATGCTGGTGCTTGCCGGATGCGCGCAGTCTTCTCTCGCGCCTCAAATTAATATCGCCGCCGCGCGCGTTCTGGGCAAGCTGGGCATTAACTTGCGCCCGCTTCCTGATACCGGCTGTTGCGGGGCGTTAAGCCACCATCTGGACGCGCACGAAGAGGCGCGTGCATTTGCGCGCCGCAACATTGACGCTTGGTGGCCTTACATTGAGGCTGGGGCCGAGGCGATTGTGATGACCGCGAGCGGTTGCGGGGTGTTCGTGAAGGATTATGGGCATTTACTACGCGAGGATAAAAATTACGCGCAGAAGGCGTCGCGCGTCGCGCAGATGACACGCGATCTTGGCGAAATCTTGCTTGATGCAGAGAATCTGGCGGGCATGCGTACGGATGCGAAAGGTAAAAAAATTGCCTTCCACTCACCGTGCACTTTGCAGCATGGGCAGCGCCTAAATGGTGTTGTCGAAACAGTGTTGACGCGTATGGGTTTTCAATTAACGCTGGTGTCCGATGCCCATTTATGTTGCGGCTCGGCGGGGACATATTCGCTGTTGCAGCGGGATTTATCGCAGCGTCTCTTGGAGAATAAACTGGAGGCATTGCAATCAGGCTTGCCCGAGGTAATCCTCACGGCAAATATCGGTTGCCTTACGTATATGCAGTCCAAGGCCAGTGTACCCGTGCGTCACTGGATAGAGGAGGTAGCCGAGGCCTGTTGCCGCAACTAACACGCTACGGATTGGCAGCCTCGATCAGCTTGCTCACGCCTACACGCGTGCCGAACCATTTGTTGTTGTCGGCGTCGATGCCGATGGAGTAGACGAACTCGTCGATCAGCCCATCTTTAGGTGTGTAACTCTTCCACTGCTTGCCGTCGAAGCGGCTTACGCCCTTGTTGGTGCCGGCCCACAGCACGCCGGTTTTATCCACTGCGAGTGAGAATACGAAGTTGCCGACGAGACCTTCAGCGACAGTGTAGGTCTTCCAGGTCTTGCCATCGAAGCGCGACAGTCCACTGCCCCAAGTGCCGAACCATTTATTGTCGTCATGATCAATGGCAAGCGACATAACGTAGTTCGGATTGCTGGCCAGATTGCCCTTTTTGGGATCCGCGTGGTGGGTGGAGGGCGCGGGCATATGCGGGTTGCCGGGTATGGCCTCTTTGATATCGGCACCCAAGCCGTCCTTGTGTGTATAGCTTTGCCAGGCCTTGCCGTCATAGCGCGTCACCCCGGCCTCGGTGCCAAACCAGTGGACACCGCTTTTGTCGATGCCCAAGGCGTAGATCCATTTGTCGGCCATGCCGTCGGCCACCCGGTAGGTCTTGAAGGTGTTGTCCTTGCTATTAAATTCGCTTGCGCCCTTCCAGGTGGCGACCCACATAGTGTTATTTTTATCGAAGCCGATGTCATACACCCACATATCGCCCAGGCCTTGCCCGTCCTTATAAGAACTCCAGGCATTGGCCTTATCGGCTACGCCGAAGCCCTCGGGGGTGTAGTTCGTCCATTGCTTGCCATCGAATTTGCTAAGCCCGCCGCCGTAGGTTCCCAGCCATTTCGTGCCGTCCGGCGCGATGGCGATCTTATAGACACCGGGACTCATAAAACCGCCGCCGGTATTTTGCACGGTGAACAGCTTATGATCTTTGACCGTCAATAAATCGTGGCGTATGGCACCGCCATTCAACCCCAGCCACAGGTAATGATCCTCAAAGGCGATACTCATTACCTGCGCGCGGGTCAGCACGTTCTCCCACTTGGGCAGTGCTGATGCGGCGGGTGCTGCGGTGTTGGCAACAGGGGCGGGAGTGGCGGTAGTCCCGACGGCTTCTTGTGCGGCGACCTGTTGGCCGACGAGCGCACAGGCCAGCAATGCGAATAAAAGGCGGTTTTTTAAAGCGGGGGTCATCAATAATACCTCGGCAAGAAGTCGGACGTGGGTTGTACAGTTTCGGAGCGTGGTTTAGGAATTGTGCGAAGACGGGATAAATCATACCAAAATACTCATCAGGCCGCACTTTGTCATGGTGAATTGAATTGAACAGTTCACGCAGACCGCGGTAAAATCGTATGTCCAACTACCGGCCAGGATTCACACGAGTCGTGTAACTGAAACTATGGCCTCCTATCACGAAACACCCCGCGATCTGCACCCCACATCTACCCTTCCCGCTGATCGAATTCGCGCACTGGAGGCGGTAGGGCTGGAGTGCGTGCGTGGCAACCGTGTGTTGTTCAGTGACCTGAATCTGTCGCTATACGCAGGCCAGATGCTGCATGTTGCCGGGCTGAATGGCTCTGGGAAAACCAGCTTACTGCGTATTTTATGCGGGCTTAGCCAACCCGCGCAGGGCGAGGTACGCTGGCAAGGACAGGCTATCTATAAGGCACGGCAGGCTTTTTTATCAGAGGTCGCGTATTTGGGGCATAATCACGGCGTCAAGGGCGATTTAACGCCGCTGGAAAATCTCCAGATTGCGCATAACCTCGGTCGGCCTAATGTAAGGATTACCCTTGATGAGGCCCTGGAGAGGGTGGGGCTGGGTGATTTTTACGATTTGCCCGCACGCACCCTCTCGGCCGGACAGCGGCGGCGCGTGGCGCTTAGCAGGTTGCTGGTAACGCAAGCGCAACTGTGGATATTAGATGAACCTCTGACGGCTTTGGACATCCAAGGAGTAGGACTTGTTGAAAGTATGCTCGCTGAGCATCTTTTGCACGGCGGGATGGCCGTAGTAACCACGCATAACCCGTTAGTTGTGGAGCATGGCCAAATGACGCAGCTGAGTCTGAGTTGATATGAG
>JBDSOT010000065.1:0-8721 GCA_039914705.1 Gammaproteobacteria bacterium | reverse complement strand
CGGCGGCATGCGGCCGCATAATTATTGCCTGCCCGTATTAAAACGAGAGCATCATCGCGAGGCGCTGGTGAATGCAGCCATTAGCGGCAGTCCGAAATTTTTTCTCGGTACCGATAGCGCGCCGCATCCGAAACAGGCAAAAGAATCTGCCTGCGGTTGTGCCGGAATTTACACCGCGCATGCCGCGCTCGAGCTTTACGCGGAGGCGTTTGAACAGGCAGGTGCCCTGGATAAACTGGAGGCCTTCGCAAGTTTTTACGGCCCGGATTTTTACGGCCTGCCGCGTAACAGCCGGCAGCTTACGCTGACAAAACAGGAATGGCGTGCGCCCGAAGAGTTTCAACTTGGAGCAGAGACGCTGGTACCGTTTCGTGCCGGCGAACTGATCACATGGAAATTGGTCAACAACTTAGCGAAGGCTAATGCGGAGTAATGTGACTGTGCAAACCCCACCCTTGCACGTACCGGTGGCGTCACGCCTGACGGGTTGGCCCTGCATTATCGCGCACATTGATATGAACGCCTTTTTTGCCTCCATCGAGCAGCGCGATTTCCCCGAATTACGCGGTCGGCCGGTGGCGGTGACTAATGGCGTGCAGGGTACGACTATCATCACCTGTTCATATGAGGCGCGGGCGCATGGCGTGCATACCGGCATGCGTTTGCGCGAGGCCCGGTGGCGGTGTCCGGACATTATTCAGCGCGCTACCCGCCCGCAAGTGTATGCCGCTATCTCCAGCGCCATTATGCTGGCCTTGCAGGATGTCAGCCCGGATGTTGAGGTGTTTTCGGTGGACGAGGCCTTCCTGGATCTGACCCAGTGCCAGAGTTTGCACGGCAGTCCGGAGCGCATGGGACGCATGATTGTGGATAAGGTGCAGGCGTCCAGCGGTCTGCCGTGTTCGGTGGGCATCAGCGGCGATAAGTCCACGGCGAAGTTCGCGGCGAATCTGGTCAAGCCCAATGGCTTTACCATTATCCCACCGTGGGAGACACGCGCCCGCCTGGAGCATGAACCGGCTACGGTCTTGTCGGGTATTGCGGAAGGGATAGGCGGATTTCTTGCCGAGCGGGGGGCGCTAACCTGCGGCGATGTCGGACGTTTGCCGGTGAGCGTACTGGCGGAACGCCTGGGTAATCTCGGCCGACATATCTGGTTGATGTGCCGTGGGGAGGACATGACCAAGGTGCAACTCGATATTGCCGCCCCCAAATCGCTGGGCCACGGCAAGGTATTGCCGCCGGGGACGCGTGATCGCGATGTATTACTGACCTATTTCCTGCATATGAGTGAAAAGGTCGGTGCGCGCCTGCGCCGCCACGAGATGCAGGCGCAGCATTTTTTTGTCGGCCTGCGCATTGCGGATGGTTGGGTAGGTGATAAGCCGCGCTTGGCGGAGCCGGGCAATAACGGCAAGGCTATTTATCAATTGTGTTGCGCCATGCTGGAAACGGCCTGGCGCGGCGAGCCGGTGTCGCAGGTGCAAGTCACCGCGCTTGATCCGCAGGTGCGGGGCTTGCAGTTTGACCTGTTCGCGGCACCGGATAAATCCGCAGCGCTGAATGGCGTCATGGATCGGGTCAATCAGCGCTATGGCGAATTTACACTGGCCCCGGCGCGTTTATTGGGCCGGTCACCCACGCCGAATGTGATTGCACCGGCGTGGAAGCCCGTCGGACATCGGCAGTCGGTTTGATGAGGGCGGTATCCTGTAGTCCTTTATAAGTATTCAAACGCCCAAGTGGCTCATCGCTATGGTTAACCTAAGTCTACGATTTAAAATCGTCCTGGCCCTTCTGATCGTATACCTGGTATGGGGTTCTACTTATCTGGCGATTCGTATTGGCGTTGGCGATCTGCCGCCTGCGTTATTTGCGGGCGCGCGTTTTATCGTGTCGGGCGTAGTTATTGGAATTTATGCGCGCTGGCGGGGCATGGCATTGCCGGCCTCGTGGCACGAGTGGAAGTTGATTGCTGTGGTCGGCGTATTACTGCTGGTTGGCGCGAATGGCCTGGTGGTGTGGGGCGAGCAGTGGGTGCCGTCAAATCAGGCGGCGCTGATTATCGCGACCACGGCCTTGTGGATTGCGGGGATTGGTACGCTGGGGCCGCAGGGCGAGGCACTGACGCGGCGAGCAATAGTCGGGCTGGTGGTTGGCTTTGCTGGTGTGCTGGTGTTGATGTTTCCGCACGGCCAGCAGTTATCCTTCAGCCACATGACCAGTCACATGACGGGTCACATGATTGGCCAACTCGCGATCATGGTGTCCGCGCTGCTGTGGGCGTGCGGGTCGATCTACGGAAAACGCCAGCCCTCAAGCGTGCCGCCATTGATGGCCGCCGCCATGCAAATGCTGATTGCCGGGTTTATTCTGTGCGGCATCGGCCTTACCGTCGGGGAGTCGGGGCACTGGACCTGGACGTTGAACGGCTTGGGCGCGCTTGCTTACTTGATTGTGTTCGGCTCCACGACCTACGCTGTTTATATCTGGTTGGTGCATACCGTCACGCCGACCCTGTTAGGCACTTATGCCTACGTTAATCCGGCGGTGGCGGTGGTGTTGGGATGGTGGGTGCTTGGCGAGACCCTTAGCGCGGGCCAAGGCCTGGGGATATTAATAATTGTGGGGGGCGTGTTATTGGTCAGCACCGCCAAGCCCCTCACACAGCGAAAATGATACAATGCCTGAATGCAATCTTCACGGCTTTGAGCGGTCTAAATTTTGTGCCCATACCAAGATAGTTTAGACGGCGTAGTGGGTGGTTCGAATATGTCTGGTGCAGTTCATTTCTATCGTAAGGAGTCCTATGAAAACCTCATTATTGATGAGTTTGACCGTAACCTCGTTGACAGGCTTATTGTTTGCCGCTAGCGTCCCCGCAGCCCCGCCTTTTGAAACGCTGGATACCGATAAGAACGGCCTGATAAATATGGAAGAGTCTAAAGGGCTTAAGGGCTTACCAGTGGTTTTTAAATATATGGACAAGAATGACAGCAAGATGCTGGAACCTGAAGAATATGCCTACCTGCGTATCGGTGGCGAAGACAATCGCAGGATTACCCCGGAATCCGTACCGGCCCACTAAGCCTGCATTTGCCGTACTCAGGGGCGCAGTGCTTGCATAGCCTGCGCCCTTTGTTATGTGGGAAGCATCACGAGTCCTACGTAAACATTAATAATATAATTATTTATATTTCAATATATTAAACAATTAACTTAAAGTTATTTATGCCACTTATTAGCTTTGAGAAGGTATCCATTGCATTCGGTCACCATGCCTTGCTGGATCATGCGGATCTGACGATGGATGCGGGTGAACGGGTGTGCCTGATCGGGCGCAACGGGACCGGAAAATCTACCTTGATGCAGATCATGCGCGGTGCGATTCTGCCGGACGATGGCGTCGTGCGACGCCAAGCCGGTTTGCGTATTGCCTATCTGGCGCAGGATTTGCCCACGGGCGCAGGCCGCACGGTCTTCGATGCCGTGTCGGAGGGCTTGGGTTCACTGGGCGCGCTATTGGGTGCCTACCATCACACGGTTGGACTGCTGAGTGTGCAAACCGCAGACGCTGTGCATGATACGGCGGCGCTGTTAGAAAAAATGCACGACTTGCAGCATGATCTTGAGGCGCAGGATGGCTGGCGCTTCCAACAACGCATTGAAACTATCCTCGACCGGCTTGATTTACCTGCCGATAAATTGCTGGACGAATTGTCCGGCGGCTGGAAGCGTCGGGTGGCCCTGGCGCAGGCCCTGGTCTCCGATCCGGACTTGCTGCTGCTGGACGAGCCTACCAATCATCTCGACATCGAGGCGATTCAGTGGCTGGAGGATTTGCTGCTGAATTTTAACGGCGGCTTGTTGTTCATCACCCACGACCGTACCTTGCTAAAACACCTGGCGACGCGCATCGTCGAACTTGACCGCGGCCAACTTACATCATGGCCGGGCGACTATGAACATTACCTGCAAAAGAAACAGGAAAATCTGGCCGTTGAAGCCGATCACGCTGCCAAGTTCGACAAGCGGCTGGCGCAGGAAGAGGTGTGGATACGCAAAGGCATACAGGCGCGGCGCACGCGCAATGAGGGCAGGGTGCGCGCGCTTTATGCGTTGCGCGAAGAGCACGCCAAGCGTCGCACGCAATCCGGGAAGGTGCGGCTTGACCTTGATGCGGGCCAGGCCTCCGGCAAGCTGGTAATCGAGGCTGAAAACATCGGCAAGGCGTATGACGGCGTAGCGCTGGTGCAGGATTTATCGCTGCGCATTCTGCGCGGTGACCGCATCGGCTTGATTGGCCCTAATGGTGCCGGGAAGACCACGCTGCTGAGATTGTTACTGGGCGAACTGGAACCCGATAAAGGGACGGTGCGCCACGGCACCAAACTGCAAGTGGCCTACTTCGACCAGTTACGCGCCCACCTGGACCCCGAGCGTTCGGTAATCGATAACATTGCCGATGGCAGTGACACGGTAACCATCAACGGCAAGACTAAACACATCATCTCCTATCTCAGCGACTTCCTGTTCGCCCCCGAACGCGCGCGCTCGCCGGTAAAATCGCTGTCGGGTGGCGAGTGTAATCGTCTGCTGCTGGCGCGGTTGTTTACGCAACCCGCCAATTTGCTGGTGATGGATGAACCGACCAATGATCTGGATATCGAGACGCTGGAGCTGCTCGAAGAATTACTTGTCGCCTATCAAGGCACGCTATTGCTGGTGAGTCATGATCGCGCGTTTCTGGATAACGTCGTTACCAGCGTGCTGGTGTTTGAAGGCGAGGGGAGGGTAAATGAGTATGTCGGCGGCTATGAAGATTGGCTGCGTCAGCGACCTTCTAAAACAGCCAATCCGGTTACCTTCAAGACCAGCGCCCCAGCCAAACCGCAGGAAAAATCCAAGCCCGCACGCGTCAAGGTCAGCTATAAAGAACAGCGCGAGCTGGAATCTTTGCCCAGGCAGATCGAAGAGCTGGAGGACGCGCAAGCCCGTTTAACTACCTCGCTTGGGCATACCGATTTTTACCAGCGCGACAAGGAAGGTTTTATCAAGGCTACCGCACAACTCGACATGATTAATGCCGAGCTGCAGATGGCCTATGCGCGTTGGGCCAAGCTCGAATCCTTATAAAGAACGGACAGGTATACTAACGCTGCTGGCTCATGGACATCGTTGCCTTCTTGAACCACTTTACCGATTCGTCCTTGCTTTTGGGCACACCACGACCGGTGGCATACATCCAGCCCAGATTATTCTGCGCATAACCATAGCCCTGATTGGCCGCGCGCAGATACCATTTCGCGGCCTCTTCATAATTTTGCTTGACGCCATTGCCCTCTTCGTACATGACGCCGAGGTCGTGCTGTCCTTCGGCAAACCCCTGGTCGGCAGACTTCTGAAACCACTTAACCGCCTCCGCCTCGTCCTGAGCGATGCCCTCGCCTTTAGCGTACATCAGGCCGAGCTTATTTTGGGCATGGGGTGAGCCTTGTTCCGCCGCTTTTCGATACCAGGTGAAGGCCGCTGCATCGTCTTTGGGAATGCCGCCTTGTCCTTGCGCATAAACCGCAGCCAGGTTTGTTTGCGCAACGATGTCACCTTGTTGCGCCGCCTTCAGGTACCATTTCACCGCTTCCGCATAATTCTGCTCAATGCCCCGGCCATCGGCATACATAAAACCAAGATTGGTCTGCGCACGCGTATCTCCCTGTGCGGCGGCCTTTGTATACCAGTTTAGCGCGGCCGCAAAATCCTGCTCGACGCCATTACCCTTGTCATACATCTTCGCTAAATCGAATTGCGCTGCGGCATCGCCGGCTTCGGCTTTTTTAGTTAACGCAGTAATATCGCCGCCTTGATTAACTTCGGATAGTTGATCCGTCGGCGATTCCGAAACCTGGTCAGCCGCCAGCGTGCCAAAACTCATGAGACCTAAAATATAAATAAAGGGAATTACAGTTTTGCAGTTCATAGAAATCTCCGGATAATCGTGACCGGGCATGATGCCCGCAACGTGTGCAGGATGCCTAAACACGCAAGAACGTAAGGCGCAACAGTACGCCTATCTGTGTTCAAGCATAGCGTATTTTATACACGTTCGTCATTGGGCTGGTTCAGGTGAACCGAGGATCGGAAAATTGCTGTTGGGCAGGCTGCAACTGAGACGCAATTTGTCGACGGGGTTAACGTTCGTTCGACAGCTTCGAGGAAACCACGGATGCCGCGCTTAGACCGCGCGGCATCCGTGCAATAGATCTTAACCTATGTGGTGGTAGGCGATAATCCGGTTGACCTCATTCTTGGAGCCAAGGATGACCGGGACGCGTTGATGCAGATCGTTGGGCTGAATGTCCAAAATGCGATCACGCCCTGTGGAGCTGACACCGCCGGCCTGCTCGATGATAAATGACATCGGATTGGCCTCATACATCAGGCGCAACTTGCCGGCTTTGCCTGGGTCTTTGGTATCTTTTGGATACATGAAAACGCCGCCGCGAATCAGAATGCGGTGCACCTCGGCAACCATGGAGGCCACCCAGCGCATGTTGAAATTTTTCTTGCGTGGCCCTTCGACGCCCGCCAGGCATTCGTCAACGTAGCGAGTGACAGGTTCTTCCCAGAAGCGCGAATTGGATGAGTTGATAGCGAATTCGTGACACTCTTCTGGCACCTTCATTTGCGGATGCGTGAGAATGAATTCACCGATGTTCTGATCCAGCGTGAAACCGTTCACACCCTGACCGCTGGTCAGTACCAGCATGGTTGAGGGGCCGTACACGGCATAACCGGCACACACCTGCTTGGTCCCAGGTTGCAGAAAATCTTCCGCAGTCGGATTAGTAACACCATGAGGGCAACGCAAAATGGAGAAGATGGTGCCCACCGAAATATTTACGTCGATATTCGACGAGCCGTCGAGCGGGTCGAACACCAGTAAATAATTACCCTTCGGATACTGAGGGGGGATGGGGTAAATGTCGTCCATTTCCTCGGAACCCATGGCGGCCAGATGGCCTGCCCATTCATTTGATTTGATGAACACATCGTTGGTGATTACGTCCAGTTTCTTTTGCGTCTCGCCCTGCACGTTCTCGCTGCCCGCGCTGCCCAATACGCCAATCAGCGCGCCCTTGTTTACGGCATTGGAGATAACCTTGCACGCCGTAACAATGTCGTTGAGCAGAGAGGTGAAGTGGCCGCTGGCGCGCGCGTTCACATGGCGCTGTTCTTCGATCAGAAACTGTGTAATGGTTGTAGCATTGTGCATATAGCTGGCCTTTTTCATGACGTCTAAATAATAAATACCCTGAGAGCCTGCTTTCGCAAGGCTCCCATTGCCAGGCTGACCTGGCAGTAACTCCAATCCAATTAGTCGACGGCGGGGTGTTACGGCGGTACCTTAGTATAGCAAATCTGCCATGACGGAATGAAGCCTTTGCCTGTTTTAGTGGGGGGCAGTGCTGAATTTTTGTTGTCACCCTTAGTGCTTAGCGAAGGGCCTGACGTTCGTAGACAGGACGTGTGCAGAATATCCTTCGTTACATCAGGATGGCAACAATCGACCTGAGTCACTACCCTTTACAGTCGCGGGTTCTGATTGCGCCTGAACGAGTTCTAGTTTATTCTTTCTGGCTATATAACGTTCTCCGGTAGGGTGGTTCGTGTTAACTGATAGGCAATCCTAGTGGGCGATCGGCGTAGCCGCGAACGTTGGCAGGATAAGCCTTGCAATAAATAGGAGAGGTGTCCGAGTGGTTTAAGGAGCACGCCTGGAAAGTGTGTATACGTTAATCCGTATCGCGGGTTCGAATCCCGCCCTCTCCGCCATTAATTAAGATCAATGATAGGTGGCGGGATGAGAAGCCGCGATTCATAAGTGGGTTCGACAAATTCGCTTGGAGCGAATTTGAACTGCCGAAGGCAGGCCCGCAGGGCGAAGGGCAGGATGCCCAGAGTAATCCCGCCCTCTCCGCCAGTAATTAACAGTCAATGGTGGCCCGTGCCGGTCCCCTCGCAACGAACGGTTGTGAACCCCGTCAGGCCCGGAAGGGAGCAGCGGCAGCAATTCAATCGGGTGCCGGGGTGTGGCTGGTACGGGCCGCCACCCTTTATTTTTAAGCATCAAAAGCTTATCAATCGGCGGCGCGTTTTCGTTAACATGTGTTTACGCGATGATTGATCCCCAGGCTCCCTTTTTCAGGCTTGTTCTGCTACTTTAATACCATGTCTGCACTAAGCCTCCCATGAGTTATCAAGTCCTCGCGCGCAAGTGGCGCCCACGCACATTCAGCGAAATGGTTGGGCAGGAGCACGTGCTGCGTGCGCTCATCAATGCCCTCGACAATAATCGCGTGCACCATGCCTTTTTATTTACCGGCACGCGCGGCGTAGGCAAGACTACCATCGCCCGTATTCTGGCGAAGTCACTCAATTGCGAAGTGGCGATGAGTTCGACACCCTGCGGGCAATGCAATGCATGCCGTGAGATCGACGAGGGACGTTTTGTCGATCTTCTGGAGCTTGACGCCGCCTCACACACCGGCATCGACAATATGCGCGAGGTGTTGGACAACGCGCAATATGCACCGGCGCGCGGGCGCTATAAAGTCTATCTCATCGACGAAGTGCATATGCTCTCCAAGGCTGCGTTCAACTCCATGCTGAAAACGCTGGAGGAACCGCCGCCGCATGTGAAGTTTATTCTGGCGACCACCG
>JBDSOT010000028.1:0-3549 GCA_039914705.1 Gammaproteobacteria bacterium | reverse complement strand
TATGGCGAATGGACAGCGCCGCGCCGCCGCGCGCATCGCCATCGGTCTTGGTAAGAATCACACCGGTCAGCGGTAATGCGGCATTGAAGGCCGCGGCGGTATTGGCCGCATCCTGGCCCGTCATACTGTCGACGACGAACAAGGTTTCGACGGGCTGCAAGGCGCCGTGCAGGCGCTTGATCTCATCCATCATGGCCGCGTCGATATGCAAACGGCCGGCGGTATCCACGATGACGACATCAATGAATTGCTTGCGCGCATGGTCAACGGCACCTTGCGCAATTTGCACCGGATCCTGGCTGGTATTACTGGGATAGAAGACCGCATTGACCTCGGCGGCCAGGGTCTGTAATTGCTCGATGGCGGCCGGCCGGTAGATATCGGCGCTGGTCACTAATACCGATTTTTTGCGCGTCTCTTTAAGCCAGCGCGCCAGCTTCGCGACACTGGTGGTCTTGCCGGAGCCTTGCAGGCCCGCCATGAGGATCACCGCCGGCGGACGCACGCTCAGGTTAAGCTCCTCGCCTGCGCCCATCACGCCGATCAACTCATCGCGCACGATCTTCACAAGCGCCTGGCCCGGCGTCAGGCTTTGCATCACCTCCTGACCGATGGCGCGCGCCTTTACCTGATCGATAAAGACGCGCACCACGGGCAGGGCGACGTCGGCCTCCAACAAGGCCATGCGCACCTCGCGCAAGGTGTCCTTGATGTTGTCTTCCGTGACGCGCCCCTGCCCGCGCAGATCCTTGATGGTGCGGGTGAGGCGTTCGGTGAGAGAGTCAAACATATTGGAGCACCCTATGACTCACCTTTAATACCGCTTACAAGGTATCGATTTAGAAATTTTTCACCGTCTCCGTATTCGCCGTAACGGTTACGTTTGCAGCACCGACAAACGCAATGGTGTTATCGACCACCGGATCATCGTTTGCCGCCTGGCAGGTAAAGGCCACGGTATACTCACCAGCAACCAGGAAGGCGGCTTTGTAAACATAGTTACCGGTACCTGTGTCCAAGGTAACCATCGCACTGGTAACAGGTTCCGGAGCAATGCCGTCAACGTCATCGGGTATGATGCCGGCACCCGCATAGACATACACCGCATCGTCACTGGCATCAGCGGGCGTGACGCAGGAGGCATCACCAATCAACGCCGGGGCAACCGTGCCGCTAATGCTTCCGACCTGGAGATTATCCACCAGGCGCAGCGTGGGCCGGAGCACATAGTCTGCGTTCTGGCCTTCCGGTTTGTGGACGGATTTACGCAGATCGAAATCAATGGTGAAATTGGATGCACCGCCCGCCGCGATCGTAAAGTGGTTGCCTATCTTCAAACCTACCGTATCGGCCGTGGGAATCGTCAGTTCGTGGGTAGCACCACCATCCAACTCGATGAATGAGTCATTAACCCCGTCATTCTGGGCATTCACCTTCAGACGCAGGAAGTTGTACTTGCCCGCGGGCAGGGTGACCTGATCAAGCAGGCTTGTGCTAACACCGCTGTTCAAGGCGAGCAAGTCAATTTGACGTGGTGCGGCAAAATCAAAATTCAAGCTGCTTCCGGAAGCTGGCTTGACTTCCACACCGGTAAATTCAACAACCACCTTGGCAGCCTCATCGACCGGTGCGTCTGTTACGGCAAGGCTCATTGTACCCGTTCCGGAACTGCCGCCGCCGGATCCACCACCCCCGCACCCACTTATAACAAAGGGTGCCGTCATTAAAATTGCAAATGACACTGTCTTGAATGTGAATTTCGTTGCCATAGTTCTATTCCTCAGATCATCTTGCTGGATATTCAATGGAAATGCGCTGCGGGAGCTCATCATACGTCACCTTCCCCTGTCACGCTCCTGTTAGTCATGCCGTTTGGCCGCTGACATTCATTGATTACATGCAAGTTATATGCCGCAGCAGCGCGCATACCGATATGTGAGCCACGTAACCCAAGTACCCGCAGTCGAAACCGTAAGCATTATAATTTCACCATGACCCGCATTGCCGCCGCAAGCGTTGCGTCAATCTCGGCATCCCCGTGCGCCACCGAGACAAAGCCCGCCTCGAAGGCAGACGGGGCAAGATATACGCCCTCTTCCAGCATGCCGTGAAAAAACAGCTTGAAGCGTTCCACATCGCAGTCCATGACCTGCGCGAAATTGTGGATGCTATCGGCCTGCGTGAAAAACAGTCCGAACATGCCGCCGACCTGGTTGACACTAAAAGGAATCCCCGCAGTACGGGCACAGGCCTGTAGCCCGGATGTGAGACGTTTTGTGGCGGCGCTAAGGCGTTCGTAAAAACTCGGCTGCATGAGTAGCTTCAGCGTCGCCAGACCCGCCGCCATCGCAACCGGGTTACCGGATAAAGTGCCTGCCTGGTACACGGGACCCAGCGGCGCGATTTTTTGCATGATCTCTCTGCGTCCGCCGAAGGCGGCGACCGGCAGACCGCCGCCGATCACCTTGCCCAAGGTGGTGAGATCGGGAATGATGCCATAAAACTGTTGCGCGCCGCCCAAGGCCACGCGAAAACCGGTCATGACCTCGTCAAAAATCAGGACGCTTTCATATTCGTCGCACAGCGCGCGCAGGCCTTCGAGAAAGCCGGGCACAGGCGGCACGCAATTCATATTTCCCGCCACGGGTTCGACGATAATGCAGGCGATTTGAGCACCGAACTCGGCAAAGGCCGCGCGTGTTTGTTCAAGGTCGTTGTAAGTCAATGTGAGGGTGTGCGCGGCCAGGGCTGCGGGTACGCCGGCCGAACTCGGCACGCCCAGGGTAAGCGCACCCGAGCCTGCCTTGATGAGTAGGGAATCCGAGTGCCCGTGATAGCAGCCTTCGAATTTAACGATCTTGTCGCGCCCTGTGTAACCGCGCGCAAGGCGGATCGCGCTCATCGTTGCCTCGGTGCCGGAACTGACCATGCGCACCATGTCCATGGACGGCACGAGTTCGCAAACCTGCTCGGCCATACGCGTTTCGATCACCGTCGGCGCGCCGAAACCCAGGCCCTTGGCGGCGGCCTCCTGCACGGCCTTGATGACCTCGGGATGGGCATGGCCCAAGATCATCGGCCCCCAGGAACCGACGTAATCAATATACGGGCGGTCGTCCTCGTCAATAAGATACGCGCCCTCGCCGCGCTTAAAGAAAAGCGGGTTGCCGCCCACGCCGCGAAAGGCACGCACCGGTGAATTTACCCCGCCGGGAATGCGCTGTTGAGCCTCGATAAAAAGCTCTTCTGATCGAGTCATGTGTTTGAATCCTTATGATTAAAAAGTTGTACGTATTTCTGGGTTGCTGTAACGATATTGGGTTGGCCAAACACGCCTTGCACGACCGCCAGCAGATCGGCGCCGGCCTGAATCAGCACGGCCCCGCGCTCTGGCGTGATCCCGCCGATCGCGGCCACCGGGATATGCAGCCGCGCCTTAGCCTCTATCAGCACGTCAATAGCCACCGGTACGGCATGCGGTTTGGTGTGCGACGGGTAAAACGATCCAAAGGCAACGTAGTCCGCACCGGCGGCCTGCGCCTGCAAGGC
>JBDSOT010000014.1:0-3810 GCA_039914705.1 Gammaproteobacteria bacterium | reverse complement strand
CATGCGTAATCCCACAGCGAGATCGAAAAACCAAAATTGGAATTCGTTTCCTCGACGCGTGTCGAATGATGCACGCGGTGCATGTCGGGCGTGATTATGAAACGGCGTACACGCCTGTCTATTTTTTCGGGAATATACACGTTGCTGTGATTGAACAACGAGGCACCGTTCAAGATAATCTCGAATATCAGCACAGCCCAAGGCGCGGCACCGAGTGCCGTGACCAACACTACTTTGTAAATCATCGACAATCCGATTTCAATGGGGTGAAAACGCACACCGGTCGTGAGATCAATATCAAGATCGGTATGGTGTACACGGTGCAGCCGCCATAGCCAGGGCACGCGATGGGTTGCGACATGCTGAAGGTAAAGCGCAAAATCAAGCAGCACGATGGCAATAATAAACTCGAGCCAGTACGGCCAGGCAACATTGTTGAACCAGCCCCAACCATGCTGTTGGACATAGACCGCAGCCGCAAAGGCGACCACACCGCCCATCAGGCGCAACACCAGCGCATCGACAACAACCAGCGAAAGATTGGTCAGCCAGCGCACATGTTTTGCTTGAGACAGAACACGGCGCGGCCGCCAAAACTCCCAGCCTGCGAGCATCGCAAATATCGCTAAAAAACTTCCGATGCGAACTGCTGTTTCCATCGCTGAAATAATTCCCTTAGGTCAGCAACGTCTGCTTAACTCCAGTTGGCCTTTATTTCCCTTTCTCTTTTTCTTCGGCCTTATCTGCCGCAGCCTTTGTTTTGTGGATGGCACCGGGCTTGTGGTCCGGCTTGGAATACACGGTGTACAACTTGAGTTCTTTTTTCTTCGACGTGTTGACGATGTTGTGCCTGATGCCCGCAGGAATGACGACGGCATAATCATCAGCCACCTTATGCTTCTTGCCACTCAACGTAACTTCGGCTTCACCCTTCTCGATACGGGTGAATTGATCCATGTCATGCGTCTCCTCGCCGATTTCCTCACCGGGTTTAAGGCTCATGACAACAAGCTGGCTCTTCGGCCCGGTGAACAGAACCTTGAGGTAATTTTTGTTGGCGAGCGTCTTTTCTTCAATATTTGCTACGTATCCTGCGGCCATAACCGTCTCCTTTATTTGTTGATTAATTTAAGTCCCTTAAAACTCGCTGTTTGCGTGGAGCGGGTGAAGGGAATCGAACCCTCATCGTAAGCTTGGGAAGCTTCTGCTCTGCCATTGAGCTACACCCGCGCTGCAAAATCATTATAGAGCAGTTTTCGCGGCTCTTCACTGCAAACAGCTTGATGCACAACGAGCATGGAATTCCATCGTAAACTTACTTCCGCTGTTGTATTAGCGACAGTATAATATTGACCCTGCCAACCATGGCCTTGCATGACCCTACCTGTGAACCTGCGTCTGTGAAGATACCCAAACGAATTGAACCGCTGGTCGAGGACGGCCTCGTCGATGCCGTCATGCGTCAGCTTATGAGCGGCAAGGAGGCCATGGTCTACATGGTTCGCTGTGGCGAGAATGTACGCTGCGCGAAGGTGTACAAAGAGGCCAACAAGCGCGGCTTTCACAAGGCCGCCAGTTACACGGAAGGCCGCAAGACTAAAGGCAGCCGTCACGCACGCGCCATGGGGAAAGGCAGCCGCTTTGGACGCAAGGCCCAGGAAGACGCCTGGCAGAGCGCCGAGGTCGACGCCTTATACCGTCTCGCCGCTGCCGGCGTGCGCGTCCCGCAACCCTACCACTTTATGGAGGGCGTGCTGCTCATGGAGTTGGTGACCGACGCCCATGGTGATGCTGCCCCCAGGCTCAACGATCTAACGCTCAGCGCAGCACAGGCCCGCGAATATCACGCCTTTCTGATCATGCAGGTGGTGCGCATGCTCTGCGCCGGCATCGTGCACGGCGATTTGTCCGAATACAATGTGCTGGTCGACAGCGCCGGGCCGGTTATCATCGATTTGCCCCAGGCCATTGATGCCGCAGGCAACAACAACGCCTGCAGTATGTTGGAACGTGACGTCAACAACCTAGCCGCCTACTTCGGCCGCTTTGCCCCCGAGATACTAACCACCGATTATGGCATGGAGATATGGTCGCATTACCAGAACGGCACACTACACCCGGAGATCGAGCTGACCGGGCGCTACCAGCGCAACGAAAAACCGACTGACGTGAACAGCGTCATGCGCGAAATCGACGCCGCGCTCAAGGAAGAGCTGGCGCGCCAACGCTATAAGCAGGAGATGGAGCAATAGGAAGCCTTTGACGCGAGTCCCTACATGACATTAATTTTTACCGCGACTTGAATCGGTATCGACCCGTTATACAACTCTGACTAATTCACTATATTTCGCTAACGTCGTATCCGTTGTCAAAAATTGCAAAGGTTCGCTCATCGCCTGGGCAAGTAACAATCGGTCAAAAGGATCACGATGATGATGTGGCAGTTCACTTACCATGGCCGCATGTCTTGAATAAACCGGCAATTCCATGAAACCGCTTTCTTCGATGGCGGCCACGATCAATTTTGGGTCGGCATTCAATTTCCCCAGTCCGCTCTTAATCGCAATTTCCCAGATGGACGCGGATGAGACATAAATTTCATCAGCCTCCCTTATTCTTTTTCGAGCCTCGGTTTTCAGTTTTGCACTACCCATGACAGCCCATAAAAATATTTGCGTATCGAGCAACAAACGCATCACTTCCCCTCAAACAAATCCAGGACATCGTCAGGCAAAGGTACATCGAAATCATGCGCGATTCTTATTTTTCCTTTCAATACACCAAATTTAATCTCTCTTTTTTTCGCTTGCAGCGGCACGATCTTCACCATCGGTTTACCCGCCTTGGCCAATATCACCTCGGATCCTCGAAACACCGTTTCAATAATCCGCGAGAGATTGGTCTTGGCTTCATGAATATTGATTATTTCCATATATGATCACCGTTGAACTAAACTAAACTTAGTCTAGTTCTGTGAAAAAACAATGTCAAGGAATCAGCCATCAACTCGCGCGGGCACACAGCGCACCCCAAGTAAGCCGAGCTTACTCACTGCGCATCACAAAGGCCTTTTCCGTGGTGAAATTACCGACGCCGCGATGCGTGGTTGGAACCCAGCCGTGATGTTCAAGGTAAGTGCTCATTTCCTTGTTCATGTCGGGATTACCGCAAATCATCACCCGGTCATGTTCCAGGTCGGCCAGCGGCAGGCCGAGGTGGGTAAACAGTTCGCCGGTGCGGAACAGATCGGCACCGCGCTGCGGGGTCGGAAACGGCTCGCGGGTCACGGTCGGTACATAGAACAGGCGGTCATTAGCAAGCGTCAGCGCCTCAATATCGGCCCTGTAGGCCAACTCAGCCACTGTGCGCACGGTGTGCACCAGAATAACCCGCTCAAAGGCCTCGTAAACCGCCGGGTCGCGGATCAGGCACATGAACGGTGCCAGCCCGGTGCCGCTCGCCATCAGATAGACGTTGCGCCCCGGCCGGATATACTTCAGCGTGAGCGAACCCGTGGCCTTGCCGTTGACCCAGATCTTATCGCCCTCGCGCACCTGCACCAGGCGGCTGGTCAGCGGCCCCTCCGGCGCGTAAATACTCAGGAATTCCAGATAATCGACGTCGTTGGTCGACACAATCGAATAGGCACGCGCAATGAGTTTACCCTCGGGCCGCAGACCGATGGTAACGAACTCCCCATTTTCAAACTCAAAGTCGTCCGGGCGGGTGGTGGTCAGGCTGAAGGTTTTATCCGACCATTTACGGACGGAGGTAACGCGTTGTTCGAAATACGGCACGGCTGGTTCCTCG
>JBDSOT010000163.1:0-10981 GCA_039914705.1 Gammaproteobacteria bacterium | reverse complement strand
GACAACGTAAATTTCATGGCTGGCAATTTGACTGGCCAGGTGCGCAACATCGCTGAGGTGACCACGGCGGTAGCCAATGGTGATCTGTCCAAGAAGATCACTGTGGATGTAAAGGGTGAGATTCTGGAGCTGAAAAATACGGTCAACACCATGGTGGATCAGCTCAATTCATTCGCCGCCGAGGTAACGCGTGTGGCACGCGAAGTAGGCACAGAAGGCAAGCTCGGCGGACAGGCGCAGGTGAAGGGTGTCGGCGGTACCTGGAAGGATTTGACCGACAATGTGAATTTCATGGCCGCCAATCTCACCGGCCAGGTGCGTAACATCGCCAACGTCGTAACTGCGGTTGCCAACGGCGACCTTAAACGCAAACTCGCGGTCGAGGCCAAGGGCGAGATAGCCGCGCTGGCCGATACCATTAACGGCATGATCGAGACGCTGGCAACATTCGCCGATCAGGTAACCAACGTGGCGCGCGAGGTAGGCATTGAGGGCAAACTCGGCGGGCAGGCAAAAGTGCCGGGTGCCGCAGGCTTGTGGCGTGATCTGACCGATAACGTGAATCAACTCGCCGCCAATCTCACCACGCAGGTACGCGCCATCGCCGAGGTGGCGACTGCCGTGACAAAGGGTGATCTCACACGTTCCATTACCGTAGAGGCGCTCGGTGAGGTTGCCGTACTCAAGGAAAATCTCAACGAGATGATCCGTAATCTTAAAGACACCACGCTCAAGAATACCGAGCAGGATTGGCTTAAAACAAATCTCGCTCGCTTCACGCGCATGCTGCAAGGCGAGCGCGATTTGGGCATGGTCTCCAAGCTGATTCTTTCCGAACTCGGGCCGCTGGTCAATGCGCATCACGGCGTGTTCTATCTAAGTCAGAAACAGGAAAACAAGGTAGAGCCGGAACTGGAAATGCTGGCGAGCTATGCGTATAAAAAACGTAAAAACCTGGCCAGCCGTTTCAAGATAGGCGAGGGCTTGGTCGGGCAATGCGCTTACGAAAAGGAACGTATACTCATTACCAATGTCCCTGACGATTACGTGCAGGTGAATTCCGGACTGGGAGAGGCCGCGCCGCGCAATATCATTGTGCTGCCGGTGCTGTTCGAGGGCGAGGTTAAGGCGATCATCGAACTTGCCTCCTTTAATTATTTCAGCGAAACCCATCAATCCTTCCTTGACCAGTTGACCGAAAGTATCGGCATCGTGCTGAACACCATCGCCGCCAATATGCGCACCGAGGCCTTGCTCAAGCAATCCCAGTCGCTCGCTTCGGAATTGCAAAGTCAGCAAGATGAACTGAAACAGACCAACGACAGATTGGAGCAGCAAGCACAGAATCTGCAAAAATCTGAAGAGTTACTGAAGAATCAGCAGGAAGAATTACAACAGACCAACGAAGAGCTGGAAGAAAAGGCTCATATGCTGTCCCAGCAAAAGGCCGAGGTGGAATCCAAGAACCGGGAAGTGGAATTTGCAAAATCCGCATTGGAAGAAAAGGCGGAACAACTTACCTTAACCTCGAAATACAAGTCTGAATTTCTCGCGAACATGTCGCATGAACTGCGTACCCCACTCAACAGCCTGCTCATTCTCTCCAAGCTGCTGTCTGATAATTCCGAGAATAATTTATCGCCGAAGCAAACCGAGTTTGCCCGCACGATTCACGCCTCGGGTGCCGACCTGCTCTCGCTCATCAACGATATTCTCGATCTGTCCAAGATAGAATCCGGCACAGTGACACTGGATGTCAGCAGGGAACGATTCGCTGATATTTTGGCCTTTGTCGAGCAGGCATTTAATCCACTCGCACAAACGAAGGGCCTTAAATTTATCACGAACCTTGATAAAAAACTGCCGCCGACCCTGTTGGTCGATCCAAAACGTCTGCAACAGATTTTGAAGAATCTGCTCTCTAATGCGTTCAAATTTACCCAGAGCGGCAAGATCGAAATGCGCATTGAAACGGCAGAAGAGGGTTGGAGTATCAGTAATGACCGGTTAAATCGTGTTGCCAATGTCATTGCGTTTTCGGTCATCGACACCGGTATCGGTATCTCTCCGGAAAAGCAGGGCATAATCTTCGAGGCCTTCCAGCAGGCTGACGGAACCACCAGCCGCATGTATGGCGGCACCGGCCTCGGGCTGTCCATCAGCCGTGAAATTGCCGCATTGCTGGGCGGCGAGATTCGCGTAACAAGCACATTAGGTGAGGGTAGCACCTTCACCCTGTATATCCCGTTAAATTATCAGATGCCTGTGGCGGATCACGCAAAGCCAGACATTTCTGTGGAAACTTCGGGTGCTACGATGAAAAAAGTAGCCTTGGCCACGGTCAGCGAAATCGATTACTCGCTGCTTGAGCAAAACGATATCAAAGACGACCGTGATGAGTTGCAGCCCGGTGATTGTCTTTTATTGATTGTCGAGAACGACCTTAATTTCGTGCCTATCATGATCGAGCTTGCTCATGAAAAGGGTTTCAAGGCGATAGTCGCCCTGCGCGGACACGCGGCCCTGGCGGTGGCAAAAAAATACCGTCCCGATGCCATCACGCTGGACATTGGCCTGCCGGATATAGATGGTTGGACCGTGCTCGATCTCCTGAAACACGATCCGCTCACTCGACATATTCCCGTGCATGTTATCTCCGTCGAAGAGCAGCGTCAGCGCGGCCTGCAGATGGGGGCTATCGGCTATCTGGAAAAACCGGCAGATAAGGAATCACTGCTGAAGGCGTTGTCCGGTATGAAGAACTTTGTCGAGCGCCCGGTGAAAAAGCTGCTGGTGGTTGAAGATGACGAGATTCAACGCAATCATATCCTTGAGTTGATCGGCAACGGCGACGTTGAGACTACGGCAGTCAGCACCGGCAAAGAGGCGCTTGAATTGCTGCAACAACCTGATAGCTTCGATTGCATAGTTGTCGATCTTAAATTGCCGGATATGCGCGGTATCGAATTGATTGAGCGCATCCGGAAAAGCGATTTTGCATCGAGTCTTCCGGTTATTGTTTACACTGCGAAAGATTTAACCCGCAAGGAAGAAACCAAACTTAGAAAACTTGCCGAGACCATTATTATCAAGGATGTAAAATCGCCGGAGCGTCTGCTCGATGAGACCGCTCTATTCCTGCACCGCGCGATGGACAAGATGCCTGAATCCAAGCGTCAATTGCTCAAGAAACTTCATCAGACCGACCCGGTACTGGCCGGCAAACGTGTTCTCATTGTGGATGATGATATCCGCAATATCTTTTCGCTTACCAGTGTGCTTGAGCAGCAGCTAATGGAAGTAGTGTACGCGGAGAGCGGCAAAGACGGTATCCAGATGCTCGAAGACATAACGGGAATCGGGGTTGTGCTGATGGATGTGATGATGCCCGAGATGGATGGCTATGACACCATACGCATGATCCGCAATCTGCCGAAATTCGCCGCACTGCCGATTATTGCGCTAACCGCCAAGGCCATGAAAGGTGACCGCGATAAGTGTATTGAGGCGGGTGCGTCGGATTACATCGCTAAGCCCGTGGACATTGACCAATTGCTGTCGTTGTTGCGCGTGTGGTTGTATCGCTGAGCAAAAATTGTGACCGGCACGAATAATCAGCTTGAGGAACTGCAACTTCGCCTGCTCCTCGAAGGAGTATTCTGCCACTATGGTTACGACTTTCGTAACTATGCAATGTCCTCCATCAAGCGCCGCGTTGCCAAGGCGGTTGCCGATGAGGGGCTGCACAGCATATCCGCACTTCAGGATAGTGTGCTGCACGATCCCGCATGTATGGAGCGCCTGCTGCTCACGCTATCCATCAATGTTACCAGCATGTTTCGCGACCCGAAGTTTTACCGGGCCTTCAGGACCGAGGTGGTGCCGTATCTGCGCACCTACCCTTTTATACGCATCTGGCTTGCCGGGTGTTCAACCGGGGAAGAGGTTTATTCGGTGGCCTTGGTGTTGCAAGAAGAAGGCCTCTACGACCGGTGCAGAATTTATGCGACAGATATGAATGAACGGGTGTTGCAAAAGGCCAAGGAGGGAATTTTCCCGCTTGCCTGCATGCAGCAATACACCAGTAATTATTTAGTGGCGGGTGGGCGGCGATCCTTCTCGGAATATTACACCGCCAAATACGATCATGCGATTTTTAATTCCTCACTTAAAAAAAATATAATTTTCGCGGCGCATAATCTGGCAACCGATGGTTCTTTTAATGAATTTCAGGTTATTTTTTGTCGCAATGTAATGATCTATTTCAACAAGACGCTACAGGCGCGGGTTCACAATCTGCTTTACGAGAGTATGAGTATGTTTGGTGTCCTGGGACTTGGGTCAAAGGAAACCATCAAGTACACGCCACGTGAGGGATGTTACGATGAACTGGATGCCTTCACCAAGCTTAACCGGAAGATGCGTTAATGACATCCGAGATAATCGTTATCGGTGCATCGCTGGGTGGGCTGGACGCGCTGCGGATGCTGCTGAGTGGATTACCTTCGGGCTTTCCCGTGCCGCTGGTGATCGTGCAGCACCGACTCAGCCAGGCCCCGGACGGTCTGGTTGAGCAACTGCAAAAATCCAGCGCACTACCGGTCAGCGAGCCAGAGGATAAGGAAACCATTTATAATGGCCATGTCTATGTGGCCCCGGCCGATTATCATTTGCTGCTGGAACGCGGCAGCTTCAGCCTGTCCATCGACGCGCCGGTATTGTGCGCGCGACCGGCCATCGACGTATTGTTTGGGTCAGCAGCCGATGTCTATGGTAATGCCTGTATCGCTATCATTTTAACCGGCGCCAGCAATGACGGCGCCGCCGGACTTGCCCTAATCAAAATGGCGGGTGGTGTTACCGTTGTAGAAAACCCGGCCACGGCGCAGTGCCCGCTGATGCCACAGGCGGCCATATCGGCCAGTAAGATAGACTACGTCCTGGGGCTTGATAAAATCGCGCCGCTGTTAATCCGGCTTGGCAAGCCTACGCCCCTAAGGAAACTACGTGCAGAACGAACCTAAAATTAATATTTTGATGGTTGATGATGAGCCGGCCAATCTGCTCTCTCTGGAGGCGGTTCTTGAAGATCTGGGACAAAATCTGGTGCGCGCCGAATCCGGTGAAGAGGCCCTGCGCTGTGTTTTAAGAGAAGATTACGCGGTCATTCTTCTGGATGTCCGGATGGCCGGCATGGATGGATTTGAAACAGCTACGTTGATCCGTAGTCGCACAAAGTCGCGTCAAACACCTATTATTTTCCTCACCGGCATGGATCAGAATATTGCTCAGACCTTTCGCGGCTACGAAGTCGGCGCAGTGGATTATATCGTCAAGCCCGTTGTGCCCGAGATACTGAAGTCCAAGATTGCGGTATTTGTCGAGCTATATCACAAGACCCAGGAGGTTACGCGTCAGGAACAGAAGTACCGCAATATTTTTGAATCATTTCCCGATATTTATTTTCGCACGGATATGCAAGGCACGCTAACCCTAGTGAGCCCCTCCATTGTTGCTGAATTAGATTACGAACCTGATGAGGTCATTGGGAGGTCCATTACCAAATTATTTTCCGAGTCAGCGGTAGCGGATACCATCATTCAAATATTAACCGAATTCGGTATCATCAAAGACTATGAAATATGTTTGCTTGCCAAAGACGGCCGCCATGTAGAATTTTCTGTAAATGCGCACGTGGTATACGCGGATAATAACGATTCGATCGCCTTGGAAGGTGTGTTACGCGACATCACCGAGCGCAAGGAAGTCGAACGCCTGCGCACTGAAGAGTCATTACGCGAACAGAGCCGCATCCTGCAATCGATTCTCGATAGTATGGGCGATGGTGTTGTAGTCGCTGACATAGCGGGGGATTTTCTGTTGTTCAATCCGGCTGCGGAGACTATCACCGGCGTTACTTCCGTAAGTCTGGACGACTGGGAGAATCAATTCAGCGCCTATCTTCCTGATATGTTAACGCCCTATCCGAAAAGCCAGATTCCACTGACGCGCGCGATTCATGGAGAGGTCGTCGATGGGGCCGAGGTTTATCTACTCTCCGAAAAAATTCCTTATGGTAAATGGTTAAGCATTAATGCGCGGCCGCTGAAGGACGGCGATGGCAACGTCTATGGCGGGGTCGCCGTATTCCGTGATGTCACAGAAAAAAAGCAGAGTGAGCAACGCCTCGCGTATCTGGCTCAGTACGATTCACTCACCGGATTGCCGAATCGAAATTTATTTCGCGACCGCTTTACTCAAGCAATGGCGCGCGCTGCGCGCGGCGAACAACTTGTCGCCCTGATGTTCTTGGATCTTGATCACTTCAAAGGCATTAATGACAGCCTGGGACACGATGTGGGCGATATGCTGCTCAAGGCCGTTGCCGAACGACTCAGTGGCTGTGTGCGCCAGAGTGATACCGTGGCGCGTCTGGGCGGTGATGAATTTACCGTGATCCTGGAAGGCCGGGCTAGTGTCGATCACGTTACTGTGGTCGCCCAAAAAATCATAGAGTCCATGATGCCGGTTTTTAAGCTGGGCGAGATCGAGGTATTCATCACGACCAGTGTAGGCATCGTGCTTTACGACGGCCTGGTTGAATGCGATACCGAGACTTTGATAAAGAATGCCGACACAGCGATGTATCACGCGAAAGAACTTGGGCGGAATAATTATCAAATGTACACGTCGAAGATGCACGACAAATCATTCGAACGCCTGACCGCTGAAAATAATTTGCGCCGCGCCCTGGAAAAAAATGAAATGGTGTTGCATTACCAACCGCAAATCGACCTGAAAACGGGCGTTATTAATGGTTTTGAAGCACTGCTGCGCTGGAAACCGGAGCATTCGGATTTGGTTATGCCCGCTGATTTTATCGGCGTGGCCGAGGAGACCGGCCTGATCGTGGCAATTGGTGAATGGGTACTCGAAACAGTGTGCAGGCAAAATAAAGCGTGGCAAGATGCCGGTCTACAGCCACTGAAAGTCTCCGTGAATCTTTCCGCCCAGCAGCTGAAGCAAGCTAAGTTGACCAAAACAATACAACGCATTCTGAGTGAAACAGGAATGGATCCTTGTTATCTTGATCTGGAGATTACCGAAGGTTACCTGATGGAAACCATCCAGATCACCAGCTCAGTCCTTGCCGAACTCAAGGCAATGGGCATTAGTATCTCGATTGATGACTTCGGGACTGGCTATTCGTCGCTGAGCTATTTAAAACATTTTCCCCTCGACACGCTCAAGATTGATAAGTCGTTTGTGTGCAACATTACCAGTAACCCGCACGATGCCGCCATCGCTACAACCATCATCACGCTTGCCCATAGCCTGGGTTTGAAGGTTATTGCAGAAGGTGTGGAAACCGAGACGCAATTTAATTTTTTACGTGATAAAGGCTGTGATGGCATGCAGGGCTTTTTGTTTAGTCAACCCCTCACGGCTGACGAATTCGCCAAATTATTGTCGAACGGGCAATACTTGAACAGTATCAAAAACATCAGACAAGTCAAGCCTCAGCGGAGTTCCAGCTGTTAGCATCGTGGCTTATTTTAACTTATCATCACAGACTCGCTTGCGCAGGCCACCGTCAGAGTTGGCTTGAATTATAAGAATCCTCGACGTCATGACACTCACCGAACTCCGCTACATTATCGCCGTCGCACGCGAATGCCATTTTGGGCGTGCCGCTGAGGCCTGTTTCGTCAGCCAGCCCACGCTGAGCGTCGCCATCCGCAAGCTGGAAGACGAGCTTGATGTTACGCTGTTCGAACGCGGCGTTAACGAAATCACTGTCACACCAATAGGGCAACGCATTATCGAGCAGGCGCAAGCGGTGCTCGACCAAACCGCAGCCATCAAACAATTGGCACGGCAAGGTCGCGATCAACTCGCCGGCCCGCTAAGGTTGGGGGTGATTTACACCATAGGCCCCTATCTGTTGCCCCAACTCATCCCCATCTTGCGCGTTGTGGCACCGCACGTGCCGCTGCATATCGAAGAGAACTTTACTGCGCGTCTGAGCGAGCTTTTGAAAGAAGGTACACTGGATGTCATAGTGCTTTCGCTGCCGTTCGATGAACCGGGCATCATAACTCAGGCCCTGTATGACGAACCTTTTCATATAGTGTTCCCTGCTGATCATCCATGGACGCGTAAAAAATTCATTACTGCGGAGGAGCTTGCCGGACAAAATCTATTATTGCTGGGCGCGGGTCATTGTTTCCGTGATCAAGTGTTAACAGCCTGTCCGGCACTGAACCGGTTTAGTGCGGAGGCGGGCGATATTCAGCGCACTCTGCAAGGCAGTTCGCTGGAAACGATTCGTCACATGGTGGCCTCCGGTGCCGGTGTTACCGTCTTGCCTTGCACCTCTATGTCCCGCCATCAGGCAGATAATAAATTACTGACGGTGCGGCCGTTCGCCGATCCCGCACCGCAGCGCCGTGTCGCACTTGCCTGGCGCAAAAGCTTTCATCGTCCGCGCGCCATCGAAGCCCTGCGCCAGGCCATTCTGGCCTGTTCCTTGCCCTGCGTAACACTGCTGGATCAAACCCCGCCACTCTAAGCTGCTTGATAGGCTCAGGCTATCAAGTGTTTATAGACAATCAATTAGATTCATCGTGCAGCACCCTCTATTATGCGTTCTGTGCATTACGCAACCACAATTATTTATGAGGATACGACGATGAAAAATACCGAGTCAGTTACTGTAAAAAATATAGAGTCAGCCTTTGCCGGCGAGTCCATGGCGCATATCAAATATTTATATTTTGCCCGCGTCGCGCGTGATCATGGCGACGAGGCCACCGCCAGGGTATTCGAAGAAACCGCAGCGCAAGAGGTGCAGCATGCCTTCGGCCACATGGATTTGCTTTATCCGCGCAGTGGAATGGATGTGCAAACCTGTCTCAACATGGCCATTGAAGGTGAGACCTACGAGTACACTGAAATGTATCCGACGTTTCGGCATATGGCTGAGCAGGAGAACGATTTTGCAGCCGCCGCCGAATTCGATGGACAAATCGCGGAATCCAAGGAGCACGCCGCGATGTTTCGCGCCACTCTTGAAAAGGCGGCCAAGCGTTTCGCAGCATTGGCCAAGGTCGAAGAACGCCATGCCAATAATTATCGTGCAACGCTTGCTAGAGTAGCGACCGTAGTCAGCGCGTAATTTTATTATTTATATATAAGGAGTCAGCAATGAAAAAATGGCAATGTGTGGTGTGCGGTTTTGTCTACGACGAAGCGGCCGGTCTGCCCGAGGAAGGACTGATTGCAGGCACGCGATGGGATGATATTCCCGAGAATTGGGCCTGCCCGGACTGCGGCGTGGCCAAGGCTGATTTCGAGATGGTCGAAGTCACGTTTGCTGCCTAAAAATTGGACGCACAAGTCAACGCGAGGGGAGGGTGGCCCATGAACAACATCATTATTATTGGAACGGGCTTGGCCGGTTACACACTGGCGCGGGAGTTCAGAAAGCTGGATAAAGAAACACCGCTCACCCTCATTACGGCTGACGACGGACGTTTTTACTCCAAGCCGATGCTTTCCAACGCGCTTGCCAGTTGCCGGTCGCCCGATAGCCTGGCAAGCAGCGATGCTGCGCAGATGGCAGCTCAATTAAACGCGACTGTTGTAACCCATGCGAGAGTCACTGCCATTGATGCGCAGCAACGCAGCGTTACCGTCAACGATGAAACGCTGTTTTATGAAAAGCTGGTGTTGGCGCTGGGTGCGGATCCCGTTAAGTCAACTCTGGCCGGTGACGCGGTGGGTGAGGCACTTTCTGTGAATGACTTGCAGGATTACGCACAATTTCACGCAGCCCTTCAGGGCAAAAAACACATTGCCATCATGGGCGCGGGTTTGATTGGTTGCGAATTTGCCAATGATCTGATCAGCGCAGGCTACACGGTGGACGTTATTGATCCGGGCCAGCATCCGTTGGGAAGCTTATTGCCGAAGGCGGCGGGGGAGGCCTTGCAACAGGCATTACAGACCCTGGGGGTCGGCTGGCATTTTGGAAAAAAGGTCACAGCCATTAACCATGATAAGGAGGGCTATCGCCTCAGCCTGTCGGATAGTAGCGAACTCGAAGCCCATGTCGTACTTTCGGCCATTGGATTGAAGCCGCGCGTAGATTTAGCGCAGGCCGCCGGCATCAAGGTGAACCGCGGCATTATCGTGGATAGATTATTGATGACCAGCGCCCCGGATATTTATGCGCTGGGTGATTGCGCGGAAGTCGGCGGCATGGTGTTGCCTTTCGTCATGCCGTTGATGCAGGCAGCGCGCGCTCTTGCTGCAACATTAAGCGGAACACCGGTGGCAGTCAGCTACCCGGCGATGCCGGTCGTCATCAAAACCCCGGCTTATCCGATCATCCTGTCAGCGTCGCCTTTACATACCGGCTACGAATGGCAGACCAGCATTTGCCATGAAGGCGTGTTACGCGGGCACTACTATGACAAAGCCGATCAATTACAAGGCTTCGTGCTAACCGGTAAGGCCACCGCAGAGAAGTCCAGCCTGCTGGCCACACTGCCGGCCTGGTTATAGGAGCTGTAGATACCACTAGCTAAGCAAAGACGCTAGACCTAATGCTCTTTGGTCGACGCGTCCGTTTCCCTGTCGCTCTTCCTGCCCCGGTTAACGATCAGGTTCGCCACTACTATCACCAGTGCGATGATCAGCAAAATAATATAGCCCTCGATTCCCAGCATGGTTATAACCCTCCGACCGTGAATTCATACAATGAACCATAATGGACCAGAAGTGGCGCTGGCTCAATAATGTCCCGAGGTTATTACGACATTTGCCGTTGGCGTCCACAGATTTGTTTAGCCTTAGTAGGCGCCCATTTTCATTATTTAACATAATATACATTATACGAAGTATAGAAACCCTCATGAAATGGGGAATTGAGACCTTAATTCCCGACCAACACAGTCGCAAGTCAAAGCGGATAGCC
>JBDSOT010000112.1:0-3999 GCA_039914705.1 Gammaproteobacteria bacterium | reverse complement strand
AAGCCGATGCGCCAGACCTTGCCGGCCAATGACCCCAAGCCTGCGCCAATCTCCAGGCTGTAGTCTGCTAACAGACGTGCGCGCACGGCGGCGTCATCAACCCCCTCGGGTATGCAAATGGAATTTAATTGCGGAAGCCGTTCACCGTCTTTCACCAGAAAGCTCAGCCCCATAGCCTCGATCCCGGTGCGCAAGGCTTGATAATTGCGTTCATGTCGTAACCAGGCATTTTCCAGGCCTTCCTCCTGAAGCATCACCAAGGCCTCGTGCAGGCCATACAGCGGATTGATGGGTGCCGTATGATGATAGGCGCGCTTTTGCCCGCTGCCCCAGTAACCCATGACCAGATTGAGATCCATGAACCAGCTTTGCACCTTGTGCGTACGTTTTTTTATGACCTCCACCGCACGTTCGCTGAAACTCACCGGCGACAAACCCGGTGTGCACGACAGACACTTCTGGCTGCCGGAATAAATGGCGTCGATTTGCCATTCATCGACCATAAGTGGAGTGCCGCCCAGCGAGGTCACCGCATCGACGATGGCAAGACAATCATACTGATGGGCCAAGCCGACCAGAGTTTTCGCATCCGATTGTGCACCCGTCGAGGTTTCTGCGTGCACGAAGGCGATGATTTTTGCATCGCGATGGGTCTTGAGTGCGTCTTCAAGTTTGCTCGGATCAACCGCGCTGCCCCAGGCATCTTCAACCATAATGGCGCTGCCGCCGCAGCGTTCGACATTTTCCTTCATGCGTCCGCCGAATACGCCATTTTGGCACACGATAACTTTATCACCGGGTTCCACCAGGTTCACGAAGCAGGTTTCCATACCCGCCGAGCCGGGCGCAGAGACCGGCAAGGTCAAGGTGTTTTTGGTTTGAAAGGCATATTGAAGCAGGGTCTTCATCTCATCCATCATGTCGATAAATGCCGGATCAAGATGGCCGATGGTGGGACGCGACATGGCCTCTAAAATACGCGGACTGACATTGGACGGACCAGGACCCATCAAGGTGCGTGCCGGTGGCCGAAAGGATTTTATGTGCATGAGGTTCTCGTTTGAATGGAAATAATTTTGCGCAGTTTAGCGCATGATGCTTTTTGTTGTCATTAAGGCAAGCATTCCGGGATAACCAGAGGACTTATCGTTTCAGCAGAGCGCCTAAAACCCCGCGCATTAAACGGCCGCCCATTTGACTTCCGGCACTGCGCACGACACTTTTGAGTAAGGCCTCGCCGAGACTTTCACGAGTACTCGTGCGGCCTGCGGATTTAGGCGCCGGTTCAGGCGGTGAGGCCGCAATGGCCACTGTTTGCGCGGTGCGGGCCTTGAGCATTTCAAAAGCGGACTCACGGTCTCTCGTTTGATCATAACGGCCCTGAAACGGGCTTGCGGCCAGAACCCGCTTACGTTCATCAGCATCAACCGGGCCAAGGCGAGAAGAGGGCGGACGAATTAAGGTGCGCTGTACAATCCCGGGCATGCCCTTGTCATCAAGTAAGGAGACCAATGCCTCGCCGACACCGAGTTCGCTAATGACCTTTTCAACGTCCAGCTTGGGATTAGTACGAAAGGTTTCCGCAGCGGCGCGCACGGCCTTTTGATCACGTGGCGTGAAGGCGCGCAGGGCATGCTGTATCCGGTTGCTAAGCTGGCCCAGAATAGTGTCGGGAATATCCAGCGGGTTTTGCGTAACAAAATATACGCCCACGCCTTTGGAGCGGATCAGGCGCACCACTTGTTCCACTTTTTCTACCAGTGCCTGCGGGGCATCATCGAATAATAAATGTGCCTCATCGAAAAAGAATACGAGCTTGGGTTTTTCGAGATCGCCGACCTCGGGAAGGTTTTCGAATAGCTCGGCCAGAAGCCATAGTAAAAACGTGGCATAAAGCTTGGGACTCTGCATGAGCTTGTCGGCGGCGAGCACGTTGATATAGCCGAAGCCGTTGGAATCGCTGCGCAGCAGGTCGAATAGATCGAGCGCGGGTTCACCGAAGAATTGCTCGCAGCCTTGCTGCTCAAGGACCAGCAGATTACGTTGGATAGCGCCGACGGATGTTGCGCTCACATTACCATAAGTCGTGGCGAGGGTTTTTGCATTATCGGCGATAAAGGTGAGCATGGAGCGCAGATCATTGAGATCGAGTAGCAACAGCCCTTGATCATCGGCGACCTTGAAGGCGAGATTGAGCACGCCGGCCTGGGTGTCGTTGAGATCCAATAGGCGTGCGAGTAATAGCGGCCCCATATCCGATATCGTGGCGCGGATGGGATGACCCTGCTCGCCGAATAAATCCCAAAATATTGTGGGAAAGGCGCGCAACGGATAATCCGTTAAGCCGATCTCTTTGGCACGCTCCTGAAGTTTTGGTTTCGTCTCACCCGCCTGGCTGATGCCCGCGAGATCACCCTTCACATCGGCCATAAACACAGGCACGCCCAGGGCTGAAAAACCCTCGGCAAGGATTTGCAGCGAGACGGTTTTCCCCGTTCCGGTGGCACCGGCGATCAGTCCATGACGATTGGCAAGCCTAGGCAAGAGATAGAGTGGAATTTCTCCCAATCCGACAAAGATTCCTGATGATGTAGTCATCGTGTGTCCTATAAATTTGAGTTAACGTTATAACATAGTATATATACAGACACCTCCGACCAGGCTGGTTTCTCTCGTCGACCTTAAAATTCCGCGTATAAGCGCTGCGGATTCAAAATGCCATGTGGGTCAAAGGCGGTTTTTATGCGCTTGTGTAGATGAGCAAGGGCTGAACTCAACGGCTGAAAGATTTCATATTGATCCTGGCCGCCCCTGAATAATGTCGCATGTCCCCCGGCCTTACCGGCGACTTCGCGGATGCTAGTCGCGGGGGCACTGGATTTAAGCCAGCGTTGCGCGCCGCCCCAGTCAATGAACCATCGACCCGGCAAGTCCAGCGGCGGGGTTGCCGAAGGTAAAGATAATCTCCATAGAGGGGCGTCACCTTGGAAATAGGCATGTTCATGTTCGCGCAGGGCATGCCAGAAGGCCGCAGCATTGGGCAGATTGTTGCTGCCCAAACGAGACCGGGCGCTACGCACGCCTGCTTCAGTGCCTGAAATGCGCAGGTGAATCCTGGCACCATCATACGCAGCGGCGGACAAGGGCAGCGATAATCCGGCCCAGCGATTCATTTGTTCTATCGCTTGCGCGGGTGCGTACTCGAAGCAGAGCGTTTCCTCTACCGCCGGGCGTGGCAAAATCTTGAGCGAAATATCCAGCAGGATGCCCAGTGTGCCCAGCGCACCCACCATAAGACGCGACACGTCAAATCCCGCTACGTTCTTCATGACCTGGCCGCCGAAGGTGAGAATCTCGCCTTTGCCATTGAGAATTTTTATGCCCAGCACGAAGTCGCGCGCGGCACCGGCATAAGGCCTGCGCGGCCCGGAAAAGCCGCAGGCGATGGTGCCGCCCAGTGTAGCATCCGGGCCAAAATGTGGAGGTTCGAAGGCAAGCATTTGCGAGTGATGGGCGAGCTGTTCCTCGATCTCGGCGAGCTTAGTCCCGGCACGCGCGGTGATGACGAGTTCCGTGGGTTCGTAACTGACAATGCCGCTGTGCCCGCTTATGTCTAACGGCGCGCCCGTTGGCATACGGCCATAAAATTGCTTGCTGTTGCCGCCCACAATTTGCAAGGGGGTGCCTTGCGCGGCGGCATCGAGTACAGCACTTTGAAAATCATGGCTAAGGTCGGCAGACATGAAACCTTAGGCAGGATGCATTGCAGTTCATCAATCAAAAAGCCCAGTTAAATAAGTTTTGTCATTATGCCCCCCACTAAGCTCCATGGCGACTTCATTCAACTAAATGAACCGTCTGAGCAGCAGTTCTATTGACCGGGCAAGGCCTCGCCCGTACTATACACAACCCACTATTCCCCGGTAGCTCAGTCGGTAGAGCAAGTGACTGTTAATCACTGGGTCGGCGGTTCGAGTCCGTCCCGGGGAGCCAGTACAA
>JBDSOT010000162.1:0-5790 GCA_039914705.1 Gammaproteobacteria bacterium | reverse complement strand
CAACATAGTTCTGCCTTGCAAACTGCATAATTATTTCCTCTTTCCTTGAGTGGTTAAAATAGGATTTGTAGAGCGCTAACAATCAAGCTAACGGCACATGGTTAATTCGACAGGTGATATTCTGGTAAGTTCAGACGAGCAGCTACGGATGCACAATCCAGGTTTATGGAGGATCTAATCGCCCAATAGTTCCCCTACGGACTGCAATTCTTCGATGTGATCACAGACCGCTTTGATAGTCATGATGATCGGAATGCCCAGCAATAATCCCCACACGCCCCACAGCCAACCCCAGAAAAGTACGCCGACAAATACCACAACCGCATTCATGCGCCCCGCGCGGCTGGTCAACCATGGGGTCAGCAAAAAACCTTCGAGACTGGTGATGACAAGTGAGATTCCACCGACGACCAAGGCCATGCTGATTGTTCCGAATTGCATGAACGCCACGATAGCCGTGCCACCGGTGACGATAACGGGTCCTAGATAGGGAATTGAATTCAATACGCCGGCGGCCAGCCCCCACATGGCAGCCTGTTCCAGGCCGACCCATCGGAAGGCAAGCCAGGTTGCTAAACCGACAATGATACTGGTGAATACCTGCACGAGCATGAAGCGTTGTATCTGTGAGTTAATCTCGTCGAGAATTTGCACGGTGATCCGTTTGCGGGCAAGCGTGGGGCCGGTAATTTTCGCAAGCTTGCGCTTAAATAAATCGCCTGAAACCAGCAGGAAATAAACGGTAAAAATCACTACGATGGTCTGACCAATAAGGGCCAACAATCCCATCGTGCCGACCCAGAAATATTCACGGATATTGAATGTGGGTTGTGCAACCACTACGGCTGGTGTCTTAGCCGTATTGCCTGTGGCTACAGCTGCGGCCTTGCCAATCTCGGTAGCCGCCTTTTGAACCTGGTCGATGGTGCCCGGCTCTTTGCTGCGCTCATCGCGTAGTGTGCGCGTCAGTTTTTGTGCGGCCGCCGGCAGTTTTGTAACGACGGTAGACAAATCATCACTCAGTGTATAGGCCGAATAACCGATACCGGTAATAATGGCAATGAGTACGACAGCGGCACCCAGCGCGCGCGGTATTTTCCATTTTTCCAGCCGCGTTACCAGCGGCCCCAATGCATAACTGAGTAATATGCTGAGCACCAGTGGAATTAAAACCTGCTGCGCCCAATGTAACGCGAAGATAACGGCCAACACGGCTAACACAGTCAGGGCTACATGAGTGGATTCAACGGTGCTATGGAGTACCGGCTCGGACTCGGCGGACGAAGGTTTTTCAGTATCGTTTAGTTCTTCGGTTAGGGTACTGCTCATGCGAACGGTTCCTATGAAAATAGCGGGCACATCCTTGTGCGCAGGAATTTCTATGATCGATCACAGATGCTTCATGATTTTTTAGCCCCGACCACAACCAGTACAATTCCACCCACCAGTGCAAGGCCGCCTAACAACGGTGGCAACGGAATGGTTTTCTCAGTCTCGGCAGTCGCATGAATGGGGCCAATGTCAATGACTTTCTCGCGCGTCGTGTAGGTAATTCCCTGATAGGCAAGGGCCACGATACCGAGGATGATTAAGATAAGTCCGGTGATAGTAGTTGATTTAATGGCACAACCCTCCTTTGTTAGTTTTTGAAAGAGGCCGTCCCTTGGCTACGAAAACGAATACTCAACCGATGCTACGCTAGTATTTCCGATGATTGCAAATACGTTTTGCTAGTGGCGACACGCAAGGAGTTTTAAGAATGGATTGTAATAGAAAGATGCTGCATAAACTGCGCACTTAACCAAACACGCAAGTCATCCGCCAAATCGGACCGCGACAATCCGGTAGCTACAACCTCACGGACATAACCTGCACAGTCAACTGTGTCGAAACACTCGCCTTCAAAACGATAAGCGTAAACAGGATCACATTGAGCGAGTCGTTGACTGCGATGGTGAGTCGCGGGATATAAAAATGGTCCTGCGCTATGTGGACAAGATCGTTTGGCAAGTTTGCTGCCAACTCGCCATGAATGGCACAAAATTGGCCCAACCTCAAACTGGTGCAGCAGTCAAATATACGTAACTCATTGTTATATAAGTACCGAGAGTCGGAGTCGAACCGACACGATGTCACCATCACCGGATTTTGAGTCCGGCGCGTCTACCAGTTCCGCCATCCCGGCACTGCGCGCAGTATAAATGAAATGCGTGATGCATTTCACCCTATGGCGAGTAAGGCCTGCTGATTTCTGGCCAACGGCCTGTCCGAGCGGGCAGGAGATGGTGGTATTATGCGAACACATGCACCGCCGCGATTTTTATTTTGACCTTCCGCCCTCCTTAATTGCCCAGCATCCGCCTCCGCAACGCAATCAAAGCCGTTTACTTTTTCTCAATGGAGGAAATGGTTGTTGGGAGGATCGGCAGTTCACAGATTTACCGGCCATACTCAAGCCCGGCGATTTATTGGTGTTCAACGACACCCGTGTCATGAAGGCGCGTATGCACGGTATTAAGCAGAGCGGCGGCAAGGTTGAGGTAATGGTTGAACGCATCATGGATGAACATCGTGTGCTGGCGATGGTGCGTGCCAGCAAGGCTCCGCAGACAGGCAGTCGTTTGCTGCTCGCAGCCATGGGCAATGATTCCAACTCTGTGGGTACGCAAAGATCGGTGTCCGTCGAGGTATTAAGCCGTCAGGATAATCTGTTCGAGCTTTATTTTGACGATCCGCGCCCGGTGGCGGATATTCTGGATGACATCGGCGAGGTGCCGCTGCCACCTTATATCGCCCGCCCCGCCGGGATAGAAGATGAAGAACGTTACCAAACCGTTTATGCGCGTAATAAAGGTGCCGTTGCTGCCCCTACTGCCGGGCTGCACTTCGATCAGCCATTATTAGATTCATTGGCCGCGCGCGGAATTGAAAGCGCGTTTATTACGCTGCACGTGGGCGCGGGTACCTTCGAGCCGATGCGGGTGGATATTATCGAAGATCATAAGATGCATTGCGAGCACATCGCTGTGCCGGCGGGCGTCTGCGAGCAGGTACGCGCTACCCGTGCGCGCGGCGGCCGCGTGATTGCCGTAGGCACGACCAGTGCGCGTGCACTGGAAAGCGCTTCACGCACCGGCGAGATCGAGCCATACTGCGGCGAGACGGATATTTTTATTTATCCCGGCTACCGGTTTAACTGCGTGGATGGGCTGATCACCAATTTCCATCTGCCGGAATCAACCTTGCTGATGCTGGTGTGCGCCTTTGCCGGCAGGGATAATGTACTGGCTGCTTATCAACACGCCGTTGAACAGCATTACCGATTTTTTAGTTACGGCGATGCGATGTTCGTGTTGCCGAAAAATTAGATTACAAACCCAAAGTGAAATGAATGACTGTACTTGCATCTTGCATCTGCGCCCTGGTCACGGCCTCCCATGAACTTTGAATTGCTGAAAACGCAAGGCACGGCCCGGCGCGGGTGTCTCACATTCGAGCGTGGCGTTGTGCAGACTCCGGCGTTCATGCCCGTGGGCACCTACGGGACAGTTAAGGCAATGACGCCAGAGGAATTGTTATCCATCGGTGCCGAGATTATCCTTGGCAATACCTTTCACCTGATGCTGCGCCCCGGTGCCGATGTCATTGCCGCGCACGGTGATCTGCACGACTTCATGCACTGGCAAGGCCCGATCCTTACCGACTCTGGCGGCTTCCAGGTATTCAGCCTCGGTGCCCTGCGCAAGATTTCCGAGCATGGCGTAACCTTCAGTTCGCCGGTGAATGGCGATAAAGTCTTTCTGGGGCCGGAGGAATCCATGGCGGTGCAGCGGAGTTTGGGTGCCGATATCGTTATGGTATTCGATGAGTGCACGCCCTACCCGGCTGATGAACAGACAGCGCTGACCTCCATGGAATTATCCTTGCGCTGGGCGGCACGCAGCCGCGTTGCACATGCGGGTAATCCGGCTGCCCTGTTCGGTATTGTGCAGGGCGGTATGCACGATCACCTGCGCGCACTTTCCCTGCAAGGACTGCTGGAGATCGGCTTCGATGGCTATGCCATCGGCGGTCTTTCCGTTGGGGAAACGAAGGCTGAACGAGAACGTATCCTTATGCACCTGCTGCCGCAGATGCCCGCCGAGCGACCGCGTTACTTAATGGGTGTAGGTACACCGGAAGATATTGTCGAGGCGGTGCAACTGGGCATCGACATGTTCGATTGCGTGATGCCGACGCGCAATGCGCGTAACGGCCATCTGTTCGTCCATGCGGGCAGCATCCGTATCCGCAACAGCCAGTACCAATTCGATACGCGCCCGCTCGATGAAACCTGCCCCTGCTACACCTGCCGGAATTACAGCCGCGCTTACCTGCGCCACCTCGACAAGACCAATGAAATCCTCGGCGCGCGGCTCAATACTATTCATAATCTCTATTACTATCAGGAATTAATGAGCGGCCTGCGCACGGCCATTAATGAAGGGACATTAGATCGCTTTGTAGCCGAGTTCCACGCAAAACGCGCGCAAAGCCCGCTCGCTGTGGCATAATTCGCGACTATTATAGTCAACCAATGTCCTTAGCCAGTTTATAGCAGCCTCCTGCCACGTCTGCCTTTTTCGCAACGCTGGCGTAGGGTTTAACAAATCTCAACCATAATGTCCCCTCTGCAAAGGAAAAAATATGAGTTTTTTTATTGAAGATGCCTTGGCGCAAACCGCCCCTGTGGCAGGCCCTGCTAATGGTTTAATGAGCTTCTTACCCCTCCTTATCATTTTTCTGGTGTTTTATTTCCTGTTGATTCGCCCGCAAATGAAACGCGCCAAGGAACATAAAGCTTTGGTATCAGCCTTGGACAAAGACGATGAAGTGATCACCAGCGGCGGACTCCTGGGCCGCATTACTGACCTTGGCGCTGATTTCGTCAGCGTCGAGATCAGCGATGGCGTTAAAGTCAGGGTGCAACGCCAGGCGGTCGCGACCGTGTTGCCCAAAGGCACCATCAAGGCCCTGTAACCTCATATTCGACGTCTCGCCGGGATCAATTTCATGACCAATCAGTATCCGCTCTGGAAGTATTTGCTCGTTCTCGTCATTGTAGCTGTGGGTTTTATTTACGCGCTGCCGAATCTTTACGGCGAAGATCCGGCCGTGCAAATTTCCCCCACCCGCACTACCAAACTTGATGCCGCTACGCAGACAAAGATTCAGCAATTACTCAAACAGGCCTCCATCAATTACCAATCCATCAGTATGGGTGAACATGCGCTGCTGGTGCGATTTAGCAATGACGATGCCCAGCTTAAGGCAAAAGACATCATCAGGGATGGACTGGGCAACGGCTACATTGTTGCCCTTAATCTCGCGCCCACCACCCCGCCCTGGTTGAGGGCGCTTAACGCCGAACCCATGTATCTGGGTCTCGATTTGCGGGGCGGCGTGCACTTTTTAATGGAAGTGGATATGGAGGCCGCCGTCAAACAGGCCGAGGAACGCTACGCAAGCGATTTGCGCACCCTATTGCGCGATAAAAAGGTGCGTTATATCACTATCGCACGCACCAACCGTGGAGTGGAACTCAAGTTCCGCAGCAGCGCCGAGCGCGACCGGGCCAACGAGGTTATCCATGAGGAATATCGCACCTTGTTGCTTAAAGAGCGTGACGGTGCCGGCGACTATTACTTAACAGCCTCCGTTGGCGAGGCTGAGCAGCGCACCACGCGTGATCTTGCCCTCAACCAGGGCGGGGTGGTGGGCGCGAGATTAAGGGCAACAATGTAGCCGTTG
>JBDSOT010000039.1:0-10384 GCA_039914705.1 Gammaproteobacteria bacterium | reverse complement strand
GGACCGTCGGCGACCTGTGAGTCGATCTCGACGCCGCGATTGATCGGCCCCGGGTGCATGACGATGGCATCGGGCTTGGCGCGGGCGAGCTTGGCCTCGGTGAGCCCGTAGAGTTGAAAATATTCATGCTCGCTCGGCAGCAGCGCGCCCTGCATGCGCTCGCGCTGCAGGCGCAGCATCATAATGACATCGACATCGCGCAGACCTTCGCGCAGATCGTGGTAGACATGTACGCCAAGTGTCTCGATCGCGGCCGGCAACAGGGTCTTGGGCGCGATGACGCGCACCTCGGTGACACCCAGCGTGGTCAGCGCGTGGATCTGCGAGCGCGCCACGCGCGAGTGCAGAATGTCGCCGACGATGGCCACGCGTAGCGGCGCGAACTCACCCTTGTGACGGCGGATGGTAAACATGTCGAGCATGGCCTGCGTGGGGTGGGCATGGCTGCCGTCACCGGCATTGATCACGCTGATATGGGGGGCGGCATGGCGCGCGATAAAATGCGCCGCGCCGCTCTCAGCATGGCGCACGATGAACATGTCGACGTGCATGGCCTCAAGATTCCGCAACATGTCGAGCAGGGTTTCGCCCTTGCTGCTGGATGAGGTGTTGATATTGATGTTGAGCACATCTGCAGACAGGCGCTTGGCGGCAAGTTCGAAGGTGATGCGCGTGCGCGTGCTGGCCTCGAAGAATAAATTGACGATAGTCTTGCCGCGCAACAGCGGCACCTTCTTCACGGTTTGCTCGGCCACGCCGGCGAAGGACTCGGCAGTGTCCAGGATCTCCGTCAGCAGGGAGCGCTGGAGTCCTTCAACGGTGAGGAAGTGACGCAGGTGCCCGTGCTGGTCGAGTTGAATGTTGCCCTGCCTCATTAAAGCGTCTGCACAACAAGGCCCAGGGGATCAGGCCCGGTGAGCTTCACGTGCTGCTCGCGCGTAAGCTCCAGGTGTTGGCCGACCACGGCGGCCTCGATGGGCAGTTCGCGCCCGCTGCGTTCGACCAGCACGGCGAGCGTTACGCTGCCGGGCCGGCCGTAGTCGAAGATTTCGTTGAGTGCGGCGCGGATGGTACGGCCAGTATGCAGGACGTCATCGACGAGAATGATGTGGCGATCATCGAGGTTAAACGGCAGATAGGAAGGTTTGACCTGCGGGTTCATGCCCATGCGCGTGAAGTCGTCGCGGTAAAATGAAATGTCGAGTCGGCCCAACGGCTCACCGATTTTTAATAAATCATGCAGGCGCTGTGCGAGCCACACGCCGCCGGTCTGAATGCCGATCATGACCGGGTCTTCTATGCACCTCTGGTTTACGAGGGAAGTTAACTCCGCTGCCATGCGCTTAAGTAGCGAATCAATGTCGGAAGTTATCATTGCATTATCCTTCGTGGGGACTGCGTTCCAGCCAGGCCTGTAAAATAACCTGCGCGGCGACTTTATCGAGGGTCTGTTTGCTGTGTCTCGGCGACGCGCCGTGCGGACGCGGCATGTGCTCTGCGGCGAAGGATGACAGGCGCTCGTCCACAGTGTGCACGGGTAAGTGATAACGCCCCTGTAATTGTTGACCGAAACGCCGCGCCGCGCGAGTTACGTCATGTTCGGAGCCGTCCTCGTTAAACGGCAGGCCGACGACGAGTGCGCCCGGCTGCCAACTCGTGATAAGCCGGGTGATAGCGGCCCAATCCGGTTTTGCATTGGTCACTGTTACGGTTTCCAGCGGGGTGGCGGTGCGCGTCAACTCTTGCCCTACGGCAACGCCGATGCGCTTGGCACCGTAGTCAAAACCCATCAGCGTTTGCAAGGCTTGGTTCATGCGTGCCCCACCTCGCCCGACAGGCGGCTGATGTCGACGCCCAATAACTTCGCCGCCTCCTGCCAGCGCCGTTCATCGGGCGTATCGAACAAGATGCGCTGATCAGCCTCCTGGCTGAGCCAGGCGTTGGCGGCGATTTCCTGTTCGAGTTGGCCTTCGCCCCAGCCTGCGTAGCCAAGTGCTACCAAGGTCTGGCCGGTGTATTCGCCCTGCGCCATGGCGGCGAGGATGTCACGCGAAGTGGTTACGCCGATGGTGTCGGTGACGGGTAAGGTCAATTCTCCCTGCCAGGGCATTTCGTGAATGACGAACACGCGTTCTCGCCGCACCGGGCCACCGAGATAAACGGGTTGCAGGGCAATTTGCGGTGTAACGACGTCAAGTTTCAGATTGTTCAGAATTTCGCCGAGGCTGAGCGTGAGCGGGCGATTGATCACTATTCCCATCGCCCCATCGCTGTTGTGTTCGCAGATATACGTCACGGTCTGAAAAAAATCGGGCTGGGCCAAGGTCGGCATGGCGATCAGGAAGTGATTTTTCAGATAACCCGGTTCGATCATCATGGTGCTAAGTATCGGCGAAGAGGCCCTTGCGAGACAAGGGTTAAATGCCCGGGCTATTTACTGGATAGGCGATTATTCGGCAGGAACTGCCAGGTGCGCACGATGTGCAGGATGTCGATGTCCTTTTTAATGTCATCCGGAAACGGGCCGTAGGGCGCGGCGAGCTTTACGATGGCAATGGCGGCGTCATCCAGAACCTTGTGTCCGGAGGAGAGTGTCAGATCGATCTTGTTGATACTGCCGTCGGCGTTAAGGGCCACATCCAGCCGTAGATTGCCGGACAGATTAAGGCGTTTTGCCTCATCGGGATAATTGAGGTTGCCGATGCGTTCGACCTTGGTGCGCCACGCCTCCATGTAGCTCGCGTACTTGAATTCCTGCGTGCTTGCCGAGATGGCCTTCATGCGGGGACGCTTCGCATAAGCCTTGGTTGACTCGGCCACCTGCGCGCTCAGGCTCGCGATCTGCATGCTGCGATTGATCAAATCCGCCGCCGATGGTGTGGCGCGTATCGCAGCAGGAGGCGGCGGCGCGGCGCGCGCCTTGGCTTTGGGCTTGACCGGGGCCACCGGCTTTGCCTTGGACGGTTTGACTTGGGTCATTACCTCGATTTCAGGTTCGGACGCAGGTGTCTCGACGGGCGCGGCCTCCGGGATCGGTTCCGGTGCGGCGGGCAATTGCGCTACCAATTCCTGAGGCAGCGGAGTTGGCGCGGGTGTCATAGCGATCACAGGCTCCGGTTCCGGCAACGGCGTACTGGCCGGAGGAGGGCTTGTTATGATTTCCGGGGCCTCGCTCGGACTGCCGCCTTCCTGGTTAGCCTGGGCCAGATAATCCGGTTTTTTCGGTGTCAGCGGAGAACTCGTGGTGACCAAGGTTATCTCGATGGTTGGCAGGGCAGTGCGCAGAGGTTTTACGTCAAGACCGCTCAGGCTGATGCCGAGAATCAGCGCCGCATGCACCACCACGGCAAAAAACAAGGTCATCCCCAGCCGGTCGCTGGCGGTGACCGGAGTGTGACTGCGCGGGGCGTAAATGGCCGCGCTCACGCGGGTATCTTCGTTAACATGGCGTTGGCAATAATACCGCTCACGATGCCAAAGATCACCGCAGCGGTCATTAGAACCGGTAGTAAATGCAGCAGGCCGGGGTGTGGGATAAATAAGGTGTAGGCAATCCAAAACTGTCCCGCCATATGCGCCATGGCGGCGAGCACACTATAACCGAGTGGTCCAAGTCCGCGGCCGGGCAGCCATCTGCGCAGACTGTAGGCAGCGCCGATTATAGCGATACTGCACAATGCGCCGCTCAGGCTGAGGATAAATGCCGGCGAGAGAAAGGTGCCGAGCAGCAGGCTGCCGGCCAGCACGCGTAGCAGCGACACCCACAGCGCCATGCGCCAGCCGTAGCGCAGCAGCACTGCAATAGTGATGACGTTTGCCAGCCCAGGTTTGATACCGGGCAGCGGGCTGGGCAATATGCCTTCGGCGATGTGGATGGTGATTGCCAGCGCCGCGAGCCAGGCGATGAGATGGTCATCGCGGGTGGTTTGTAAGGTAATCGGCATAGTCATCATGGTTAGCTTACCCATTGGCAACGACTAACATTCAAAAATTTTAAGAGCGTCGCCAGCTTGTGTAGTTTTTCCTGAACAATAGATATTAAAAATTAATCGAATCGAAACGCGGCTCGCGTCCGACCACTTGTACACTGATGCGGTTCGGCAGACACGCAATAAAATCTCCGCCCAGCGAAACCCAGCCACTGTGCACGCATTGTTGGTTGCGGCACGGCGAATTGATGAAGCGTATCTTGCCGTCTTTAATCTCCAGTTCGCTGGTTCCCAGCTCGCCTTCAATGCTCAGGCGTTTATGTTCATGCAAGGAAACCAAGGCAATTTGTTCACCACCACGCAGGATGCGCGCCTGCGCGCCTTGGGTCGCCGCACCCCAATACGTTAAATAAAGATAGGGCAGCAAGGCCAGCGCCAATGCAATGACGGCGCAATCGGCAACGGTGATGCGCGGCATCATAGCGGCGCGACGATCTCAACCCTTGGCACCGGGTTAATCTCGAAGCGCAGACGCTTGGCCAGGACGGGTGTGATCTGCACGCCGCCGTCGTGGTCGATGCGCATGACCTGTTGTATGCCCATGGCGCGCGCCACCTGCCGCCATTCTGTTTCGCCGGCGACCATCAGGGCCGTGCTTGCCGCGTCGGCGACAGTGGCGTTGCCGTGCAATACAGTAATCGAACGTGCGCCGGTTGCCGGATAGCCGCTGCGCGGGTCGAGGATGTGCGCATAACGCTTGCCCTGATATTCGAAATAGCGCTCGTAATCGCCCGAGGTGACGATGCTTTCGTCGCCCTGCATCTCAATGGAGGCGATAATACCCGGCCCCTGCGGGTCGCGTATGCCGATGCGCCAGGGCCGCACGCCGCGGTTGCCGATCACGCGGATGTCGCCGCTAGCATTGACAATGGCATTTTGGATGCCGAGCCGACGCAAATGTTCAATCGCAATGTCCACCGCGTAACCTTGGCCGATAGCGCCCATATCAAGCTGCAATGCGGGGTTTGTGCTGCGTAGTGTATTGCCCTCGATATGCAGATCGTCCATGCTGGGGTGTTGTGCCGTAAGCGCGGCGACAGCCTTGGCAGCGGGCGGCGGGCCATTAGGGCGCTCATCGCTCTGAAATCCCCACAGCGCGAGCAATCTTCCGATACCGGGATTAAATAGTCCATTGCTGGCATGGGACAACTCGCGCGCACTTATTAATAGCGGGATCAACTCCGGTGCCACGGGAAAGGCCGCAGGTCTGGCCAGTTGTTCATTAATGCGCGTCAGCGCGCTGGGTTGCCAGGCATGCCAAGTGGTGTGGACGCGATTAAAATCCTCGGTTAGCGCGGCTGCCGCCTGCCGGGCCAGCGCAGGTTTCGCACCCCAGATGCTGATGTCGACCAGAGCACCCAGTGCGAAGATCTGTTCCTGATATAACGGTTCGGATTTAGTGCAGGAGCCGAGCAGTAGTGCGCAACAGGCAATTAACAGGTAGGGTTTAAACACATTCATTTAACTAGAAATTACTAACACGTGTTGGCTGCCGGGCGCTGCCGGTAACTAATCATCCGTTAGCCGCAACTTTAGCGGCAAGCCGCGTTTCGATACGATCCAACAATACCGCGCTGATGTTCAGGCCGTACAGGGCGTCCAGTTCGCGGATGCAGGTGGGGCTGGTGACGTTGATCTCGGTCAGGTAATCGCCGATCACATCAAGGCCGACAAACATCAGGCCTTTGTCACGCAGGGTCGGACCGACTTGCGCGCAGATCCAGCGTTCGCGTTCGTTCAAGGGTACGCCCTGGCCGTGGCCGCCAGCGGCCAGATTGCCGCGCGTTTCCCCAGGCGCCGGAATGCGCGCGATGGCGTAAGGAATGGGTTCGCCATCGATCATCAGGATGCGCTTGTCGCCGGGCCGTGCCCCCGCGCTGATTTGCGGAATGAAGCGCTGTGCCATGGTATAGCGGCTGGCATGTGCGGTCAGAGTTTCGATGATTACGCTGATGTTGGGATCGTCTTTGCGCAGACGGAACACCGAGGCGCCACCCATGCCATCCAGCGGTTTTAAAATAATGTCGGCATGCTCGTCCAGGAAGGCGCGCAGTTGATCTGCGCGGCGCGTAACCAGCGTGGGTGGCGTGCATTGCGCAAACCACGATGCGAAAAGTTTTTCATTGGCGTCACGCAAGGCTTGTGGCTTGTTTACGATGAGCACACCGGCGGCCTCGGCGCGCTCCAGAAGATAGGTCGTGTAAATATATTCCATATCGAACGGCGGGTCTTTGCGCATGAGGACGACATCGAGTTCATCAAGCGGTGCCTCATGCGCATCGGTCAAATCGAACCAATGTTGCGGATCGTCGTGAACCCGCAAAGCACGCATGCGCGCGGAGCAGCGCGCGTCGCGCAGCCATAAATCACCCTGCTCCATATAATGAATCTCCCAGCCGCGCCGCTGTGCCTCCAGCAACATGGCGAAGGTGCTGTCTTTTTTAATGTTGATGGAGCCGATGGGGTCCATAACGACCCCTAATTTGATGGGCATAATTTATTTAGACACAGCAGTTACGCAACGGCAGGAAAATCTTGCGGATTTCAATTCAGATTTTCCAGATGGAGTTCGCCGGTTGTTATTGTATGGGCCTCGCGCGCGGCGGCCACGGCGGCAAGGCGCGCGATCACGCCATAGGCATAAAAACGGTTCGGGTTGGCGTCCGGGGATTTATTCGGGTCGGGCGTATTGCACGACTCGACGAAGGCCAGCGGTTCAAAATACATACCCGGTGCGTTGAGGTTTTCATGGCGTCCGCGCTCAGTGTGCACCCGGTAAAAACCGCCGACTACATAATGGTTGATCATGTAAACGACCGGCTCGGCCACGCCGTCTTCGCCCCAGCTCTCCAGCGTATAAACACCTTCCTGCATAATGACCTTGCTCACCTCTTGCCCGCCCTTTGCTGCCGACATCTTGGTGCGTTGTTTGCGTGAGAGTTCGCGGATTTCATCGCTGCTGTACACGCTCATTATGCCCATGCCGTAAGTGCCGGCGTCGGCCTTCACCACCACGAAGGGTTTTTTGTCCACGCCGTATTCGTCATATTTAACCTGAATGGCATTCAGCAGGGCATCGACATTCTTGGCCAGGCAGTCCTCGCCCTCGCGTTTCATGAAATTGATCTCGCCGCACTGGCGAAACAAGGGGTCAATGAGCCAGGGATCGATGTCGATCAGTTCAGCGAACTCGGCCGCCACCGCCCGGTAATGTTCGAAGTGATCCGATTTAAGACGGTTAGACCAACCCAGCGCAGGTGCGGGTATTACCGGTTGTTCCAAATCTTCAAGGATGGCAGGCCGACCTTCCGAGAGATCATTGTTAAGCAGGATCATGCACGGCGTATAGCCGCGCAGGCTTAGCTGATTGCCGCTGCGCTGGAGCGGCTCCACGTTCAGCCTGCGGCCTGAGGGTAGCTTTATTTCCCTGCTCTGATCCGTTTCAGTTAGCCAAGAACCGATGCGTATATCAAACCCGGCCTTATGAATAATCTCACACAACGTGGCCACGCTCTCCCAGTAAAAATCGTTGCGCGTGTGATTTTCCGGGATGAGCAGCACCTTCGCCGCACGCGGACAACTGCGCTCAATGGCGGACTGCATGGCCTGAATGCACAGCGGCAGAAATGCGGGGTTGAGGTTATTGAACCCGCCGGGAAACAGGTTGGTGTCAACCGGCGCGAGTTTGAAGCCTGCATTGCGCAGATCCACCGAACTGTAAAACGGTGCGGGCGTTGCAAGCCACTGCTGGCGCAGCCAGTATTCTATGCGCACCTGATGCTTTAGCAGATGTGCCTCTATCAATTGCAAAGGCCCACTCAGGGCCGTGGTCAGATGCGGTACGCCATGCAGAGATTCAATGCTCATCGACCACCTTTACACCGATAAAATCTAATTGTCATTTTTTCATTATTAGACTGTTCACACAGGTGCGCTTCATAACAAAGATTGATTGGCTCGATTGATGCAGAACCGCAGTAATCATCATGCGCAAAGCGATGATACAACAAATCGATGAATCCGGGTTTACCGGTAAATAAAGCGTAGATATTAGCGGTATAAGTCTTGTATATTTTTTTTATTTTACTTAAAGTGTTTTGCTATGAAGGGGTGCTAAGCGCATGTATACCTTAAATTCTGACGCAGCTATGATAGTTCCGGATCAGGAAGCCAATCTTGAAGGGCTTAAGGTCATGGTAATTGACGACAGCAAAACCATACGTCGTACCGCAGAAGTCCTGTTAAAAAAGGCCGGTTGCGAGGTGATTACAGCAGAGGATGGTTTCGAGGCCTTATCAATTATCGCCGACCAACGGCCGAGTATTATCTTTGTCGATGTCATGATGCCGCGCCTGGATGGCTATCAAACATGCGCACTTATTAAACATAATCAAGCATTTAAAAAGACTCCAGTTATTATGTTATCCAGCAAGGATGGTCTGTTTGACCGTGCGCGCGGCCGCATTGTAGGGTCGGATCAGTACCTGACCAAGCCGTTTACCCGGGAAGAGTTGTTAGGTGCCATTAAACGTCATGTGGTTAGGGTCGAGTGACGATTTTCGTAAATTCTATGGTACAAACCTTGCATTTACCTTTGATATGTAAGTGAGTGCGAACTTGGCTGCAAAATTAATATTTTCAATAAATAAACAAAATACAAACACACGAATTTGAGTGGAACGAGGAAATAATGGCACGCATAATGATTGTGGATGATTCTCCGACGGATACACATGTCCTCAAAACCATGCTCGAACGTCACAAACATGAAACTTTTTCAGTGGGTGATGGCGAGCAGAGCATTAAGACAGCCTCTGTCGAAAAGCCTGATCTTATCCTGATGGATGTGGTGATGCCGGGCATGAGCGGTTTTCAGGCCACGCGCCAGATTAGCAAAAACCCTGAAACATCTTCTATTCCCGTTATCATCGTGACCACCAAGGATCAGGAGACGGACAAGATCTGGGGGATAAGGCAGGGTGCCAAGGATTACATTACCAAGCCGGTGAACGAGGCTGAGCTGATGTCCAAGATAAAGGCGTTGATAGGCTAGTCCATGCAGTACAGGGTGCTCGTCTTATGCTGATCCCCTTCCGCAAACCGCCCATGGCGCTGCTGCTCGATCTTGATCGGCGCAGCAGGCAGCATGCGGTGGGTTTACCTTTGCAGGTAGCCGTTAAAAAAACCTGGTCCGGCATTGGCTTTCGTTTAGCTGACAGGTTTCTCGTGGCACCCTTACTGGAGATGCGCGAGATACTGACCTACCCAAGTTTATCGCCGGTGCCGGGTGCCAAGCCCTGGCTTAAGGGTATTGCCAATGTGCGCGGCAATTTGCTTCCCATCATTCATTTACAGTCGTATCTCGGCAGGCAGCAAGACGCGATTGGGCGGCGCAGCCGGGTGCTGGTTATCAAGCATGAGAATGTGTTTGCAGGTCTGGTTGTCGATGAAGTGTTAGGAATGAAATATTTTATGGAAGAGGAATTTACCAGCGAGATTGCCTCACCGGGTAGCTCTGTAGAATATCTGGAGGGGGCCTATGTTCAGGAAGGACGGCAGTGGGAGGTTTTCAGCATGCAACGGCTCGCCCACAGTCCCTTATTTCTCCAGGTCGCAGTTTAGTTTTACGTTAGAGGTCTATCACAGCCCAAGTGGGTGAGTCGAGTGGCCGCACCCATTACCGAATCGTAATTGCTCCCCTACAGGGGGATTGGCTTTAACCAGGAGTTTACTATGCCAGCAGTATCGCAAAAAACAGCAGCTAAAATACAGGCCCTTGATAAAGGCTTGATTATTCTTGTCACCCTGCTCTTAACCTTCATGGGGCTTGCCGGTGCGGCATTTGTGAAAGTCAGTACTTATGCCGACTATGACAAGCAATACCTTTATCTCTCCGGTGAGTTGCGCGTGCTCTCGCAGCTGGTCGCAAAAGAGGCCGAGGCGGCCATTACCGGAACCGGCACCTTCGATTCCCTGAAGAAGTCGAGTAAAGAGTTTGAAAAGACCTTGTCTACCCTCAAAAAGGGCGATCCGGTAACCAAGCTGCCTCCTTCACCCAGTGAGGTGAGTGCTGATCTGAAAAAGGTGGAAACTCAGTGGGCTGAGTTGAATGCAGGCAGCCAGATTATCCTCAGCAATGAAGAGTTGCTGAAATCACTAAGTGATTTCGTTAAAAGTATTAACGAACTGACACCGAAATTGACGATAGCCTCCGAGGAGTTGGTTCAACTTCTTATCCAAAAAAATATCTCCACGCCGGAAGAGCTGTTCCTGGCCAGCAGACAGGTTATGTTGAGTCAGCGCATCGGCTCGAATGTGAATAAGGTGTTCGAGCGCGGCCAGAGTTCTAATATCGCTGCGCAGGCCGCCGACGTATTTCGTCGCGATGCCGCCTT
>JBDSOT010000075.1:0-3461 GCA_039914705.1 Gammaproteobacteria bacterium | reverse complement strand
ACACGGGGACCCAAAGTGAGCCGGGCAAAGGCGAAATAGCCGCATTAATCCCTGCCGCATGAGAACTCTCATGAATGTCTTTGTTGGCGCCATTGCGTGCCCTGAGTATGAACTTGTCAAAGCCTGTGGAGTCAGATTCGATACTTCCTGCAAGCTTCAATATCCTCGTCCTTAGCTCACGTCATTGGCGGCATAGGGCGCACTCCATAACGCACTCGAAGGAATGTTCGGATGTCTGGAATCCTACTGATCCAAATGGAGATGCTTAATGCGTGAGGCTATTACTTTTCCCCTGTCCGCTGGATTGTTAATGCTAACCCTTGTCGGTTGTGGCGAATCAGCGACATTGCCGGTTGATGCGGGTATTGGCCCCAATCCGACCTTGCCGCCGCCGAAATCCACACTCTTGCCCACTGTCAACATTGCCCCGGCCAAGGGCTGGCCCAGTGGTGTAACGCCGACCGCAGCGCCCGGTCTTGCGGTGAACGCTTATGCGGCCGGTCTTGACCATCCGCGTTGGCTCTACGTGCTTCCCAATGGCGATGTGCTGGTTGCCGAAGCCAATGCCCCGCCCAAGCCCGAGGACGGCAAAGGGATAAAGGGCTGGGTCATGAAACGGGTGATGAAGCGCGCGGGCGCAGGCACTCCCAGTGCTAATCGCATTACGCTGTTGCGCGATACTAATGGCGACGGCCGCGCGGAGACACGCACCGTCTTTCTGCAGGGCCTGAATTCGCCGTTCGGCATGACGTTAGTCGGCAATGATCTGTATGTCGCCAATACTGATACAGTAATGCGCTTTCCCTACCGGAGAGGCGCAACGCAGATTACCGAACCCGGCGTGAAGATTGCTGATTTACCCGCAGGCCCGATTAACCACCACTGGACTAAAAATATCATCGCCAGCCGCGACGGCTCTCATCTTTATGTGACGGTTGGTTCCAACAGTAATGTAGCCGAGAACGGGATGCAGAATGAGATTAACCGTGCCGCCATTCTCGAAGTCGATCCTGCAACTGGCAATTCGCGGGTTTTCGCCTCAGGTTTACGCAACCCGAATGGACTGGCCTGGCAACCGCAGAGCGGCGCACTGTGGACGACCGTTAACGAACGCGACGAAATCGGCAGCGACCTCGTTCCCGACTATATGACGTCGGTAAAAGACGGTGGCTTCTACGGCTGGCCTTACAGTTATTTTGGTCAACATGTCGATGAGCGGGTGAAGCCGCAGCGGCCTGATCTGGTCGCGAAAGCGATTGCCCCGGACTACGCGCTCGGCCCGCATACAGCCTCGCTTGGGCTAACCTTTTACGAAGGAAATTTACTGTCAGCAGAGTACGCAGGCGGCGCCTTTGTCGGTCAGCACGGCTCTTGGAATCGCAAGCCGCAGAGCGGCTACAAAGTAATCTTTGTGCCGTTCACCAACGGCCGTCCCGCCGGGCCACCCAAGGATATATTGACCGGCTTTGTCAACGCTGAGGGTGATGCCTTGGGCCGCCCGGTGGGTGTTGTGGTGGACGGTGCAGGCACCTTGCTTGTTGCCGATGACGTTGGCAATATTGTGTGGCGTGTGACGCCCGCCAAACCGGCGCTGGCAGCACAACGCTGATTGTTTACTGCTGAAACTTATCCCCTAAAAATTTCAGTTAGCGTTTGAACCCCGCATTCGACCAAAGCTGCGGCTTTGTTTGCTGGATGTTGATTTTATTATCATTACACTTAGCATACCTTGCGCCACTCCTCCAACGGATTTCCCTGATTCATGATTATCTGCGATGCAGTCATCGTCGGCGGCGGCGCGGCGGGCTTGATGTGCGCCATTGAAGCTGGCAAGCGCGGGCGAAGCGTGCTGGTTATCGAGCGCAGCAATCGTGTGGGCAAGAAAATTTTAATGTCCGGCGGCGGACGCTGCAATTTCACCAATCTGCACACCACGCCAGCCAACTTCCTGTCCGCCAATCCGCATTTCTGCAAATCCGCGCTGGCACGTTACAGCCAGTGGGATTTCATCAGCATGGTAGAACGCCACACCATTGCCTACCACGAGAAGGAACTTGGGCAATTGTTTTGCGATGAATCCTCAAAGCAGATCGTGAACATGCTGGAAAAAGAATGCCAAGCGGCTGGCGTGCGCATCAAGGTGAGTTGCGCGGTGAATACGGTGAATCGCGGTGCGGACGGTTTCCTGCTGGCGACAAGTTTAGGAACGGTTCGAGCCGCGGCGCTGGTGATTGCCAGCGGCGGTTTATCCATTCCGAAAATGGGCGCTAGCGGTTTCGGCTATGAGATCGCCCGACAATTCGGACACAGTATTGTAGCTACGCGCGCCGGGTTGGTGCCACTCACCTTGAGCGAAAAATCGCTGTTGCAGTATGGAGATTTGAGCGGCATCGGCCTGCCGATTGAAGCTGCCTGCAATGATCGACAGTTTGCCGCAGACATGCTATTTACCCATCGCGGCATCAGCGGCCCGGCAATTCTGCAAATTTCTTCTTACTGGCACTCTGACGCTGAGGTACGGGTGAACCTGTTGCCCGGCCGGGATATAGCGGCATGGTTGGCGGAACGGCAAGGTATCCGCCCCGCCGCCGAACTTGGCACTGTGCTCGCTGAGGTACTACCCAAGCGGCTGGCGCAACGCATTTGCGAACTCGCATTCGAGAGCCGGCCCTTAAAGCAATATAACGAGTCGGAGTTGCGAATGATTGCTGCGCAGCTCCAGCATTGGCCGTTTCATCCCAGCGGCAGCGAGGGTTATCGCACCGCTGAGGTTACGGTAGGCGGCGTGAATACCGATGAGCTTTCATCAACCACGATGGGGTCAAAAAAAGTGCCGGGCCTGTATTTTATCGGCGAGGTGGTAGATCTAACCGGTCACTTGGGTGGATTTAATTTTCAATGGGCCTGGGCATCGGGCCATGCCGCCGGGCAGGTAGTTTGAGGTAAGCCGGTCTCTGCTCAAGGGTAATTGACCATTAATCGCTGAATGTCTGTCAGACTACGCTAGTGTGCGATGCTTGGGCGCGGCTTGCCAGAAACTGATTTTATCAAGGAGTAATGCAGTGAATTACCAAGGCACAGTCGTTCAATTATGTTAATCCCGCAGAATATCCACGAAAAGTAACGCCGCCTCATGAAAATTTGGGTTGATGCCGATGCATGCCCCGGCGTTATCAAGGAGATTCTGTTTCGTGCGGCGCAACGAGTGCCGGTGTTCCTCACCTTGGTCGCCAATCAGGCCTTGCGCACGCCGGCGTCACCGTACATAAATTCCCTGCAGGTCGCTGCCGGATTCGATGTGGCCGATAATGTAATTGCCCAGCACGTCAATCCCGGTGATCTGGTTGTTACCGCCGATATTCCGCTGGCTGCTGACGTGATCGCGCGCGGCGCGCACGCCTTGAATCCGCGCGGTGAGTTGTATACTGCCGATAATATTCAGGCGTTGCTGACCCTGCGTA
>JBDSOT010000022.1:0-8157 GCA_039914705.1 Gammaproteobacteria bacterium | reverse complement strand
TACGGCCTGGAAATCGACAGCGCGAACATCGTCAAGTGCATCAAGGCGGGCGTGAACGTGATCCAGACCGACCTCGACGCCGGGCTGTCCGATTTCGATGCGAATTCGTTCGACTACGTCATCATGTCACAGACCCTGCAGGCCGTGTATTATCCGGAGCGCCTGCTCGATGAGATGCTGCGCGTGGGCCGCAAGGGCATCGTGACCTTTCCGAATTTCGGGCATTGGCAGTGCCGCCTGCAACTGGCCCTGGGCGGCCACATGCCGGTCTCGCGCACCCTGCCCAGCGAGTGGTATAACACGCCCAACATTCACCTGTGCACCTTGCAGGATTTTGAACGGCTGTGCCGCAGCAAGGGCATTGCCATTCTGGAGCGCACGGTCGTCGACCATGCTCATCGCGGTACTTTGGGCATGCGGCTGCTGCCTAATCTATTAGGCGAGATCGCGCTGTACCGCTTCGAACGCAAACAAAACAAGGCCAAGGCATAGAGTTACTCCCATGCAGCTCGGCAGCATACCAATGCTTATCCTGCCCATGAAACTGGAAGCACCCGGTTAACCTCACTATGCAAAACATTTCCTGGCTGACCAGCCTGCGTGTTTACACCCATCCCCGCGTCATTGGCATGCTGTTCCTCGGCTTTTCTGCGGGACTCCCTTTGCTGCTGGTATTAGGCACACTGTCATTCTGGCTGTCAGAAGCAGGCATTGCGCGTGCAACGATCGGGCATTTAAGCTGGGTAGGGCTGGCGTATGGCTTTAAGTTTCTGTGGTCGCCGCTCGTGGATCGGCTGAATCTACCTATCCTGACCCGGCGACTCGGGCGACGACGGGCGTGGTTGTTGCTTTCACAAATCTGTATCATCGCCGCGCTGCTCGGCATGGCAAACACTGATCCGGTAGTGAACCTGACTCACACGGTGTTTTTTGCGCTGGCCGTTGCCTTCGCCTCGGCAACGCAAGACATCGCGCTCGACGCCTATCGCATTGAAGCGGTGGGAATTGAAAAGCAGGGTGCGATGGCGGCGACCTATCAAGCAGGCTATCGCATCGCGATGATTACCGCTGGCGCGGGCGCGCTGTGGATTGCAGCGAGCTTCGATCCGTCTGAAGCAACTTACGATTTTCGCCCCTGGCAGGTGGCCTATACGGTGATGGCGGTACTGATGCTCGTTGGAATTCTTGCCACACTTATCATCCGCGAACCTGAAAAAAAGCTGTTTCCCGCCACCACCGAGCGCGAGACGTATGCTCGCGAAAAATTCGCCGCCGTCGGCTTGTCGGGGCGACTGCTCAATGCCACCGCCTGGTTCTATAGCGCCGTGGTATCGCCCTTCGTTGATTTTGTCCAGCGCTATAAATGGCAAGCATTTTTGATGCTCGCACTGATCGCACTGTATCGCATTTCCGACGTGGTAATGGGGGTGATGAGCAACCCGTTTTATCAGGAACTCGGCTTCACCAAAGACGAAGTCGCGAGTGTATCGAAAGTTTATGGCGTGATCATGACGATTGTCGGAGCGGGTCTCGGGGGGTTGCTAACGATGCGCATCGGCGTGATGCGCACGCTATTTCTAGGCGCATTGCTCTCCGCCGCGACCAACCTGTTGTTCGTATGGCTGGCCGGGCGCGGACATGATGTCAGCGCGCTGGTGCTCACCATCTCGGCCGATAATTTATCTGCCGGTATCGCCTCGAGTGCTTTCGTCGCGTACCTTTCCAGCCTCGTCAACCAGGCCTATTCGGCGACGCAATACGCACTGTTCACCTCGGTGATGCTGCTGTTACCCAAGTTCATCGCCGGGTTTTCCGGCGACTTTGTCGATTCCTATGGCTGGGCGAACTTCTTCACGGGCACAGCACTGATCGGTATACCGGTATTGGTATTAGTGTGGCTCGTTATGCGGCAGGCGAACACGGCGAATTCTTCATCCGCGCGAGCAACCTCCCAACAAGATGGGTAGTTTGATTGCGCACTACGTTCTTGGCGGCCAAGGTATTAAAAGCGGTCTTTTTCGGCAATATCCAGCTAATTGATCTTGTTTTCCGTAACATCTTAAGCAGAATATTTCGCATAAAGTGCATGACGGGGTACAAAATTTTGGCAAGACGTTGCGAGCAAAATAGGTAATAGTACAGACGATTGAAAAATCCAGACCGGCTGCTCAACAGCGCCAAGGCATGAAGGGCATCGTCACCGTAGTAGAGCACATCCTTTACTTTGCTTATCTGGTACTGCCCTGGGTTAAAAAGATGCTGAACTATGCCGCCGCGCAAAAGGATTGGGGGCAAAACAAATAGCGTCTTTATATCCAGTATTCGAACAGGGTGCTGAATCGTTCGTTGAGGCGCTCCCACAAAGGGCGCCGCTCCCATTCCGTTAATGTTATCGCTTTCGCCTGCTGCTGATCGAGCTGGAATAACGCCTCCATCTGCCGTCCGAAATTGCGGCCCAGGATTACGGCGTTAACCTCGTTGTTATGCAGGAAACTGCGGTAATCCAGGTTACTCGAGCCTACTGTAGACCACATACCATCGACGACCGCCGTCTTGGCGTGCACAAAGGCGTCGGTACGTTCGTATAATTTGACGCCCGCCGCGAGCAATTCCGTGTAATGAGAGCGCGAACCATAAAACACAATACGGGAGTCGCTAAAACCCGGTAACAGGATGCGCACATCGACCCCGCGCCGGGCGGCCTCTTTGAGCGTGGCGATAAATTGATCGTCGGGCGAAAAGTAGGCCTGCGTTACCCAGATGCGCTCGCGCGCGAGGGAAATCGCGGCGAGATAGGCCTTATAAATATCGTATTCATTGTCGCCGCCGGTGCTGGCGATTACGCGCACCAAGTCCTGACCGGCCTTATCCAGGGGCGGAAAATTCACGGTATTAGGCGATGTGGGCTCACCGCTTTCCGCCCAAGTGCGCAAAAACAGTTTTTGGAATTCGGCGACCGCCGGACCCTCTACGCGCACATGGGTATCGCGCCAGCCATTATCCAGATCGCCTTGTTTAGCTTGTGCCTTCTTTTTAGCCTTATCCGATGCTGCATTGCTGGATGAGCTGCTGGAATACACCCCGCTGATATTCATTCCACCGGTGAATGCAATCTTGCCGTCGGTGATCAGGAGCTTGCGGTGATCACGCTGATTGATGAGCCAGATGCGCGGATCCACTGGCGGATGGAACTCGTATATCTGCACGCCGCCGGCGCGCAGCTTTTCAAAGTATTCAAGGGAACTGTCGATGCTACCCAAGCTGTCGTAGATAATCTTGACCTCTACCCCGGCGGCGCGGCGTTCCAGTAAGAGGTCCGCGAGCTGGTGCCCAACTTCATCATCGGCCAGGATGTAGGTTTCTAGATGAATGTGATTCTTCGCCTTGCTCATGGCATCAAACATGGATTCGTAGGTCGCCGGTCCATCAACCAGAAGCTGAACCCGGTTATTGCCGACTAATGGACCGCCGGTCACGGCCTGCTCAACCTGAGCAATCCTTTTGAGTTGCTCCTCGTCATCAGCATCACCTACCGCGTGTTCAACCATGCGCTCACTCTCCTTTGCAGTAGTGCGACCATCCGCATCCGTAACTTGCAGGATACCACTGCCTTGTGCGCCCTCACGCAATACCGTCACGCGATCGGGCAGTGTAGAGCCGCAACCGGCCATTACCTGCAGGAGGCAACAGGTTGCATAAAATGTATAGGGAAGCAATTGTTTAGGTAACATTGGAATCCGGTTTCCTATGATTGTCGTTCTGCTCAACTTAAATTGTAGGCTCGTATTGCCGGCCCACGCTGCCGATCAGCGGAGCCTTGCCAGGCGATTATTACAGTAGCAGGGATGAGCTTCCCCATCAAACAGTCACGGCTGTCAAAGATCGCGTTGGTAATCGACAATCAGCGGCGCGTGGTCGGAAAAGCGCGCGTCCTTGTAGATCGCCACGGCCTTGACTTTGTCCGCCAGGGCGGGCGTGCTGATCTGGTAATCAATGCGCCAACCCACATTTTTCGCCCAGGCCTGACCGCGGTTGGACCACCAAGTGTATTGCTCAGCCTCCTGATTCACTACGCGAAAGCAGTCGATAAAGCCCAGCGTGCCGAACAACTCGTCCATCCAAATGCGCTCCTCCGGCAGAAACCCGGAGTTCTTTCGGTTGCCGCGCCAATTCTTGAGATCAATATTTTTATGCGCAATATTCCAGTCACCACAAATAATATATTCGCGCCCATCCTTGCGTAAGCCCTGCAAGACAAGCATAAAACGCGCCAGAAAATCGAACTTCACAGCTTGGCGTTCCGGGCCGGACGACCCTGACGGAAGATACAGCGAGATAATGCTCAAGCTGCCAAAATCGGCACGGATATAACGACCCTCGGCGTCCATGTCCGGCCAGCCCAGGCCCGCGGTCACCTTATCAGGCTGACGTTTGCAATACAGCGCAACGCCGCTATAACCCTTCTTTTGCGCATCGTGGAAATAGCCGTAATAACCCGGCGGACTCAAGGTCTCCGGGGGTAATTGATGCTCCTGAGCCTTGGTCTCTTGCAGGCACACCACATCCGCGTTCTGCGCTGCCATCCACGGGAAAAATCCCTTACGTGCCGCCGAACGAATGCCGTTCACATTGATGCTGATCACTTTCATGCCTTGCCCTGCCGTAATGAAAGACGCCTACGGAAAAAATAATCATGGAGCGTACCGCCCGTCGGCATTTTCAAGCCTTGCCGTAACTCGCACGGCAGTTTCTAATTACCCTGATGCCCGCTACAATCACTTGCCCTTCTTTATCCGATAACTACCATGCTCGACTATCAATGTGAATTTATTGACCTGGCCGTGAACTGCGGCGCGCTACGCTTTGGGCAATTCACACTCAAATCGGGTCGTAGTAGCCCGTATTTCTTTAATAGCGGCCTGTTCAACTCCGGGGCCAGCCTCGCGCGTTTGGGGCGTTATTACGCGGCAGCCATTGTACATTCCAACCTCGCTTATGACATGTTGTTCGGGCCGGCCTATAAGGGCATTCCCCTGGCGGCGGCCACCAGTATCGGGCTGGCCGAGGGCTATGGGCATGACACGCCTTATGCCTTCAACCGCAAGGAGGCCAAGGATCATGGGGAGGGCGGGATAATTGTCGGGGCGGCATTAGCCGGCAAAGTGTTGATTATCGATGATGTCATCACAGCGGGCACATCGGTCGGTGAGTCCGTAGGCATTATCAGGGCTGCCGGGGCCGAACCCACGGGTGTGGTCATCGCGCTAGATCGCCAGGAGCGCGGCAAGGGCGCCAGCTCGGCCCTGCAGGAGGTTGAAAGCCAGTACGGCATCAAGACTGTCAGCATTATCAATCTGGGCACTTTGATTGAATATTTAACATTGCAGACCGGCCGCACAGCAGAACTCGCACTCATATCAGCCTATCAAAAAGACTACGGTATCTGATCAAGGAAGGCTTTCACATAAACTCTGAAGATCGTAATCCAATGGCCCGATCCTTGCGTAATAACTTGAGTGATAACAGTCACTGGACTATAGTGGCGCCTTACTATATGAGGAGTTTTCATGCTTGACGGTTTATTGAATCTTTCGTTTTGGGGTTATGTTATAGCCACCCTGCTGCTGACCCACATTACCATCGCCAGTGTCACCATCTTCCTGCACCGTCATCAAGCCCACCGCGCCCTTGATCTGCATCCGGTCGTCAGTCATTTTTTCCGCTTCTGGTTATGGTTGACCTCGGGTATGGAGACCAAGGAATGGACGGCGGTTCATCGCAAGCATCACGCAAAATGTGAAACTGCGGAAGACCCGCACAGTCCGCAAATTCTGGGCATCAATACCGTGCTGTGGCAGGGCTCCGAGCTATACCGCAAAGAGGCCAAGAACCCGCAGACCCTGGAAAAGTATGGCCACGGCACTCCCAATGATTGGTTGGAGCGAAATGTGTATGAGCGTCACAGTGCCAAGGGCGTGGTCCTTATGTTTGTGCTGGACGTAATGTTATTCGGTCTCGCCGGCATCGCTATCTGGGGCATCCAGATGCTGTGGATACCCATCATGGCGGCAGGCATCATCAACGGTATCGGCCACTGGTGGGGCTACCGCAATTACGAATGCCCGGACGCGGCCACGAATATCGTACCTTGGGGCATTCTCATCGGTGGTGAAGAACTGCACAACAACCATCACACCTTTGCCAGCTCCGCCAAACTGTCTTCCAAGAAGTGGGAATTTGACATTGGCTGGATGTACATACGCCTGCTGGAGATAGTAGGTTTGGCACGGGTTAAAAAAGTAGCGCCCAAACCGGTGGTGATCGTCGGCAAGTCCTCAGTTGATATGGACACGCTCAGCGCCCTGATTACCAACCGGTTCCGCGTCATGGCCAGCTATGGAAAAGAAGTCGTGGCACGCGTTTACAAGGAGGAATTGCATAAGGCAGACAAGGCCTCTCAGCGGCTGTTCAAGCGCGCGCGCGCGTTATTGATCCGCGAGGAATCGTTGATGGACGACGAGGCCAAACGCAAGCTGGAAACAGTGCTCAGCCAAAGCCAGGTGTTAAGTACGGTGTATCAGTACAAACAACGCCTGCAGGAAATTTGGCAGCGCTCCACGGAGACCCAGGAAAATCTGCTACACGCCTTGCAGGAGTGGTGCCGTCAAGCCGAGGCCACCGGTATCAAGGCCTTGCAGGATTTTGCCCAAAGTCTGCGTGGGTATTCCATGCAAACTGCCTGAGATTCCTCAGCCGTTACTAATAAAAAACCCGCTTTTAGCGGGTTTTTTATTTTTCAGGGCGTTAGCCGGGATTATTTAATCTTGGCTTCCTTATACAACACATGTTGACGCACCACCGGATCAAATTTCTTGATTTCCATCTTCTCGGGCATGGTGCGTTTGTTCTTGGTAGTCGTGTAATAGTGACCGGTATTGGCACTGGAAACGAGTTTGATTTTATCCCGCATATGAGCTTCTCCTAGACCTTTTCGCCGCGACCACGCAGGTCGGCTAGAATACGGTCAATGCCGTGTTTATCGATATTGCGCATGCCCTTGGAACTGATACGCAGACGTATCCAGCGATTCTCGCTCTCCACCCAGAAGCGGTGTGTATGCAAGTTGGGCAGGAAACGCCGGCGCGTCCTGTTATTGGCGTGTGAGACGTTATTACCGCTGACCGGACGCTTGCCGGTGACTTGACAGACTCTCGACATAAAAACCTCGTATCTTAGGTGTGCGTTACCGGGCATACCCGGCAATGGAACTGCGTTTTATAGCAAAATCAACCGAAAAATTCAAGAAAAACTTGTACCCCACTCAACGCGAACGGGTGTTTTGCCACTGATTCCGGGATTGTTTTTTCCTCAGCTTTGCCGCCTCGGCCAAGGAATCGATAAGCCGAGCGGCCAGTAACTGGTCATCTGCATCCAGGGTTTGCAAGACCGAGATTATGCCTTTTATCGCCTTGCTGGAAGCGCCGACCTTGACACCTGGCGTGGACTTGAAGCTGTAGGTTGCGCGCGTATCTGCGGCATCGTGCAGGGGAATATCCTCAACCGCGACGAATTCATCGACGATCGCGCTGATCGGGACAGCAAGCACCTTGGCGATGGCCTTTAGCCGTGCCCCGCGCGGATTGGTCGCGCCCGCCTCCCATTGCTGTATGGCTTGCGGTTGAATACCTAAGGCACGGGCTAATGTTGAAGGGTTCAACCCCTTACGTCTTGCAATCTGCACCGCCCTTAGCCCCACGCTCATGCTTGGCATAGTACAAGCGCGAGTTGTAAATGGCATTGCAAGATTGACTTGAAGGTTACTTAACAAACACAAGTTTTACTTGCAAAAATGAGCATCCAGCGCGCTTATTAGATCTTGTTGATTAAAGTATGAGGGCCAAATAGTCGAATCGCCTGGTGCTAACGAGCTAGCCGGAGATTACAACAGCCCTCGCTCGGCAAACGATACCGCTTGCCCATCGCCGATAATCAGGTGATCGAGCACGCGAATATCTACCAAAGCCAAGGCGTCTTTTAAACGTCGTGTAATGAGTTCATCCGCCGTGCTCGGCTCGGCCACGCCGGAAGGATGATTGTGTGCCAGGATTACTGCGGCGGCGTTGTGGCTCAAGGCACGCTTGACCACCTCACGCGGAT
>JBDSOT010000013.1:0-7435 GCA_039914705.1 Gammaproteobacteria bacterium | reverse complement strand
AGACCGGTTGGCGGTGCGCATGGTACTCACCCTGGAGACAGTCGTCGAGGCACAGCAAATCTTGAGACAGCGCAAGAGCGCCGAGACGGGACTCAATGTCATAGCCCGTATCGGCAATGTGGCCGCGGACCTGTTTCAGAGTGTCATAAGTCGCGCCGAACAAACCCCCTGTCAAGCCATCGAGATTCCCGATTATGGACATCCCCCCGTCTATCAATGGTTTTACCCACTGCTGCTGGGCGTTATTTTCTGGCTGGCAGGTTAAGCGATGCGTACGGGCTGATCCAAGCACGCTTGACGGCTGTGCGGATTGACGCTCGTTGCCCGCTCCTGCAAGATGGCGCTCCGCTACACCTCAACTTACCGTGATTGTGCTTATCCATGAGAATTGCCCTGGGTGTTGAATACGACGGCTCCGATTTCTGCGGCTGGCAGATCCAGGACGGCGTGCGCACCGTGCAGGCCTGCGTGGAGCAGGCCTTGTCCAAGGTCGCAAATCAGCCGATCCGAGTCATTACCGCCGGGCGCACTGACAGCGGTGTGCATGCCTCCGGGCAGGTCATTCACTTTGATACCGAGGTGACGCGCACGGCGCATTCATGGGTATTCGGTGCTAATGCCAATCTGCCGAAACAGATCAGCATCAACTGGGCAAAACCCATCAGCGATGATTTTCACGCGCGCTTTTCCGCTACGGCGCGTTATTATCGCTATGTAATATTCAACCGTGCCGTGCGCCCGGCCCTGTTGCAGGGGCGTACCAGTTGGGAGTACCGGCCGCTCGATGCCGAGCGCATGGCGGCGGGTGCACAGCATCTGCTTGGTACGCACGATTTTTCCTCGTTCCGCGCCGTGTCCTGTCAGGCGAAGAACCCGGTGCGCGAGCTGCGTCGCCTGGAGGTGACGCGTCATGCAGAATTAATTGTCATCGACATTGTGGCCAACGCCTTCTTGCAACATATGGTGCGCAATATTGCCGGCGTGTTGATGACCATCGGCGCGGGCGAGCGCGCGCCGGACTGGGCGCGTGAGGTTTTATTGGCACGTGATCGCACCTTGGGCGGTGTCACTGCGCCGCCGCAGGGTCTGACGCTGGCGGCGGTTGATTACCCAGCGCGCTTTGTCTTGCCGCGCCTTCTCCCCATCCCCGTGCTCTGTTAATCTATGCTATTGCCTTGGTGGATTCCGGCGCATGCGTACACGGGTTAAAATTTGCGGCATTACGCGGCCACAAGATGCCGCCGAGGTTGCCGCCCTGGGTGGCGATGCCATTGGTCTGGTGTTTTATCCGGAAAGTCCACGTGCGGTAAGCGCTGCGCAGGCGGCGGAGATTGTCGCCGCTGTGCCGGCCTTCGTCACCGTCGTCGGCCTGTTCGTGAATGCTACCCCAGCGCAGATTCGCGCAGTCCTGAAAAAGGTGCGTCTCGACTTGTTGCAATTTCACGGCGATGAGTCTGCGGATGCGTGCAGGATTTATGGCTTGCCTTATATCAAGGCCATTGCGATGCGCAAAGGCGTGGATGTGCAGGCCTGCGCGCGCGACTACGGCGACGCCGCCGGGCTGTTACTCGATAGTTATCATGAAGGAAGTCCGGGCGGTGGCACCGGGCGTGTGTTCGATTGGTCGAGTGTGCCCGCCAAGCTTGATAGACCCTTGATCCTGGCCGGCGGATTGACCCCGGAAAATGTCGCCGAGGCGATCCGCCGGACGAGGCCCTATGCCGTGGATGTAAGCGGCGGGGTAGAATCTACCAAAGGCATTAAAAGCGCCGCGAAGATTGCCGCATTTATCAGAGGTGTGAACAGTGTCCAACCCTAACGCCATGCGCAGCGAAGCAGAATTGCCCAGTCTGCCCGACGCCAACGGTCACTTCGGTGCCTACGGTGGACGCTTTGTCGCGGAAACCCTGATGGGGCCGCTCGAAGAATTACGCCTTGCCTATGAGCATTACCGCCAGGATCCCGCATTTTTGGCGGAGTTGGACCAAGACCTTAGCCATTATGTCGGCCGCCCGTCCCCACTCTATCATGCCCGACGTTGGAGTAAGCAGTTGGGCGGCGCGCAGATCTATCTCAAGCGCGAAGACCTCAATCACACCGGCGCGCACAAGGTCAATAATACCGTCGGCCAGGCCTTGCTGGCCGAGCGCATGGGCAAAACGCGCATCATTGCCGAGACTGGTGCGGGTCAGCATGGCGTGGCAACCGCCACGGTGGCTGCGCGCCTGGGTTTGGAGTGCGTGGTATACATGGGTTCGGAGGATATCAAGCGCCAGGCGCTGAATGTCTACCGCATGCGGCTGCTCGGTGCGACGGTGGTGCCGGTCGAGTCCGGCTCAAAGACGCTCAAAGACGCACTGAACGAGGCTATGCGCGATTGGGTCACGCATATCGACAATACCTTTTATATCATCGGCACGGTGGCCGGGCCGCACCCCTATCCCATGATGGTGCGTGATTTTCAGGCCATCATCGGACGCGAGGCGCGCTCACAGATTTTGGAGCAGGCGGGTCGTCTGCCGGATGTTCTGATTGCCTGCGTGGGCGGCGGGTCGAATGCCATCGGCCTGTTTCACCCATTTCTTGCCGATGCCGATGTGGCTATTATTGGCGTGGAGGCTGCCGGTGACGGTATGGATACCGAGCGTCACGCGGCCACCCTGTGTAAGGGCAGGCCCGGCGTATTGCATGGCAATCGCACCTATCTGATTGAAGACGACGACGGCCAGATCATCGAAACCCATTCTATTTCGGCCGGACTCGATTATCCCGGTGTCGGCCCCGAACACGCCTGGCTCAAAGACAGCGGCCGCGCGCAATACGTGGGCATCAGCGATGACGAGGCCTTGCAGGCCTTTCACGACCTCACGCGTATCGAGGGCATCATGCCCGCCCTGGAATCGAGCCACGCACTGGCTTACGCCACCAAGCTCGCTCCAAGCTTAACAGCCGATAAAATTATCATCGTCAATCTCTCCGGGCGCGGCGACAAGGACATTCATACCGTCGCGGGGCGCGAAGGTATCCAGGTATGAACAGCAGTGTGTCGCAACAACTACCGCAGGCACCAATTCGCGCGACAACTGCTAGCCGCATTCAAAGTTGTTTTACGAGTCTGCGCGCGCAAGGCCGTAAAGGCTTGATTCCGTTTATCACCGCCGGTGACCCGCATCCTGGTATCACGGTGCCGCTCATGCATGCCATGGTGGGCGCCGGTGCCGATATTATCGAACTGGGCGTGCCGTTTTCCGACCCGATGGCGGATGGCCCAGTGATACAACGTGCCAGTGAACGTGCACTCAAGCATCATGTTAATCTGCGCCAGGTGTTGGAGATGGTGCGCGTATTTCGCACAAAAAATGACCGTACGCCGGTGGTGCTGATGGGTTACCTTAATCCCATAGAGGCGCTGGGCTACGCGGCATTCGCGCGCGCCGCTGCAGAGGCTGGGGTAGACGGCGTGCTGACCGTTGATCTGCCGCCCGAAGAGGCCACTGATTTTGTGAAATGTTTAGGTGCGCATAATATTGCGCCCATCTTTCTCATCGCGCCCACAAGTTCCGCGCAGCGCATTGCCCAGATCAGCGCGATGGCGAGCGGGTTTATTTATTATGTTTCCGTGAAGGGCGTGACCGGTGCGGCGCATCTTGATGTAGACGAGGTTGCTGATAAGCTGACGCAGATACGCGCATTGACCGAGCTTCCTGTTGGAGTTGGCTTTGGCATTAAGGACGCCGTATCCGCCGCGCAGGTATCAGCCGTGGCCGATGCCGTCATCGTGGGCAGCGCTTTGGTACAATGCATAGAGACACTGGCCGGCCAGGATGTGCGCATAGTGGCAAAAATCACCGAGGTGTTGACACAAATGCGCCGCGCCATGGATAAGGCCGCGCCGGCCGCGTAATAATTCAAGCCGGATAATTCAAGTCGGATTGAGTGATATAAAGTGAGTGATAGAAAGACGGTGACAGCATGAGCTGGTTTGAAAAATTATTGCCCTCCAGCATACGCACCGAGGGCGGCGGCGCCAAAAAGGCCGTACCCGAAGGCCTGTGGACCAAGTGTCAGGTGTGCAGCGCCGTATTATACCGGGCCGAATTGGAGCGTAATCTCGAGGTGTGCCCCAAGTGCACACATCACATTCGCATTGGCGCGCGGCGGCGTTTGAACAGTTTTCTTGACGATCTGCCACGCGATGAGATCGGCGCTGGGCTGACCCCGCTCGATCCACTTAAATTTCGCGACAGTAAGCGTTATAAAGACCGCCTTTCGCAGGCGCAAAAGGACACCGGCGAGAAAGATGCATTGGTGGTTATCAAGGGGCAGGTTAAGGAAATCCCGCTCGTGGCCTGCGCCTTCGAGTTCCGCTTCATGGGCGGCTCGATGGGGTCGGTGGTTGGCGAGCGTTTTGTGCGCGGCGTGAATACCTGTCTGGAGTACAAAATTCCGCTGGTGTGCTTTTCCGCCAGCGGCGGGGCGCGCATGCAGGAAGGCCTGTTTTCCCTGATGCAGATGGCCAAGACCAGCGCAGCGCTGGCGGGTTTGAGTAAGCGCGGCATACCGTTTATTTCCGTGCTGACCGATCCTACTATGGGCGGCGTCTCGGCGAGCTTCGCGATGCTCGGAGACATCAATATCGCCGAACCGAAGGCGCTGATCGGTTTTGCCGGCCCGCGCGTAATCGAACAAACCGTGCGCCAGGTTCTGCCTGAGGGTTTTCAGCGCAGCGAGTTTCTGCTGGAGCACGGCGCCATTGATATGATCATTGACCGGCGCGAGATGCGCGACCGTCTGGCCGGAATACTGGCGACGCTCACGCATCGTTGAAACAGTAACAAGTCGCACGGATCACGATTAAACCGGTAATGACCGCACTAGTTTCTCACGCTTGCCGTTTTTAATTTGCTACTCGTCTGTGCCCTTATGAACCTGGCCGAATGGCTCTCCTGGCAGGAAACGCAACATGCCAAACCGATCGACCTCGGTTTGGAGCGCACGCGGCCGCTGCTTCGACGCCTTAGCCTGGATCATCCATCGCATGCAATCATCACGGTGGCCGGTACCAACGGCAAGGGTTCCAGCGTTGCCTTGCTGGAGGCTATACTGCATGGCGCAGGTTATCGCGTCGGTGCCTACACCTCGCCGCACTTACTGCGCTATAACGAACGCATCCGCATTCTGGGAGAAGAGGCCGACGATGCGCAGTTGTGCGCCTCTTTCGAACGCATCAATGAAGCGCGCGGCGACATCTCGCTGACCTATTTCGAATTCGCCACACTGGCGGCCTTCGATATCTTCCAGCGTGCGCGACTGGATGTTGCCATTCTCGAGGTGGGCCTGGGCGGAAGGTTGGATACCGTCAATCTGCTGGATGCCGATGTGGCCCTGATAAGCGCCATCGGGATTGATCATGTGGAGTGGCTGGGGGCGGATCGTGAAAGCATCGGCAGGGAAAAGGCCGGTATTTTCCGCGCTGAAAGCCCGGCAGTCTGCGGCGACGGCGACCCGCCGCGCAGCATAATGGCGCATGCAGAGGCCGTGGGCGCGCCGCTGTATTGTGCCGGGCGCGACTTTGGTTATCAAACTCAAGCTGATACGTGGTCGTGGTGGGGCCAAACCCGCAACGGTAGTGTGCAATACAAGGCCCTGCCGTACCCCAATCTGCGCGGCGTCTTTCAATTGCGCAATGCCGCTGCGGTGCTTATGGCATTAGTGCAACTTGCCGAGCGTTGCCCGATAAGCCACGCTGATATTTGCCGGGGACTAAGCACAGTGAACTTGCCGGGGCGTTTCCAAGTCATACCAGGTGCAATCACGCGCATCTTCGATGTGGCGCATAATCCGCACGGCGCAGAGGTTTTGGCCGAGGCCTTGCGAGAGCATCCCTGTCAAGGGCGCACCCTGGCCGTCTTCGGCATGCTGGCAGATAAAGATAGCGTAGGCGTGTTGCGCGCGATGCAGGGCGTTGTGGATAGCTGGTACATGGCAGGGCTGCCGGTGGCGCGCGCGGCCACGGGCGAGTTTCTGGCCGGGCAGTTATTGGCCATCCAGCAGGATGCCGCTGTAATGGTTTATCCCACGATCAGCGCAGCCTATGCACAGGCCTTGTCAGAGGCGCGGCCGCAGGATCGCGTGGTGATGTTCGGCTCGTTTTACACTGTGGCAGAGGCCTTACAACAGTCCCTATAATTTATACATCGGCAATTCAAGTCGGCCCCAAGGTCGGTCATATTGTTGTCATCGTTTACGCAAAGAGGTTACCCGGATGAAGGACAGCAAGCTGAAGCAGCGCCTGATTGGCGCATTCGTATTGATAATTTTAGTCGTGATTTTTGTCCCCATGCTGTTGGACGAGCCGCGTGAGTCCTCGCTTAAGGTGACGAATATTCCTGCGCAACCGCAAACAGAGTTCAGTTCCAAGGTAACTCCGCTGGATGAACCTATCCCCCTACCGCGCGCAACCGTCGCGGCCGGAGCCGATTCCCCGGTAATTGTGGATCGCGATGCCGCGCCTGCGGCCGAAAGCGCCGGTGTAGCGTCTCCTAAAGCAGGAACTACGCCAGTGCCTGCTACCGCCGAGCTTGCCATGCCCGATCAGCCACCCGAGGCAGATGCCCCGGCGGCTCAGGAACCCAAAGCAATAAAAAGTGCAACTGCCGATCGCCTGGCCGTTAGTTCATGGGTGGTGCAATTGGCTAGCTTTACTAACGAGCAGAACGCCCTGAAACTACGTGATCAATTGCGCGCCAAGGGCTACACAACATTCGTCGAATCAGTCGACGCCAAGGGGACAAAAGGCACCAAAGTGTTTCGCGTACGCGTAGGTCCCGAGCTTGACCGGCTGCGCGCTGAGGCTATTCGCGAAAAACTGGAAAAAGAACTGAAACTCAAGGGTATCGTGGGGCCTTACGTTTCTTAGCAGCAATTACCTTCTGCGTGAACCACCTCTCTCCCAAGCTCAAATAAATGTTAAAATAATCACTTTAAGCTCATGCGATTCTTGTGACCATCCTAAGATCAGAGGGGCGGCGAATTAATACAATAACAAGCCAGGGGTTACACGCAGCATGATATGGGTGGATTGGCTCATTGTCGGCATTATTGCCCTGTCCGGGCTGATCGGCCTGCTGCGTGGTTTAGTGCGCGAGGCGCTATCGCTCATCGCGTGGGTTGCTGCTATCTGGGTAGCGATCAGTTTCTCCCATTACGTTGCCGGCTTGCTCGTGGAGCAGATCCCATCTTCCACGGTGCGGCTCATGGCGGCGTTTGCGGGTTTGTTTGTCATAACGCTAATGTTGGCCGCCCTGGTCAATTATCTGATCGCAAAGCTCGTCGATAAGACCGGACTCAGCGGCACCGACCATCTGCTCGGGGTATTTTTCGGCATCGCGCGCGGCGTGGTGCTGGTGGCGATAATCGTGCTGCTGGCCGGGGC
>JBDSOT010000064.1:0-3014 GCA_039914705.1 Gammaproteobacteria bacterium | reverse complement strand
CGTGCCCAGCAGTAAGACATCCGCCGGACGCAGGGCGAACAGGCCGTTAGTTACGATGCCGGGGATATTATTGAGCATTGCCTCCAATTTGCCAGGCTCCATGATTTCCATATTGCGCACGTCCAGGATGATATTGCCGTTATCGGTGATAAAGCCCTCGCGTAAAACGGGCTGACCGCCAAGCTTGACGATTTCACGCGCGACGAAACTGCGTGCCATGGGGATGACTTCGATTGGCAGGGGGAACTTGCCGAGTATGTCGACGAGCTTGGACTCGTCGGTGATGCATACAAAGATTTTGCTCGCCGCCGCGACGATCTTTTCACGCGTGAGCGCGCCGCCGCCGCCCTTGATCAGGTGCAGGTGTTTATTGGTTTCGTCGGCACCGTCCACGTAAACGGAAAGCTCGATCACCTCGTTCAATTCAAGCACCGGGATACCGTGTGCCTTGAGGCGCGTCGCGGTGGCGACCGAGCTTGCTACAGTGCAGTCGATTTTATGTTTGATGGTCGCCAATGCGTCGATAAAAAAGTTCGCCGTGGAGCCGGTGCCCACGCCCACCAGCGCGCCGGGTTCGATATAGTCGAGCGCGGCCTTGGCCACGGCCTGCTTCATTTCATCTTGTGTCATACCCATTCCTCTGCTGCACCGTTATTTTCGGTTTCAAGAATACCTGTTACCGGGATGATTATGAAGGGCTGCATGCTAGACTATGCGCGTCCTTTATCAAGTTGCATTTATGCCCGACCGCTATCTCGAAAAAATCCGCCAAGCCCGCGTCTACGACGTCGCCCAGGTAACCCCGCTCGATTTCGCGCCCACACTGTCGCGCCGCCTGGGTAATCGCGTATTGCTGAAGCGCGAAGATTTGCAGCCGGTGTTCTCGTTCAAGCTGCGCGGCGCGTATAACAAGATCGTCAATTTATCCGCCGCTGAAATTCAAAACGGCGTAATTACCGCCTCGGCCGGAAATCACGCGCAGGGCGTCGCTCTCGCGGCACACAAGCTCGGCATCAAGGCCCTGATCGTGATGCCTAAGACCACGCCCGACATCAAGGTGGAGTCGGTGCGGGCGCTCGGCGCGCAGATCGTGCTGCACGGTAATACCTACGACGACGCCTATCAGCACGCGCAAAAAATTGCCGCCGAAGACCGCATGACCTTCGTTCATCCTTACGACGATCCCGACGTGATTGCCGGGCAGGGTACGGTGGGCATGGAGATTTTGCAGCAGCACGGCGACGAACTGCACGCGATCTTCGTGCCGGTAGGCGGCGGCGGATTGATTGCGGGCATCGCCGCCTACGTCAAGCAACTGCGCCCGGAGATCAAGATCATCGGCGTGGAGCCATACGACGCAGCTGGGCTATACGAGGCGCTGCGCAGTAACGAGCGCATCGTGCTGTCTCATGTCGGGATCTTTGTCGATGGCGTTGCAGTGCGCCAGGTGGGCGCAGAGCCGTTTCGCGTGGCGCGTACTTGTGTTGACGAGGTGATACTGGTCAGCACCGACGAGATCTGCGCCGCCATCAAGGACATCTTCGACGACACGCGCTCCATCGTCGAGCCGGCGGGGGCGCTGGCAGTGGCTGGCCTCAAAAAATATATAGCACGCGAGCAACTAAATGGTAAAAATCTGGTGGCCATCAACAGCGGTGCCAACATGAATTTCGACCGTCTGCGCCATGTGGCCGAGCGCGCCGAGATCGGCGAGCAGCGTGAGGCCTTACTCGCCGTCACCATCCCCGAGCGCCCAGGCAGCTTTCGCGAATTTTGCCATGCCATCGGCCAGCGCAGCATCACGGAATTCAATTACCGCTATTACAACGCTACACAGGCCCACGTTTTTGCCGGCATCCAGATGGCCGGTGGCCTAGCCGAAAAGGATGCCTTGATCGGCCAATTGCGCGGCAAGGGATACGACGTATTGGATATGACCGATAATGAGATGGCCAAGCTGCACGTGCGTTATATGGTGGGCGGACATAACGGCGCGGTGGAACACGAGGTTTTGTACCGCTTTGAATTTCCCGAACGCCCGGGCGCACTGCTGCGCTTTTTGGCATCCATGGGACAGCGCTGGAACATCAGCCTGTTTCATTACCGCAATCACGGTGCCGCGTACGGACGCGTGCTGGTCGGTGTGCAGATTACCGATAATGAGCGCGGCCAGTTCCAGCTATTCCTGGACGAACTCGGCTATACCTACCACGAAGAAAGCCACAACCCGAGCTATTCCCTGTTTCTTAAGTAGCTAAGGAACCTCTGAGTAAATCAGAGCTTCCCTAAACAAAGAAATGGTTGTTAATCATCACTGCACCGTTGTAGAGCAAAATGAACACCAGTGACGCGATTCCTATGACAATAACAGCGGCGAGTAACAAGGCAAAGGCAGCGCGCATAAATAATTCCAGGGTTTAAGGAGCAGTGTGCTCTATTAGTTGCAGCGGTGCCGCGCATAGCGGGCAATACGTCCAAAACGGCAGGCGGACGGAAGGTTCCAGAGGAATAGTCACGTCGTTTTTATCGACTGGACATTGCCCGGTAACCTGATCTTTACGTTCCACAACTCGGTAACGCAGCCAGGCCATTACCGGCCCGGCTATAAAAAACCCGGGAACCAGCAGCCAGTGGGCAACGAAAATGGGTAACGACAGGAGCGCCAACATCCAATAAAGTGCCAGCATCCTGGCGGCGCGCATCAGCCGCTCGCGCTTCTCATAAACAGTAACCTTTAACGCCCCCGCTGAGGTAGCGCCATCGTTCGCCTTGATTAAAATCGGATATTGTTCGGTGTGCGACATCGCGAGATCCGGCTGGTTGGCTGGGTTAATTCGATTTAAGATAGTTCACTGGCAGCGGCTAAAAAGTTGCCGCGGTGCCGCTCGTTTCGAAGTGTATCAGACGCATTTGCCCCTGCACCACCACGGAGTACGGCATGTCCAAACCCATCAAGATGATCGCCTGGTTTGCGGGTATTTTAGTGTTGATCATGGTTGCGCTCGCTATCGCCG
>JBDSOT010000051.1:0-6748 GCA_039914705.1 Gammaproteobacteria bacterium | reverse complement strand
GTGAGATATGAAAACACTGCGCGGTAACCGTATTGGCCCTATAATAATCAATTGACGGCTTTAATGGACATTGCCGATGCAGTCTTTCGTAATTCCATCCAGCCCGATATTTCACGATACACCTTTGCCACACCGTGTATTTTCCCTTCCCTTGATCCGCCCCAACTAGATAATGGCCAGCAAATTCCTCAGCAAAATCTTTGGTAACCGCAATGAGCGTCTGCTCAAGCGCCTGTATAAGACCGTTGCACAGATAAACGCGCTGGAGGCGCAATTTACCGCGCTGACCGACGAACAATTACGCGCCAAGACCGCCGAGTTCCGTGCACGCCTTGCCCCGGCCGCCACAGGCGGTAAGGGCGAGCCGCTCGACAGTTTACTACCAGAGGCATTCGCCGCCGCACGCGAGGCCGGTAAGCGCGTGATGAACATGCGTCACTTCGATGTGCAGCTTATCGGCGGCATGGTGTTGCACAGCGGCAAGATCGCCGAGATGCGCACCGGCGAGGGCAAAACCCTGGTCGCCACGCTTGCCGCATACCTGAACGCCTTGCCAGGCCAGGGCGTGCATGTCGTCACGGTGAATGATTATCTGGCACGCCGCGATGCGAAGTGGATGGGCCAGTTGTATACGTTCCTGGGCATGACCACCGGGGTGGTGGTGGCGGGTATGGACGCGGACGAGAAACGCGCGGCCTATAACGCCGACATCACCTACGGCACCAACAACGAATTCGGCTTCGACTACCTGCGCGACAACATGGCCTTCACCACGGCGGCGCGCATGCAGCGCAGGCTCAATTTCGCCATTGTCGACGAGGTCGATTCCATCCTGATCGACGAGGCGCGCACCCCGCTGATTATTTCCGGCCCTACCGACGATAACTCCGACCTCTATCAGAAGATGAATGTGCTGATCCCCAAACTCACCCGGCAGGAAGGTGAGGAAGGGCCGGGTGATTACTCGGTGGACGAAAAGACGCGTCAGGTTTTTCTCACCGAGGCAGGCCACGAGCGGGTTGAGGAATTGTTGCTGGAGGCGGGCATCCTGCACGAGAACGACAGTCTTTACGATGCGGCTAATATCAGTTTAATGCATCATCTGAATGCCGCGCTGCGCGCCCATGCCCTGTTCCATCGCAATGTCGATTACATGGTCAAGGATAAGCAGGTCATCATCGTCGATGAATTCACCGGGCGCACCATGCCGGGACGGCGCTGGTCGGAAGGCCTGCATCAGGCCGTCGAGGCCAAGGAGGAAGTGCCCATCCAGAATGAAAATCAGACGCTCGCGTCCATCACCTTCCAGAATTATTTCCGCCTGTACAATAAACTTTCCGGCATGACCGGCACCGCCGACACGGAGGCCTTCGAATTCCAGCAGATCTACGGCCTTGAGGTCGTGGTCATCCCTACCCACAAGCCGATGGTGCGCAAGGATTACGGTGATCTCGTTTACCTCACGGCCACGGAAAAATTCACCGCCATCATCCAGGACATCAAGGACTGTCAGGCACGCCGACAACCGGTGCTGGTGGGCACGGTGTCCATCGAGACCTCGGAATACCTGTCCGGCCTGCTGGAAAAAGAGAAGATCAAGCACCGCGTGCTTAATGCCAAATTTCACGAGCAAGAGGCGGAGATCGTGGCCCAGGCCGGGCGCCCCGGTACGGTGACCATCGCCACTAACATGGCCGGACGCGGCACCGACATCGTGCTCGGTGGCAGTCTCGCGGCGGAGCTTGCGTTACTGCAAGAGCCTGATGAAGCCACCGTGGCGCGCCTGCACCAGGAATGGCAAACCCTTCATAATGAGGTCCTCGACAGTGGCGGCCTGCATATCATCGGCACCGAACGTCATGAATCACGGCGCATCGACAATCAGTTGCGCGGCCGCTCGGGCCGTCAGGGCGATGCCGGATCCAGCCGCTTTTATCTGTCGCTGGAAGACAGCCTGATGCGCATCTTTGCTTCGGAGCGCGTCGGCAGCCTGATGCAGAAACTCGGCATGAACGAGGGCGAGGCCATCGAACATCCGTGGGTGAGCAAGGCTATTGAAAACGCGCAGCGCAAGGTTGAGGGGCGCAACTTCGACATCCGCAAACAATTGCTCGAATACGATGACGTTGCCAACGATCAGCGCAAGGTGATCTACGAACAACGCAATGAATTGATGGCCGAGGATGATATTTCGGAGATGGTCAACGCCATCCGCACCGATGTCACCAATGAAATCATCAACTCTTATATCGCACCGCAAAGCATGGAGGAGCAGTGGAATCTGGCCGGACTCGAAGAGACCCTGGAGGGAGAGCTAGGCCAGCGTCTTCCCATTCAGGAATGGCTGCGTGCCGATACAACGCTGCACGAAGAAACCCTGCGTGCGCGCATCCACAGCGAAATTGAAAATGTCTACCATGCCAAAGAGGCTACCGCCGGCAGCGAGGTCGTGCGGCATTTTGAAAAGGCGATCATGTTGCAGGTGCTGGATAATCTATGGAAAGATCATCTGGCAGCCATGGATTATTTGCGCCAGGGTATTCACCTGCGCGGCTATGCCCAGAAAAATCCCAAGCAGGAATTCAAGCGCGAGGCATTCGATTTATTTGCCCAGATGCTGGAGCGCACCAAGCGCGAGGTGATCCGCCTCGTTTGTACCGTGCAGGTACGCGCCGAAGAAGATGTGCAGGCCGTTGAACAACGCCGCGCAACCCCCGCCATGCAATTTTTGCATGCGCCTGCGGCAGCAATGACCGCCGATGCTGCCCCTGACAGCGAAAGCGAGTCCGGCAGTGCGGTGCCGGCCGCGCCCTTCAAACGTGAAGAGCCGAAGGTCGGGCGCAACGAACCTTGCCCGTGCGGCTCCGGCAAGAAATATAAACATTGTCACGGTCAGTTATCGTAACTTTCATCCATGGCCGTAAATCTCTCTAAATTGCCGGAATTGCATCCTGTTGCGGGGGTGCGCCTCGGTACTGCGTGCGCGTCGATTAAAAAACCCGACCGGCGCGATCTGGTGATCCTTGAATTATGTGAGGACTCCACGTGCGCCGCTGTGTTTACCCGTAATGCCTTTTGCGCCGCACCAGTTACCCTGGCGCGCGCCTATCTGGCGCAAACTATGCCGCGCTTTTTGTTGATAAACACCGGCAACGCCAATGCGGGAACCGGCGCACAAGGCCTGAATGATGCGCGTGCCTGCTGTGAAATGCTGGCGCACAACGCTGGCTGCGCCGTCAATGAAGTCTTGCCATTCTCCACCGGCGTTATCGGCGAACCACTTCCGCTTGCCAAAATCCTGGCCGGTCTGCCCGCCGCTTACGCAAACCTCGACCCGGCGGGCTGGAGCGAGGCCGCCTACGGGATTATGACGACCGACACCGTGCCCAAGGCGAGTTCGCGACAGGTCGACATTAACGGCGTTACCGTCACGGTAACCGGCATCGCCAAGGGTTCGGGCATGATCCGCCCCGACATGGCCACTATGCTCGCCTTTGTCGCCACTGACGCCGATATCAGTCCTGCGGTATTACAGCATTGTCTGGAACAGGCTATGCCCGCTTCCTTCAACCGCATTACGGTGGACGGCGATACCTCCACAAACGATGCCTGCGTGCTGATCGCCACCGGCAAGAGCCAGTTGCCCTATATCGACAGCCGCGCCGACCCAGCCTATCACCTGATCTGCACGGCGGTGACTGAAGTATGCACCGAGCTTGCGCAGGCCATCGTGCGCGACGGCGAAGGCGCCACTAAATTTATTACCATTGAGGTGAGCGGCGGTGCCAGCGAAGTGGAATGTTCGCTGGTGGCCTACAGCGCCGCACACTCGCCGCTGGTCAAAACCGCCTTCTTTGCCTGCGACCCGAACTGGGGACGCATCCTCGCTGCGGTAGGGCGTGCCGGTCTCGCTGACCTCGACATCGAAGGCATCTCCATTTATCTTGATGAGGTGTGTATAGTGCAACACGGCGCACGTGCGGCCGACTACACGGAGCAGCAAGGCCAGGACGTTATGCAGCGCGCTGAGATCACAGTGCACATCGACCTCGGTCGTGGTGCGCACAATACAACGGTTTGGACCTGTGATTTTTCTTACGACTATGTGCGCATCAATGCGGAATACCGCACTTAATATCCCTCTGCAGTGAACCCATCGGTGCAACACGTCGCGGCCGCCGCCATCTTTAATGACCGTGGTGAGATATTGCTTGCCCTGCGCCCCGCTCATGCGCATCAAGGCAATCTATGGGAATTTCCGGGCGGTAAAGTTGAAGCTGGTGAAGAGATACTAACGGCGCTCAAGCGTGAACTGCGTGAGGAACTTGGCATCGTCGTTAGCCATGCCCGCCCGCTCATCCGCGTCCGCCATGATTATCCCGATAAGGCCGTGTTGCTGGATGTCTGGCGCGTTGACGCTTATTCTGGGGAAGTGACTTCCTGCGAGGGCCAGGAATTGGAATGGGTCGCGATCAAAGAGCTAGCGAAAAGAAGTTACCCCGCCGCTAATCTGCCCATCATCACTGCCGTCACCTTGCCTGACGTATATCTGATTACCCCAGAGCCACAGGACATCTTGGTATTTATGTCAACACTGGAACGCTGCCTGAGCGGTGGTGTGCGGCTGGTGCAGTTGCGCGCGAAGTCGCTGGATGAAGCGCGCTATCGAGATTTGGCCCAACAGGCCTTGGATTTGTGCCGCCATCACGGCGCGCAACTCTTGCTCAATGCAGTGCCGCAACTCGTACAAGACATCGGCGCACACGGCGTGCATCTGAGTAGCGAACAATTGAAAAAACTTGACGCGCGGCCGTTGGGGAAAGATAAATGGGTAGCGGCCTCCTGCCACGACGCCGATGAGCTTGCCCAGGCGCGGCGTATTGGCGTGGATTTCGCGGTGGTGTCACCAGTGTTGCCCACTCCAAGCCATCCCGGCGCGGCCTGTCTGGGGTGGGATAAGTTGCGGCAACTCACCTCTGCGACCAATATGCCCATCTATGCCTTGGGGGGAATGCGCATCGAAGATATAGGGCTTGCGCATCGCAACGGGGCGCAAGGTATCGCTGCCGTCAGCAGCGTATGGAATTTACGTAGCGATGTAATTCTTTAACGCAACGGACGCCGTGCTGGGTATCAGTTTTCTTCTGTACCATCTTCCGAAAATCCCGGTTTCTGCTCTGGAACACTGTACGAGCCATCCGCCCATGCGCCCAGATCAATCAACCTGCAACGCTCGCTGCAAAACGGTCGCCACGGGCGCTGTTCCGACCACTCGACCGGCTTGCTGCAGGTGGGACATTTGACAACCTTAGGCGTACTCATATGATGCAGCAGGTCAAGTCGAATTTGATGTCCTCGGCAGCCTGAACGGCGCGCCCGCCCGTGACAGGTTGCATGAAACGCACCGTGAAGCGCTGTTTCCCGCCACTGATTTCGGCGTAATAGCGCGAATTGGCCGGAAGGGAAACCCGCACTAATTGACAGCTGGGATTATCCGCCTCCAGAGATTTTTGGGAAAACCCGCCGATGGCAACCTCATGCGTCGGCGCTGCGCACTCGCGCACCAAACGCAGAATAAGTTCTACCGACAATCTCAAGGTTTCCAGCGTACCCAGCCATTGCCACAGGTCATTGCTGCGTTGTTCTGCTGACTGTTGCAACCAGAAGTGATAGGCGGGCAGGTCAAAATCGCACAGGCCGCCGGGAATTGCACTGCGTTGCTTGATGCTGTTCAGGAATTCATTTTGGCGCAACCCTTGGCCAGGCTGACCGCTAATGGAATGAAAGCGATCAATCAGATTGTCCAGTTGATCCAGGATCTGCCGCAGCTCGGCTAAATCAACGCCCGGCACTGTTTCGAGCAAGGCCAGCCCGGCGGCGTGCCGTTCCAGTTCCTTGAGCACCTCGGTTTTAAGATCAGTGCGGCTACAGACACTGAGGATGTCGAGAATACTTAAGAGCGTGGCGCGGTGATCCCACACTGAATTCTTCGCCAGGCTATGCTGGGCCTGAAGAAAAAGAAACTCCAGCCGCAGCAAGGTGCGTATTCTTTCATTAAGCGGTTGTTCGTAAGTAATTTTTTGTTGCACTACGCCACCCGGAACAAAAATAGGGGTTATTGTCCATTAGTTAGTTGAGACTGGCAAACCCTGTGTCGCCAGCTTTTGATAATACGGATGCAACCGCTCGACCTGCCCTTGCAAGTGAGCCATATCTTGATTATTGCTGATTATGTCATCCGCGCGTGCCAGGCGCTTATTAAAATCCATCTGCGCGCGCAGGATGGCGGCAACCTCGGAAGCGCCGATACCATCACGCGCCATTACACGCCGGTATTGCAGATAATGCGGCGTATCAATAACCAGCACCCGGTCAACCCGGTGCGCCTGGCCGGTTTCCAACAACAGCGGAATACACAATACGCAATACAAACCGGCAAGTCCTTCGATGTGCGCCTCCATTTCCCCGCAAATCAGCGGGTGCAGGATCGCCTCCAAGCGTGCGCGCTGCGCGGCATCGCTGAATATCAGTTTGCGCAGACGCGTACGATCCAGGGTTCCGCTATCCGTCAACATAGGCGCACCGAATACCTCGACGATCTGCGCCAACGCCGGCATGCCCGGCGCCACCAATTCACGCGCGATTACATCGGCTTCGATTACCGGCACACCCAAATCGGCAAAGCCTCTCGCGACAGAAGATTTGCCGCTGCCGATACCGCCTGTCAGTCCAATCTTCAGCATTATTT
>JBDSOT010000109.1:0-9452 GCA_039914705.1 Gammaproteobacteria bacterium | reverse complement strand
TTGCCTTTGCCATAGAATCTCCTGATGAATCACAATACGGTGATGGCGCTCGCCATCACCCCGCTCTGTTGCTAGACACCTGTGGGCAGGATCTGCTCCACCTCGCCGTGCACGCGCGCGATGATGTGCGCGGCCACCAGGCCGTCACCCACGCGCTCGCACGCATCCGCGCCGGCGCGCACCGCCGCGTTCACCGCACCGGTCTCGCCACGCACCAGTACCGTGACATAACCGCCGCCGACGAATTGGCGGCCGATAAGCCGCACCTCTGCCGCCTTGGTCATGGCGTCTGCAGCCTCTATCGCCGCCACCAGCCCGCGCGTTTCAATCATGCCTAATGCAACACCTGTTATATCGTTTGCCATTTGCATATCCTCTTTCGTTAAGGTTATAAAAGTTACATTCACTACTACTTACAAAAACACTGCTTACTATTCAATGCCGAATAAGTTCGGCCCTACAAGCCACCAACATCTTTTTCGTCCCAGCCGTCGATGATGCCGCCGATGGTGAGGTCGGTGAGCACGCTCGGGTCACCCGCCGCGTAACGTGCCGCCGTGCCGCTCATGGCGAACACCCATTTGCCGGGCGGCACACCCACCGTATCCACCGCTACGCTCAACTTGCCCTTGGCGTCACGCAGTACCCGCAATGAAGTGCTGCACAGACCCGCCACGCGCTGCGTGCACACCAGATCACTCATGACTTGGAGGATTTCCATCTTCTCCCCAGTAATCAATGATGCCGACGATAGTGGCGTCCGATGGATACTCCTTGCTGCCCGCCGCCTCGCGTGCCGCCGAGCTGCCCACCACGATCACCCAATCACCGGGGCGGCAGCCCACCGCATCCACCGCCACCGAGCGTGCACCGCCTTTTTCCTTGACCACGCGCAGCGAGCGATGCCCGAGGCTGGCGATGCGGTTGGTGGAGACCAGCGTCGTTTCCACTTGGCAGATTTTCATGCCTTATTCCTCATAACAAGCTCCTCATGTGCAGCGACAAATTCGATAGCGCCGGTGTCTTTATCCTGCAAACTTGTAAACACGCTCAACAAACGGGCTTGAGCTAGGTCCCCATAGCGCTGACGGATGGCATCACCCAGGCGCAATGCGCGGCATCGCGCGCGCGCGCGCGCATTGGGCACCGCCCGGTTGTAGCTGATCTGCAGGATGATGGGCGTCGGCAGGCCGTGTGCGGCATTGAGCTTTTTAAATATTTTCACGCCCACGTCCAGATCTGCCGCGCCTTCCTCCAAGGTATCCATATGCGCGTAGTAGGCGAGGTTGCGCAGTTGCACGTCTTCGTTGCCGTTGCCCACACTGATGAAGCGTTCCTGATGACCGATGTCCGGATAGCGTCCCTGATAATATTTATCTACATAATCCTGTTGCTTGAGATTGTTCTCCAGCAGACTGGCGATAAAACGCAGCATACCGTCTGCTGCCCGCCCTTCTGCCTTGCCCCAACCCTGCACGGCGAGCGCCTGCTCCACGGCCGCTATCACCGCAGCGCGCGGCGTGGTGCCTTGCATGACTTGCTGGTACACCGTCTGACTGTCCACGTAGCGGTATACGCTTATCTCGTCTTTGCCATCCGGCACATGTATCTTGATAGCGTCGTTGTCGGTGTCCACGCCGATCAGCAAGGTGGTCACCGAGGCACCGCAGCAATAACTGTTTTCTATCGCCTGGCGAAATTCGTTAAGCCGGTCCAAGGCCCCCTGCGCCGCCGCGCGCGCATCGCTGCCATGCGCCGCGCAGCCCTGCTGACTGTCCGAGCCGCTCCAGTGATACACGGCGATCTTCAGATACTGCGTAGGCGCATCGGGCAGGCTCGGCACGCCCTCGCGGTGGCGGCGCAACTCGATATCGGCCCAACGCCGCACACTTTCCTCAATATCGAACAGCGCGCCCGCGTAGGCCTCGCGGTGTACTGCGCGCGCCGGCAAGCGCAGGATATATTTCACCAAGCCCTTCAGGCGTCCATCCGCGCACGGCGAGACATCCACGCTGTGAAAACCGCATTCCAGAAAGAAGCGCTGAGCATCCTCTACATTTTCAACCTCATGTGCCTCGCGCTCACGCAGACGCTGGTAGGTCTGGCATACTGCGTACGCATACAGATCGCGCATATCGAGGGTCTCCACCCAGGCATTTTGTAACAGCGCCTCGGGCAAGGGAAAGCCCATCTGTTGCTGCGCGATCTGCTGGGCGCGCGGCACAAAGTTGTGCTCATGCTGCAAGGCCGCAATCTCCTTCAAGGCGGGCACGATGGCGTCAAAGGCTATACGCACCGCGTGCTCATCGTCCCACAGGCGATGATTGGCCTGGCAGTCCGGGAACCGCATGGGGGCGAGTCCCGCCGACCAATCAGTCGCTGGCGACTCTGCTCTTGCTTCTATATCCATGCCCCTGTTCGCTGCCAGAGGTTGCCTGAAAGCTGTAGGTGCGAATTTATTCTCACGCTGACCGAATGAATTCGGCCCTACCTGGCTGGCACCGACGCGCGGCAATCCATAACGGTTCGTCGCTCCCGGCATCCTGCCTCCCTCGCCGTGCAAGGATGCACCAGTGTCCCGAGAGGCAGGATGCCGAGAGGACCCGACATTAGTACTTCCCTGTACGTCACGCGCCTCCTGAAGAGAGCCGCGCTGCGCGTGACTGCGTGTGATGGTAGCGACCATGTCTTAGTGCCTTCCCGTAATTCTCTACACGCTTAACCGCGTGCGCCGCCTGATACCGTTATGAGCGAACCGCTCATAGCACTACCGCTGCTGCCGGTCACCCTGCTGGGCGGTGCTTCCGGATGTTCTATCTCACGGAAGCGGCGCGCATTGGCCTGCACCCCACGCGGCTCGCCGCGCTGAGTGACATTACGCGTGGTGGAGGAATTACCCTCGGTGCCGGTGACGCGCTCGTTGCGCGCCCAGTCGTCGCCGGTGATACGGCGCGCATCGGTACCCTCGCCGGTAATGCGTGACTTCTCTGCGGTCGCTGCTGTCATCGCGCCGTGACCCGTATCGCTGGAAGCAGGAGGCTGGGAGGAACCGACACCGGCGCGTCCTTGCGCATCGCTTTTTTGCACCTGCGCGAAACCGTTTGGACGCTCCCGCGATGCTAAACCCTCCCTGGGAGACGTTGGGTGGCGAAACTCTGCGGTGCCGGTGACCACGCCCGTTGATTTGGCCAATGGCCCGGTGATGCGCGCCGAGCCGTTGCCGTAGGCGGTGCCGGTGATCTCGCGCAGACGCGATTGCTGCTGCTGCGCAGCGCGCGCCGGCGCAACGATGCTGAATGCACCACTCCCCACCGTTGCCGCACTGGCGCTGGAACCGGGACTGCACGCCTGCGTGTATTGATCTTCGCCCAGATAAGCCGTCCCGGTGACGCTCATGCACGCGCCGCGCGCGTCACCGGTCATCCTGCCCTTGACGTTGGGCTGGAGGCCGGTCATGGCGTGGCCCGATGTGCCGCGCACAGTCTTGGCGCGCGCAGCAGCGTCTTGTTGCTCGGCAGGGGCGCAAAAGGCCTGATAGGAATCCATACCTATATAGGATGTACCGGTGACGCCTTTGCAGGCACCATACTCATCGCCGGTCACTTTCTCCGAACGCCCCACCTGGGTGCCGCTCACTGGCAGATCCCGCCAGGTGCGCGCCACGCCGACCTTGGCGGGTGATGCCGCAGGCTCGGTGCCGCACAGTTGTTTTTGCAACTCCGCGCCGATGTACTCGGTGCCGGTAATCCCATGGCATGCGCCATACTCGTCACCGGTAATCTTCGCGGATCCGCCCACCAGCGTACCGGTGACCATGCGCCCATGCGTGGTGCGCGAGACATTCACCTTGGCCGGGCCGGGCGATTGGGTATCCGCACACGGCACCTCCGCCGTAGCCGGATTGAGATATTCATCGCCGGTAATATTCTTGCAAGAACCCAGCTCGTCACCCGTCACCTTGGAACTGGTGCCGACCTGCGTACCGGTCACGGCCTTGTTCTTGGCCGTGCGTGACACGCCGGGCTTGGGTGTGGGTGTCACGCCGGTCTTGGGTGTGGGTGCGCCGGGTGTCGTGCCTCCCGTGCCGGACAGGGATGTACCAATGTCGCGGGGGATAGGAAGTTGGGAGCGACCGACACTAAGCCCTACCTGGCTGTCGCAAAGCTGCGCGAGGGTTTCCGCGCCAAGATATTCAACGCCGGTAATACGCTTGCAGGCACCCGGCTCGTCACCCGTCACCTTGCTGCTCGGCCCCACCTCCGTGCCTGTTACGCGTTGCGCGCGCCCCACGGTGTGGGTCACGCCCACCTTGGCGGGCGGCACATACGGTGTGGCCGCTCCCGGCTTCCTGCCTCCTGCGACACTAGCGCTTCCTTGTGAGTCGCCAGCGCACAGCGCCTTGTATTGATCGGGGCCGATATATTCGGTGCCGGTGATCTTCTTGCAACTGCCCGGTTCATTGCCGGTTACCTTGACGCTGCGCTCAACCAAGGTACCTGTGACCGTCTGGCCGCCAGTGGTGCTCACCTCTTCCACTTTAGACGGCACCTCGCACTGGCCAAATTCGCAGCGCCCGTTCACCACTACCGGCTGCGGACGGTTGATCTGCGGCGGCGCTGGCGGCGTCCGGTCGCGGGCCGTGTTCTTGCGCATCGCTGTTACCCGCCGCACCACCACGCGCGGCGCGTGCAATTCACGCGGCACACCAAAGCTTTCTCCCGGCCCGCTGGTTGGCGCGGCATCCGTCGAAGACCTTGGTGCCTGCGCTGGCTGCGGTACTGGCAACGGCGCGGGCTTCATGTAGGTGGTGGGAGGTGCGCTCTGCTGTACACCTTCGCCTTCATTTTCGCACTGACCAAACTCACAGCGCCCGTTTACCACCTTGGGTGTCTCGCGTACTACCGGTACCGGTAGTTGTGCGGGGCGTGCACCGTGCGCACGCTTGGTACGCTTGTGCCAACCGGATGGGGCCCGCGCGGGTGGCTGAGGATGTGGCATGCCGCTGAAAGCCGCCTCTGGTTCCTGCGCGTTGCCGGCGTCCGCCGAGGGGGTGTTAGGCTGGGCTGACTGATTAGCTATCATGTTTGTCTGCATCGCTCTGTCCTGTATTGCATGATGTGGTTCGCTGGTTGTCTCACGCCGTGTGTGCGGCGTTTCTGCCACTGGTTTTTCAACTCTCGGCGTGTTCGCCAAAGTTTTTTTTTCAGCCGTCGCCCTATCGGGTGCGACCGCGTCCTCTTTCAAACCATCGGGCATACCTTCCTGGAACACCCGGCTGGCCATTATGTCTTCCGCCTCGATGGTCATCAGTTGCTCACGCGTCAATGTGCCGCCCTGGGCATACAGACGATTGGCCTGGCGCAGACGCGCGCGATCCAGCGCGTTGCGGATGCTTCGGGCATTGGCAAACTGCGGCATCTGCATGCGCCGTTCGACGTAGTCATAAAACGTCTGCTCCGCCGTGGGGCTGAAGCGGTATTGTTGTTGTTCCAACATCAGGTGCGTGATCTGCATCAGTTCATCCGCCGCAAAATCCGGAAAATCCAGATGGTGTGCGACGCGCGAGGCAAACCCCGGATTGCTGCTGAAAAAGGTATCCATGCGGTCTTTATAACCGGCCAGGATCACCACCAGGTCGTCGCGCTGGTTCTCCATCACCTGCAACAGAATTTCGATGGACTCCTGTCCGTAATCGCGCTCGTTTTCCGGCTTGTACAGGTAATAGGCTTCGTCTATGAACAGCACGCCGCCCATCGCCTTTTTCAATACCTCTTTGGTCTTGGGTGCGGTGTGGCCGATGTATTGGCCGACCAGATCGTCACGCGTGACCGATATCACCTCCGGGCGGCGGATGTAGCCCAGGCGGTGCAGGATCTCGGCCATGCGCAGGGCCACCGTGGTCTTGCCGGTACCGGGGTTGCCGGTGAACGACATGTGCAAACTAGGGGGTCCTGAGCTGAGGCCCATACTCTTGCGCAGCTTGTCCACCAACAACAACGCCGCGATCTCGCGGATGCGCGTCTTGACCGGCTGTAAGCCCACCAATTCACGATCGAGTTTATCCAGCACTTCCTCGACCTCTGAGTCGCGGAAGGCGCCTGTACTCGTCTGTTGTCCTTCTGTGGTCGCCATGCCGTTTCCCGTTTAACCCTCAATGACCTGTACGTGCCGGTGGGTTACGCCCTAACGGGCTAACCCACCCTACATTTAACTGTAACTAACTGTAACGCTCGCCTTCCGGGTTGTCGGTGGCGTAAGAGTGCACGGTGTAACGAATGCTTCGACCATTGACCTCTGTGCGTGTGAGACCAAAGCCCGGCTCGTATTGAGGCCGGTTGACGATGAACGACAGTGTTACGCTTTCGACGCCGCGCTTGCTGTCGAAGGCCGACACCCGGATATAGTGATTGGGGTAGGCCCTGCGGCAGGCGTTCACTTCCAGCAGGATACCCGCCGGGTCTTTCAGATCGAACATCGGTAAATCCCACATCTCCCAATAGGTATTGCGCGGGTGTGGATCGTCGGTGAATTCCACGCTGACCGCCCACTTGTTGTTTAAACAGTATTGAATCTGTGCGCGGATCTCGTCGTCGCTGAGATCGGGCAGGAATGAAAAGGTGCCTTGTGTGACTTTCATAGCTATCTCCTGGGTTTACACTATCAACGGCTGATGGTGGTGGTGGGCACGAAGTCAGGGGTGTCGGTGGACTCGTAGTTAAAGCTGACATCCTTCCACAACTCCAGCGCGACCTTCAGCGGGGTACACCACTTGGCGGCGTTCGCCAGAATCTGCGGGCCTTCGTTCCAGATGTCCACGCCCGAGTTACGCGCCTGCACCATGACTTCCAGCGCCACGCGGTTAGCCGTAGCACCGGCCTGGATGCCCATCGGGTGACCGATGGTGCCGCCACCGAATTGCAGCACCACATCGTCGCCCAGATAGACCAGCAGTTGGTGCATCTGGCCGCCGTGAATACCGCCTGAGGCGACCGGCATGACTTTATTCAGCGAGGCCCAGTCTTGTTCGAAGAACAGCCCTTTTTCCAGAGAAACCGGCGTATGGATGTCGAGCAGCGTATCGTAGAAACCCCTGATCATCAGCGGATCGCCTTCCAGCTTGCCGACCACGGTACCGGCATGGATGTGATCCACGCCCGCCATACGCATCCACTTGCAGATCACGCGGAAGTTCATGCCGTGATTCTTCTGACGCGAGTAGGTCGAGTTACCGGCGCGGTGAAGGTGAAGAATCATGTCGTTCTGGCGACACCACAGTGCCATGGACTGGATCGCAGTGTAACCGATCACCAAGTCAATCATGATGATGACGGAGCCCAATTCCTTGGCGAATTCGGCGCGCCGGTACATCTCTTCCATGGTGCCGGCGGTGACGTTCAAGTAGTGACCTTTGACTTCACCGGTGGCAGCGCAAGCCTTGTTGACCGCTTCCATGCAATACAGGAAACGATCGCGCCAGTGCATGAACGATTGGCTATTAATGTTCTCGTCGTCCTTCATGAAATCCAGGCCGCCTTTGAGACCTTCGTATACCACGCGGCCATAGTTGCGACCCGACAGGCCGAGCTTGGGCTTGGTAGTGGCGCCGAGCAGTGGACGACCGAACTTGTCCATGCGCTCGCGCTCCACGATGACGCCGGTGGCGGGGCCCTGGAAGGTCTTCAGGTAAGCTACTGGAATGCGCATGTCTTCCAGACGCAGCGCCTTCACGGCCTTCATACCAAACACGTTACCGATGATGGACGCGGTCAGGTTGGCGATGGAGCCGGGCTCGAACAGATCCATGTCATAGGCGATATAGGCAAAGACCTGGCCGGGGGTGCCGGGTACCGGGTCTACTTTGTATGCCTTGGCGCGATATAGGGGTGCGTCAGTCAGGCGATCCGTCCATACCACGGTCCAGGTCGCTGTCGAGGATTCTCCGGCCACGGCCGCAGCGGCTTCCACTGGATCCACTCCTTCTTGCGGGGTGATGCGGAACATCGCTAGAAAGTCAGTATCCTTGATCTTGTAGTCCGGCTCCCAATAGCCCATCTTGGCATAAGGGAGAACGCCCGCTTTGTAACGTTCCTTGCCTTCCTTCAGTGTTCCTACCTCTGCTGCATTTGCCATAACGGCCTCCACTTAATTTAAATTATCAATCGTTAACCCGTAACACATTCCGTAACACTCAAAGCCTGCCCGCTTTGCGCAGGATCACTGACGCCCAACATCTTTAATGTTCACATTAAGCAAAATGTTTCATAAATAATAATCAATAATAAAAATGATATTCATAGATTTATATCTATGTATTGTTCATGCCCGGCGGCACAGGAGAAGCGTAATAATTAGTGCTTAACCCACAGCGCATCGGACACCAGGATCATCCCGCCGAAACGCTTGAGTACTGGCCGTATCCACTCCACCAGTTCCGCTATCCTGTCTGGCTCACAAGCGATCAAGATATAACTGCTATTAAGTTCACCGCTTACGCCGCCCAGACTCACACCGCGGTCGCCTTTGCCGGAGGCCTCGTGCAACATGGTGTATTGGGTGAAGCCGTGACTCTCCAGAACACCCAGCAATTGAGGCGCGGCCACAGTTTCAATAACGATCTCTATTCTCTTCACGGGTTTCATGGCTTGCCCCTCACAAAATTTGTATCAGTTGATAATACAGTGGTATCCCGAGCACGACATTGAATGGAAAGGTGAGCGCCAGCGCCATGCCGAAATAGAGTCCCGGATTCGCCTCCGGGATGGCGACGCGAACCACCGCCGGCACCACAATATAGGAGGCACTCGCGGCGAGTACCGCCAGCATCAGTGTATCCCCTGTTGATAAACCAGCAAGGCCGGACAGGGTGATGACGATCACTGCGTTGACCATCGGGATCAGGAAGGCAAAGGTGATCAGGAAGGGTCCTACACCCTTCATCTCGCGGATGCGCCGTGCGACCAGAATCCCCATTTCCAGCAGGAAAAACGCTAACAAGCCCTTGAACAGGTCGCCGGTGAAGGGCTTCATGACCTTATAGCCGTCCGCCCCCACGATAACGCCGATCAATAGACTCCCCAACAGCAAGAGGATTGCCCCGTCGGTGAACGACTCATGCAGGATGTTCTTCATCGAAAACGAGCCGTTGTTTGTCCCAACATTCGTCGCCGCGCCTGCGCTACCCTTCGCCAGGCTGGCGCGCGTCAAGGCGGCGAGCGCCACCGCCATGATGACAGCCGGGGCCTCCATGATCACCAGCGCCACCGCCATGTATCCGCCGTATTCGATACTATGATTGTCCAGGAATTGTCCGGCGGCGATAAAGGTCACCGCGCTCACCGAGCCATAGGTGGCCGCGATCGCGGCGGCGTTGAAGCCGTCGAGCTTGCGGCGCAGCAGGGGGAAGGTGTATAGCGGCACAAGGAAGGCCATGAGCAGCGCGATCGCAAGCCCGA
>JBDSOT010000177.1:0-3839 GCA_039914705.1 Gammaproteobacteria bacterium | reverse complement strand
AGGTGGTCGTAAACGGCCAGAACCTTGCCGGTGTGGGCGCACGCAATGTGCCGTATCTGCGCCGTAACATCGGCATGATCTTCCAAAACCATAAACTGCTAAGCGACCGCACGGTATTCGATAATGTAGCTCTACCCTTGGTAATTGCAGGCTATAACCATGGCGAGATCGGGAGGCGCGTGCGCGCGGCGCTAGACAAGGTGAACTTGCTTAGCAAGGAAAAACTCCACCCTGTCGTGCTATCGGGTGGCGAACAGCAGCGCGTCGGTATCGCCCGTGCCGTGGTCAACAAGCCTCCCCTGCTGCTCGCCGATGAGCCGACAGGCAATCTCGACCCGGACCTGTCACGCGAGATCATGGGCCTGTTCGAGCAATTCAACCAGTTTGGCGTCAGTGTATTGATTGCTACCCACGACCTTGACCTGATCGGACGCATGTCACGCCGCATCATTACCTTGCGGCAGGGTCGCCTGTTGGCTGACAACGATGCGTCCAGGTATGAAGAACTTGTTCGGTAAGGACAGACGCCGCCGCTCAGGGGCTACGCCGCATCCCAAAAGGCAAGATGATCAGGTGCGCGCCAAGCCGGGCAGGCAAAACGCGGCCAAACCCAGCGGCGCAACCGGGGGACACAATACCGCGCCTGCCAGCGCCTATGTTCTGCAACATTTACAGGTATTCTTATACAGCCTCGGCCAGATGAGCCGCAGCCCCTGGTCCACGTTCATGACCGCAGCGGTCATCGGCATTGCCCTCGCCCTGCCGGCCGCGCTACACGTGGCACTGCAAAACGCCAAGGATATTGGCGCGGCGTGGGATAGCGGCACGCAAGTCTCCCTGTTTCTCCGCCCCGAGGTCAGCGACCAGCAGGCCGCTCAACTCGCTGAGCGCGTGCGCTCATGGTCCGGCATCGGCGCGGTAGACATTATTACGCATGCCGAGGCCTTGGCAGAATTTCGCCAACTCTCCGGATTCGGCGCGGCGCTAAACATACTGGACGAAAATCCGCTGCCTGCCGTACTGGTAATCCGCCCGCAGGGTAATCAATTCGAGGTGGGGTTCACTGAGGAGTTAATAGCCAGGTTACGCGCCCTCCCCGAGGTGGAAATCGCCGAGTTCGACATGCAGTGGCTGAAGCGCCTGTATGCCATTATGGCGTTGGCCCAGCGCGGCGTGTTGATCCTGGGCGCGTTACTCGGGCTTGCGGTGCTGCTTATCGTAGGCAATACCATCCGCTTGATGATCCACAGTCGGCGCGATGAGATTGAGATAATGAAGCTAATCGGTGCGACAGACGCCTTTGTTCGACGCCCGTTTTTATACAGCGGATTATGGTACGGGCTGTTAGGCGCCATTATTGCATGGCTAATGGTCAATGTGTCGTTATGGCTGCTGCACGAGCCCGTGCGCCAACTCGCTGTCCTGTACCACAACACCCATTTTGAACTGGCGGGCCTGAATACGCAGACCACGCTGGCGCTGCTGGGTATCGGGATAGTGCTGGGCTTGATGGGGTCGCTATTTGCCGTAAAGCGTCATCTGGCCGCTATTGAGCCCTGAGTAGGGCGGTACTTTACACAACCATACCGGAAGTAAGCTAAATTCAAATGTTATCGCTAGGGTTCCAGGAGAAAATAATGACGCATACGCTAGCGGAAACCAGAAAACAGAATAGCGTCATGGTGATTGATGGCTCAGCCTTGTACCGAACCCTGATCCCACGCATTCTGCGCGCTGAGATGCGCACCGAGGATATTACTGCCTGTGCGTCCGCGCAACAGGCGCTGAGCTGCCTTAAAACCAGCTATGACCTGATTACCACCCCGCTACGACTGCCCGACATGGATGGCCTGGAACTGTGCCGACGGATCCACCAAAGCGATACCAACCGCTTTACGCCCATCATCGTGGTATCCGGGGAGGATAATAATCGCTTGCTGCAAGAGGGTTTTGGGGCCGGTGTAACCGATTATTTCGACAAATCGCGCGGCTATGAAGAATTTATAGATTTCATCAAAGGCTTCACTTTGCGCAATATGGATTTGACCGGCAAGGTGCTGTATGTCGAAGACAGCCCCACGCAGGCGATGATTGCCGGTGGTCTGATGAGTAAACACGGCCTGCAGGTAACCCATGTCAGTAGTGCGGAACAGGCCATAAAATTGCTGCATGCAGCGGCCTTGGAGGATCAGCAGTTCGACCTCGTCGTAACTGACTTCTTCCTGGAAGGAACCATGACGGGCGGCGATTTACTGCACGCCATCCGCGTCAAGTACCGTTACTCGCAGCAGCAGTTGCCGGTGCTGGTTATCACCATCGATAACAATCAGAACAAACAGGTCGATATATTTCACGCGGGCGGTAATGACTTTGTCGCCAAGCCCATCGTGGAAGAAATCTTTATGGCGCGCATCCGCTCACTGCTGACTATCAAGCAGCAGCTCGTAACGCTACTGCGCCAAACCGAAGAAATGAAGCGTTTAGCACCGACGGACAGTCTGACCGGTCTGCACAGCAAGCGCTATCTACTGAATAATGGCGGTCGGTTCCTTATTGATCCCTGTAATCAGCCGGTCTGGGCCATTTTGGTAGATATTGATAATTTCGAAGATATTAACGACAAATTAGGTCATATTAACGGAGATCGCGTAATAGCGGCGGTGGGCAAATTGCTGGCCCGACATTTTTCAAAAGAGGCCATGGCGGTACGTTTTGCCGGCGAAAAGTTCGCCGTGCTGGTTCCTGCCTGCCCAAAAATCAAGGCCGAATCCCAAGTCGAAGACTTGCGGGGCTGCATAGAGGTGCTGGTCCCGTTAAATATCCCCATAACTGTCAGCATTGGGATAGCCTCACCCGCTGACCACCCCGGGGTTAATTTGAACCAGTTACTGGGCTTGGCTGATAATGCCCTTTATGTGGCCAAAAAGGCAGGCAGAAATTGTGCGTACAGCTTTACTCCCGATGGGCCACGGCGTTTAGGACCCGATAGCGTTGAGGGTTGAAATTTAACGGGTAATGTCACTAGTACGGGAACCTTTGGCCGCGCGTAACTCTCTTACTTATTAGTTAATCTCAGCTTACACAAGTACAAACCTCAATACACTCATCGGATGTTGCAGTTTGTCATCCAAGCTGAGAGATTCAAAATCCTGTCGAGCATGTTTTAGCGCGTTCGATTAAATGCTAAAATATCCAATGGCATATGGATTATAAGGAGGGCGTAGCGTAATGAATAAGGGCATTGATTTTCCCGTATTGGCAACGCCGTTGGGCAGCCTCGAAGCTTATAGCGCCGTGGCCTACCGCGAACCCATGCTCACGGCCGAGCAAGAATATAAGCTCGCCGTGCGCTTGCAGCGCGATAACGACCTTGATGCAGCGCGCCAGCTCGTCATGTCACAACTGCGCTTTGTGATACATATCGCGCGCGGCTACAGCGGCTATGGCCTGGCGCTGGGCGATCTCATTCAGGAAGGCAACATCGGCCTGATGAAAGCGGTCAAGCGCTTTGATCCGGAGATGAACGTGCGGCTGGTGTCGTTCGCCGTGCATTGGATACGCGCCGAGATCCATGAATTTATCCTGCGCAATTGGCGCATCGTCAAGATGGCCACGACCAAGGCCCAGCGCAAACTGTTCTTTAACTTGCGTAGCGCCAAGAAGCGTCTCGGCTGGTTTAGCCACGCGGAGGTTCAGGCCGTGGCCAAAGACTTGGGCGTGAGCGCTAAAGAGGTGCGTGCTATGGAGGCGCGCCTGAGCGGTCAGGACGTGGCCTTCGATGGCCACCCGGAGGAGGAAGGCGAGACGGAGCAGATGCACCTCGCGCCGGTTGCCTACCT
>JBDSOT010000138.1:0-5084 GCA_039914705.1 Gammaproteobacteria bacterium | reverse complement strand
CGTTCGGTTAATGTGTCAAACATGGAAGAGCGCTTTGAAGTTCACTGAATAGTTTTCGCAATCTAGACCGGTTTGAGTTAAATACTTTTAACATTCTGCGCAAATATACTAGTATCAGTTCTGGCTTTTACATACCACGGTGAAGGTCAATGGCCACCCGAGCATGGAATTTTTGTATATCTTGTATTCCTGCGCATTAGATTTTTTCATGAGGCTATTCAGCTTACTATAGCTCAATAAACGCAGATTGGTTTCATTCCAATATGGCCGATAACGCGCGCACCAGCGATAAAATATTTCTCCTGGCACCCAATGTAAAAAAATGGCATTGGTATGGCTTTCTACAGGAAAGAATTTATTCGGCGTAGTAAAAAATACAGTCTTAGCTACTCGCAGCATTTCATTAATGAACATAAGGTGCGCGTCGTCATCTCCAACGTGCTCGATTACCGCATTGGAGAAGACCCAATCAAACTCATTATCTTTAAACGGAAACTTACCCCCGGCATAGCGGACAAAGCGTTTATCCGGATGTGCTGCTGCCACTTCACTTAAATCTTCCACACCAAGCCCCGTATAAAGGTCGGGTCGTAGAGCAAATTCTTCCAGAAATACATTTTCTCCTTTAATACGAGCCGAGGATGAAACACCCACATCAACAATAGGCCCGCCTTTGTAAATAGAATAGAAATGATTTAGTTTATTTTCTCGAGAGGTTTTCATTACCCGCTCTTTCAGTTTAGTTATTAACGACATCTTCATAACTCCCTTAAAATAAGTAAAGTAGCAGGTTCATAATTTTGCTAACACGCGTTCTGCAGCCGCAATTGTCGCGTCGATTTCCGCATCGCCGTGTGCCGACGACACGAAGCCCGCCTCGAAGGCCGAGGGGGCTAGATAAACACCCTCTGCTAACATGCCGTGAAAAAAACGCTTGAAGTACTCTACGTCACAGTTCATGACCTGCGCGAAATTATGGATGTTTTTTTCCTGCGTGAAGAACAGCCCGAACATGCCGCCCACCTGATTCACGGCAAATGGAATACCTAATGCTTGAGCGTGCGCAGCAATGCCCGATGTTAAGCGTTGCGTGGCGGCAGTTAGCCGCTCGTAAAATCCGGGCTGGGTAAGTTGATTCAAGGTCGCCAGGCCCGCCGCCATGGCAATGGGGTTGCCGGATAAGGTGCCGGCCTGATAGACCGGCCCGAGCGGCGCGATTTTTTGCATGATGTCTATGCGTCCACCAAAGGCGGCTACCGGCAGGCCGCCGCCGATTACTTTGCCCAAGGTGGTGAGATCGGGAGTAATGCCGTAATGCTGTTGCGCGCCACCCAGGGCCACGCGAAAACCGGTCATCACCTCATCAAAAATCAGCACACTGCCATATTCATCGCACAGCGCCCGCAGGCCTTCGAGAAAACCGGGTACGGGCGGCACACAATTCATATTTCCCGCCACCGGTTCGACGATGATGCAGGCGATCTGCGCACCGAGTTCGGCAAAGGCCGCGCGCGTCTGTTCGAGGTCGTTGTAGCTTAAGGTGATCGTGTGTTCGGCCAATGCGGCGGGCACACCGGCTGAACTCGGCACGCCGAATGTAAGCGCGCCTGAGCCGGCCTTGATCAATAAGGAATCTGAATGTCCGTGATAGCAGCCTTCAAATTTCACGATCTTGTCGCGCCCCGTGTAACCGCGCGCCAGGCGAATCGCGCTCATGGTGGCCTCGGTGCCGGAGCTGACCATGCGCACCATCTGCATGGACGGCACCAGTTCGCAAACCTTCTCGGCCATGCGCGTCTCGATGACGGTTGGCGCACCGAAGCCCAGACCTTGGTGAGCAGCCTCCTGCACGGCCTTGACGACATCGGGATGCGCGTGGCCCAGGATCATCGGACCCCAGGAGCCGACATAGTCGATGTAGGGCCGGTCATCCTCATCAATCAGGTAGGCACCCTCACCGCGCTTAAAGAATAACGGATTGCCGCCCACGCCGCGAAATGCGCGCACCGGCGAATTTACCCCGCCGGGGATGTGTTGTTGAGCCTCGATAAACAGCTCTTCTGATCGGCTCATTTTTTATCCTTTGCTGGTGAAAAGTTGTTGGTAAGTTTGCGCCGCTGCGAGGACATCTGGCTGCCCGAATACGCCATGCACAACGGCTAACAGATCGGCACCGGCCGCAATTAACTCGGCCCCGCGCGCTGGCGTGATGCCGCCGATTGCGGCTACCGGAATGTGTAACTGCATCTTCACCTGAGTCAGTAAATTCATATCTGCCGGTCTCGCCTGCGGCTTGGTGTGTGACGGAAAAAAGGCCCCGAAGGCAACATAATCGGCACCTCCAGCCTGCGCCTGTAACGCGAGTTCAAGCGAGTTGTAGCACGAGACGCCTATGATAGCGTGAGGGCCGAGTTTTTCTCTAGCGTAAATCAGTGCTGGGTCCTCGCGCCCAAGATGCACGCCGTCGGTGCCTGTGGCCTGTGCGAGATCTACGTCGTCATTGATGATGAGTGGCACCTGATATTGGCGACATAATTCGAGCAGTGCGCGCACCTCGCATTCACGCCGGGCCACATCCAAACCTTTGTCACGATATTGGATCAGTGCCGCACCGCCCTGTAGCACCTGCTCGACGCGGCTAACAAGCGCATGCACCGAAATCAATGCGCCGTCTGTAATAGCATAAAGGCCGCGTAACGGCGGCCTTATTTTATCAACGAAAATTTGTTTATTCACGATGCTTCGTTGTCTTCCGCACCACGCGCCCAAAATAGCCGGTTAGGCAAAAACTGTCCCTTGCCCGGACAATAACCATATTTTAGCGCCTCCCAGGTATATTGCTGGGCCTCGTGAATGGCGGTGAAAGGTTCCAGACCGTGCGCGAGCAGGCCGGCAATTGCTGACGACAGCGTGCAACCCGAGCCGTGATAGCTTCCCGGCAGGCGCTCCCAATTGAACGATTCCAGAAGACGCCGATTACCGTAAAGCGTGTTCACAACTTCGGGGGTGTTTTCGTGCGTGCCGGTAATTAGTACAAATTCCGCACCGTATTCGAGCAACTGTTGCGCACAGGCATCCAGCGTATCGGCCGTAGACGCCAGTGCGCGCGCCTCAAGGCTATTGGGCGTGAGCACCATGGTCTGCGGCAACAGGAGAGTGGTAATAATAGTTTTGAGCTTGTCGTCGGCGAAGCTGTAATTGCTGCCTGAGGCCAGCACCGGGTCAAGCACCACAGGTACATGGGGATATTCCGTCAGCAAAACATGAATGGCCTCGGCAATATCGCTACGGCCTAGCATGCCGATCTTGAACGCCGCCACCGGCATGTCTTCGAGTACGGCGCGGGCCTGTTCAATCACCAATGTGGCGCTAATCCCGGTATAATCCTTGACGCCGGTGGTGTCTTGCACGGTGATCGCGGTGATGATGGGCGCGGCCTGGCAGCCCATGCTGGCCAGCGTCTCGATATCGGCCTGGATGCCTGCCCCGCCGGTGGGATCATTGCCGGCAAACACCATCACCAGCGGTATCGACTTCTGAGATGATTCCATGTTTTCATCCTTGGCATAAGCAATGACGCTCGCGCCTAACGTATTGTCCGTGGCGACAGGAAAAGGGGTTTCATGTTTGCTATTTTATCACTTGGATAGTGTACTTTATCCGCACCAGACAAGTGATAAGATAATTAACTATTCGCAACGTGTTCAAATAAATCCTGGACGAAAGTATGAAAACATATATGTGCCTAATCTGCGGCTTTATTTACGACGAGGTGGCCGGACTGCCGGAGGAAGGCATCGCGCCGGGAACCCGCTGGGAAGATATTCCTCTCAACTGGAAATGTCCGGAGTGCGATGCCCGCAAGGAAGACTTCGAGATGATTGAAATCTGAACCTGAAAAAGTATCTCGTTTCATCTATAATTTCGACTATGCTAGTAAACTCTGGCTATTCGGCCAGTGTTGCGCTATGATTACGCATCAGGTTTGCATCCATCTTATATCAAAGTCTTGTAATCCTGCCTTAATCCATCGCTCTCCACCCTTCCTGATTTCAGTTCTTCTGAGTTTCAGTAACAACTGGCTGGTCGATGTGTCGCACCAGCGGTTTTTATTGCCCTCGTGCTTTGCCCGAAAGACGGCACGCTATTGCGCGCAGTCTTATACTCATGTGAGGAAACAACATGTCGTTTGCTAATTTAAATTTAAACCCCGCTATTCTCAAAGCCATCGCCGACAGCGGCTATAACATACCCACGCCAATCCAGAGCCAATCCATCCCGTTGGTGCTGGCCGGTCATGACATCATGGCCTCGGCGCAGACCGGCACCGGTAAAACCGCAGCCTTTATCCTGCCCACTCTGCAACGCTTGAGCACGCCCTCTACCAGTCAAAGCCGCGGCCCGCGCGTGCTGATATTGACGCCGACCCGTGAATTGGCCAACCAGATCACCGACGCCGCTGTGAAATATGGCAAATATCTGCGCTTCAAGATGGGTAGCATTCTGGGCGGCATGCCGTACCCGCCGCAGAATAAATTACTGTCACAGTCCCTGGATATCATGGTTGCCACGCCAGGACGTTTAATGGATCACATGGAGCGCGGCCGCGTCGATTTTTCGCGCCTGGAAGTCCTTATTCTGGATGAAGCAGATCGCATGCTCGATATGGGCTTTATCGACGCCGTGGAAAAGATTGCCGCCGCCACGCCGGCGACGCGCCAGACCTTGCTGTTTTCTGCAACGCTGGACGGCAACATCGGCAAGCTTGCACAGCGCCTGTTGAAAGAACCGAAGCGCGTGCAGGTTGCCGATGTCAAGGCGAAACATGAAAACATAGTGCAGCGTCTGCACTATGTCAATGACATTGGGCATAAGAATCGTCTGTTACAACATTTTCTGGACGACGCCGACCTGAGTAAAGCGATTGTATTTACCTCCACCAAACGTCACGCCGATTCCTTAGCACGTGATCTGCATGCCAAAGGTTACGCGGCTGCGGCCCTGCACGGCGATATGAATCAGGGTGCGCGCAATCGCACCATTAAAAATCTGCGCTCGAATGCCGTGCGCCTGCTGGTAGCCAC
>JBDSOT010000131.1:0-11868 GCA_039914705.1 Gammaproteobacteria bacterium | reverse complement strand
ACAGGGTCGCCGAGAACAGCATGCTAAGACGCTTTTCGGGCGGTGGCATGCGGCGCAATAAAAAGCGTACGTCCTTGATGAAACCCAAATCGAACATGCGATCTGCCTCGTCCAGCACCATGGCCTGAATGGCCTTGAGGTCGAATACATGTTGCTTGAGATAATCGATCAGACGGCCGGGCGTGCCGATCAGAATATCCACGCCCGCCTCCAGCATGGCGCGCTGCGTGTCGTAACCTGTGCCGCCGTAAACCAACCCAATGCGTAGCCCTGCGTATTTACCCAGCACCTCGGCGTCCTTATGAATCTGCATGGCCAACTCGCGCGTGGGCGCGAGGATTAAGGCGAGCGGCTGATTTTGTTTACGCGTGGCTTGCGCGGGCTGTTTTAGCAGGTGATGCATCACCGCGAGCAAAAATGCGGCTGTCTTACCGGTACCGGTCTGCGCACGACCGGCAACGTCACGGCCATTCAGCGCTAATGGCAGGGCGGCGGCTTGGATGGGTGTACAATTTGAAAATCCGGCAGCTTCAATGCCTCGCAGAAGCTCCCCAGGCAGATTAAAGCTATCAAACGTGACGCCGGTTAAGTGTTTTTCAGTCATGATAGCCAAGGATACCAGAATCATCTGTGGATTGGGCTTGTAATGCATCGCTAAATCGGCTCAAATGTGCATAATTAACAAGCCGTGCGCCGATCATCATAACGCTGGCGGCCGCAGCATCTAAAACTGATTCGATCAACTACCCATTCCACTATAATTAGCTACCTGTTCCATTTTATCTTGAGGCGCACACTGTGAGCGGACCTATCGTATATGTCACCGATGCAAACTTTGATGACGAAGTACTCAAGGCCAGCGGGCCGGTACTGGTGGATTATTGGGCTGATTGGTGTGCGCCTTGCAAAATGATCTCGCCGCTGCTGGACGAGATCGCGGCAGAATATGGTGACAAGATTAAGGTTGCTAAATTGAACATCGATCAGAATCCGGCCACGCCGCCCAAATTCGGCATCCGTGGAATTCCCACCTTGATGCTGTTCAAGAATGGCGTGGTCGAGGCTACGAAAGTCGGTGCCTTGACCAAGTCGCAATTAACGGCTTTTATTGATACGAATATTTAGACTCAGGGTGCCCGGGCGACTACGTGTTCGCCCAGGGCTAGACGCAAGTTTGCTTTAATGGTAATGTTGCCGAAGTTTTCGAAGTTTCTTGAAGCAAAACCTGCCGCACCGGCAGTACTCCCCAAACTGTAATTCCAAGCAGCTCTTTTTAGGCGCTTAAACACGTCGCCTGTTACTCACTTCACTCACTGAAAAGCAGACACTGATGAATCTTACCGAACTCAAACAAAAAAGCGCCGCTGATTTGATCGACCTTGCCCAAACCATGGGTATCGAGGGTATGGCACGCTCACGCAAACAAGATGTCATCTTCGCCATACTCAAGGCGCATGCGCAAAAGGGCGAAGACATCTTCGGCGATGGTGTGCTGGAAATCCTGCAAGACGGTTTTGGGTTTTTGCGTTCGGCAGACAGCTCGTACCTCGCGGGGCCGGATGATATTTACGTCTCGCCCAGCCAGGTGCGGCGTTTTAATCTGCGCACCGGCGATACGGTCTCAGGCAAGATCCGCCCGCCCAAGGAGGGCGAGCGGTACTTCGCCTTGTTGAAGGTCAGCGAGATCAATTTCGATCTTCCCGAAAACGCCAAGAACAAGGTGTTGTTCGAAAATCTGACGCCGCTGTTCGCCAACGAACGGCTCACCTTGGAACAAGGTAACGGCAGTACTGAGGACATTACCGCGCGCGTGATCGACCTCATCTCGCCTATCGGCAAGGGCCAGCGCGGCTTGATTGTCTCCTCCCCCAAATCGGGCAAGACTATGATGCTGCAAAACATCGCGCAGTCCATCGCCGCGAATCATCCCGAGTGTTATCTCATCGTCCTGCTGATCGACGAGCGTCCGGAGGAAGTTACCGAAATGGCGCGCTCAGTAAAGGGCGAGGTCGTATCCAGCACCTTTGATGAACCCGCCAGCCGTCACGTGCAGGTCGCCGAGATGGTGATCGAAAAGGCCAAGCGGCTGGTCGAACACAAACGCGATGTGGTGATCCTGCTTGACTCCATCACGCGCTTGGGGCGCGCCTACAATACAGTAATTCCCTCCTCCGGCAAGGTGTTGACCGGCGGTGTCGATGCCAACGCCCTGCAACGACCGAAGCGTTTTTTCGGTGCCGCGCGCAATATCGAAGAGGGCGGCAGTTTGACGATTATCGCAACCGCGTTGATCGACACCGGTTCGCGCATGGACGATGTGATTTATGAGGAGTTTAAGGGTACGGGTAATATGGAAATCCATCTGGATCGCAAGATCGCTGAAAAACGTGTGTATCCGGCGATCCATATCAGCCGCTCCGGTACGCGCCGCGAGGAATTACTGACCAAACCCGAGGAGTTGCAGAAGATGTGGATTCTGCGCAAACTTTTGCACCCCATGGAGGAATTGGCGGCGATGGAATTTTTGCTCGACCGGCTCAAGGCCACCAAGACCAACGGCGAATTTTTCGACTCCATGAAGCGCGGCTAGATTCTGAATCCGTCAAGACCCGATATATAACTCATCTGACCTATATAGCTTAATCGTAACAATTGTTTTGTCTATCAACGCACAAAATTTACGCCCGCACCTTTATATATCTCAACTAGCAGAGCTTAGTTTTCGTGCGCCTCTGTCTTTATAAATTTTTGTGCACCGCCCCTACGCTCATGTTCCGGCGCGGGATGATTCGCAAGACTGACCTCTACCGGCTTCACATCCCATATGTTTTGCGCGTAGTCACTGATACTGCGATCACTGGAAAACTTTCCCATACCCGCTACATTTAATATCGCCCGGCGCGCCCATTCCTGCGGGTCTTTATACATCCGGTCCACCTGGTCGCAGCAGTCCATATACGACGCGTAATCGGCCAGCAGAAAATAATTGTCGCCGCCGTCGGTGAGCGAATGTATGATCGGTTGATACAGCTGCGGTTCAGCCGGTGAAAAAAAACCTGAACCGATCATATCCATAGCCTGCTTGAGTTCCAGATTCGCGTGATAATAATCCCACGGATTGTATCCGGCAGCACGCAACTGCCCGACTTCTTCGGCAGTCAACCCGAAGATGCAGATATTTTCCGCACCAACCTCGTCCTTCATTTCGACATTGGCCCCATCGAGTGTGCCGACAGTAATCGCGCCGTTCAGCGCGAATTTCATGTTGCCCGTACCCGAGGCCTCGGTGCCGGCCGTGGAGATTTGCTGCGAGAGATCGGCGGCGGGGAAGATGTCCATTGCGGTCGAGACATTATAGTTGGGAATAAACACGACCTTTAAGCGATCACCGATCCGGGGATCGTTATTCACGAACTCGGCGACATCGTTAATCAATTTAATGACCAGCTTGGCCATAGCATAGGCAGGTGCCGCCTTGCCGGCGAAGATTACCGTGCGCGGCACCGTATCGGGGTTGGGATTGGCGCGCAGACGGTTATACAGCGTCACTACGCGCAACACATTGAGTAGCTGGCGCTTATATTCATGGATGCGCTTTACATGAACATCGAACAGCGAATCCACATTCACGGTGATATTGAGACGCTCCTGAATCAAGTTCGCCAGGCGTTGTTTATTAGCGTGCTTGACGGCGTGGAATTCAGTCCGAAACGCCATATCTTCCGCGAGCGGCACCAATCTTTTCACTTCATTAAGATCGGTAATCCAGCCATCGCCGATACGGGAGGAGATCAACTTTGCCAAGCCCGGATTAGCCTGATTGAGCCAGCGCCGCTGCGTAATACCATTGGTGATATTAATGATGCGGCCCGGAAAATAGCGGTCAAAGTCAGCAAAGATCGTCGTCTTCATCAGGTGCGTATGCAGCGCGGACACACCGTTCACCTTGTGACTGCCGGCGATGGCGAGATGCGCCATGCGAATACGCCGCCCGTTACCCTCGTCGATGATCGACATACGCCGGAGCAAATCGGCGTCACCCGGATACCGGTGTGATACATCCTTAAGCAGGCGCTGATTAATCTCATAAATAATCTGTAAATGGCGCGGCAGCATGGCCTCAAACTGGCTCACCGGCCAGGTTTCGAGGGCCTCGGGCAACAGCGTGTGATTAGTGTAGGCAAACGTGCGCACACTCAAATCCCAGGCATGCTCCCACTCCAAGTGATGCTTATCGACAAGTATGCGCATCAGCTCAGGGATAGCGATTGATGGGTGTGTATCGTTCAACTGAATCGCTACTTTTTCCGGCAGCCTATCCAGTGATTCGTGGGAATTATTCAGTCGACGCAAGATATCCTGTAAAGAGGCACACACAAAAAAGTATTGCTGCTTCAGCCGCAGCACCTTGCCCATCTCGGTGGTATCGTTCGGATATAGCACCTTGGAGATGTTTTCCGAGGCGTTTTTATCCTCCACTGCCTTGATGTAGTTACCGTCGTTGAAATAACTTAGGTTGAAGTCATCGGTTGATTTGCTCGACCACAGGCGCATGTTATTGACCGTGGCGGTGCCATAGCCGGGGATAGGTGTGTCGTAGGCCATTGCGATGACCTCTTCGGTGTCGACCCATTGATGACGGAACTGGCCCTCGTCATCGTAAAAATGCACCACCTGCCCGTAAAATTTAACCGGATACACCGAGCTGGGCCGCGCAAACTCCCACGGGTTGCCATACTTCAGCCAATTATCGGGTTTTTCGACCTGAAAGCCATCTTCGATGGCCTGCTTGAACATGCCGTATTCGTAACGAATGCCATAGCCGTAACCCGGCAGCCCAAGCGTTGCCATGGAGTCTAAAAAACAGGCCGCCAGGCGGCCTAAACCGCCATTGCCTAAACCGGCATCGGCCTCCAGTTCGCGAATATCTTCCATATTCAGGCCGATGTCATGCAGGGCCTGATAACACTCGTCTACGAAACCCATGCTGAGCAAACTATTGGTAAGTGTGCGTCCCATCAGGAATTCGAGTGATAAATAATAAATGCGCTTCACATCTTCCCTGTAATAGGTGCGCATGGTTTCCATCCAACGATCCACCAAGCGATCACGCACGGTATAGGCCACTACATTGAACCAGTCCTGATCACGCGCAGAGATCAAATCTTGTCCGGCTGAATATTCGAGGTGATTGGCAAGTGAGCGCTTGATGGACTCAACGTCCAGCGCCAGATTGTCGTATTTGAATGAGCGCCGTTTTTTAGCTATCAACATATCTCCGTAATTACCCGTTGTGGTAATTAGCCCCCAGTATAAAAATTAAAAATTGGTAATTAATAGTGCCTGAACCGCAATTCGGATTGATTACATTCCATATTTCTAAAATGCAATATTCAGACCTGAAGCGGGGTAAACTAAACTTCTTTGAGTTTTCCCTCTCTAATCATAATATAGGAATATACAGACAGGTGGTTTATGAAATCTGCTTACGATTGGGATATTGATTTCGATGCTTGGTCGGCACTTGCCGCCCATGATCCCCGGCGTTTCGAACAACAACGCTCGGCGCTCATTAAAGAAGTGATGACGCTGGTTCCGGCGCAACGCCAGCAGCGTGTGCGCGGCCTGCAATGGCGCATCGACCAAATCCGCGAAACCTCCCCTAACCCGCTGGCCGGTTGTATCAAACTCTCCCAGATGATGCACGACGCGGTGCTAGGCAAAGACGGCCTGCAAGAGAGGCTGCGCTTATTGGCCGGTAACTCACCCACGCCACAAGCTTGTACCCAGCCCACTGCCACCGTATTGCATTTCCGCCGCCCCGCCGGGTAATTACTTCTTCAGCAAGTCCTTAAGATTGCCAAACGGATTAAAGGTGGCCGGGCCGTCCGTAGCTTTCGCAGCCGTTGCCCCCGCCACGTAATCGCCATAACGCGAATGTTCGTTGTCGTGACAATAAATGCACAGGTTTTCCCAATTACTGCCGTCCGGCGGATTATTATCATGGTTATGGTCCTTGTGATGCACGGTAAGCAGGTGCAGATTTTCACGCGTAAATTCACGCCCGCACTTGCCGCAGATCCACGGGTGTAGTTTCAAGGATAACTCACGGTAACCCTTGTTGCGCTCTTCCTGTCCCTTGCGAGCCTTGGCCACCAAGGCGTCAAGCTTGTTGCCTTGCGCCTGCTTAATTGTTGTATCACGCTCATCCATAATGTCTCCACACCTGATACACGGTTCAACCCGCTCGAATCAATATACACGGGAGCCGCAGGCTTAGGCCAGCTTGCAGGAAGATAGCCGCTCGCGTAAAATGCCGCGTTTACTGTAATGCGGTGCTCGGTATTTACCGGGTGGCCGTATGTTCACAGAATCAACGAGGTCTGCCATGAAGCCTGAAATTCACCCCGCCTACAACGAAGTCACCGTAACATGCAGTTGCGGTTCCACTTTCAAGACCAACTCCACCTCGGGCAAAGACCTGCACCTGGATATCTGCTCGGCCTGCCATCCGTTCTATACCGGCAAGCAGAAGACCGCAGACAGCGGCGGGCGAGTGGACAAATTCCGCCAGAAATACGGCCTCAAAAAGTAACTCTCGACGCCCTTCAGTAACACGGCATCATCCTGCACCGCCTGTTTCTTGTACTTATCTGCGTCGCGCCGCTGGCGGCGCACGGGCAAAGCTGTACGCCGGATCGTAGCGGTGAGCAGGTACAGGTAAGCCAAGTTTATGACGGTGATACCATCAAGCTTAAGGACGGCCGGAAACTGCGTCTGATCGGGATCGATACCCCGGAGATCGGTCACGGCAACGATCCGTCGCAGCCCCTCGCCGTAGCCGCCACACAAACCCTGCGCACATTGCTCGCCACCAGCCCGAATCTGCGCCTGCGGCTCGATGCAGAACTCCATGACAAATACCGCCGCCTGCTCGCGCATCTTTACCTGGATAACGGGGCCAGCGTCGAGGCGATACTCCTTGAAAAAGGTCTGGCCACGGCCCTGGTTATTCCGCCCAATATCTGGAACCTGGCCTGCTACCAGGCCGCTGAGCAACGCGCCCGTGCCGCACATCTGGGCATTTGGGCGCTGCCTGCTTATCAACCGGTCGACGCTGCCGTACTGCCTACAAAAGTCGAGGGCTTTCGGATTATCAAGGGACGTGTTGAGCGTGTGGGCCAAAGCCGCAAGTCAATCTGGCTGAACCTCAACGGCAATGTCTCCTTGCGCATCGACCGCGCGGATCTGTCCTACTTTAAAGAGTATGATCTGGAGCGCATGAAAAACCGTCAGGTATTAGCGCGCGGCTGGTTGCACCCGCAAAAACTTGGGCTTGTGATGCACATCCGCCATCCCATCGCCTTGGAGTGGATCAACTAAGCAAACAAGCGTGCAATTTTACCCAGCGCAGACTGTCCAATAACTATTCATGCCAGACACCCGTTAAAATCCTCTACTAATGCTGCCTCGATTACGGATTACCACCTCAATGACCAGTGATTTGAAACAGGCCGCGCTCGATTACCATGCCCTGCCCACGCCCGGCAAGATCGGCCTGGCCATCACCAAGCCGTGCGCGACTCAAGCCGAGTTGGCGCTGGCCTACACCCCCGGCGTTGCCGAACCGGTGCGCGAGATTGCCAACGACCCGGAGGCGGCCTATCGCTACACGGCCAAGGGCAATCTGGTGGCGGTGATTACCGACGGCAGCGCCGTACTCGGCCTTGGCAATGTGGGAGCGCTGGCGGGCAAGCCCGTCATGGAGGGCAAGGCCGTATTGTTCAAACGCTTTGCCGGCATCGATGTGTTCGACATCGAGATCGACGCCGAATCGCCGCAGGCCTTTATCGACACCGTGGTGCGCATCGCGCCGACCTTCGGCGGTATCAATCTGGAAGACATCGCCGCGCCGCACTGCTTCGAGATTGAGCAGGCCTTGATCGAGCGCCTCGACATCCCGGTGTTCCACGATGACCAGCACGGCACCGCCATTATCGTGGCCGCCGGGCTGTTGAACGCCTTGGAACTTCAGGGGAAGTCTATCAAGGACGCGAAGATTGTCTGCCTGGGCGCGGGCGCGGCGGGGATCGCGTCAATGCGCCTGTTACTTGCGCTGGGCGCGCGCAAACAAAATCTCGTGCTGGTTGACCGCCAGGGCGTGATCCACGCCGGGCGCGATGATCTGAATACCTACAAGCAGGAATTCGCCGGTGAAAACACGCAGCGCACGCTGGCCGATGCCATACGCGATGCCGATGTGTTTATCGGTGTGTCCGGCCCCGACCTCGTGACCGCCGACATGCTCAAGGCCATGGCCCCGCGCCCTATCGTGTTTGCCCTGTCCAATCCCGACCCGGAGATCAGCCCGGCCTTGGCGAAGTCCGTGCGCAGTGATCTCATCATGGCGACGGGGCGCTCGGATTATCCGAATCAGGTAAATAACGTACTGGGCTTTCCCTATATCTTTCGCGGCGCGCTGGACGTGCGTGCCGCGCGCATCACTCAGCAGATGGCGATTGCCGCCGTGCATGCCTTGGCGCAGCTCGCGCGCGAACCCGTGCCTGCCGAGGTGCTGAAGGCATATCGGCTAAGCCACCTGGAGTTTGGTCCGGATTACATCATCCCCAAACCCTTCGATGCGCGCCTGATCGAGCAGGTGCCGCCGTGCGTGGCGCGCGCCGCCATTACCTCGGGCGTCGCCCGCGCACCATACCCAGAACATTATCCGCAAACTCCGGAAGATGTAAGCGTAGCCCCTAACGCCCAGCAACACGCCGCGCGCTAACATCCGTTTATTTCTACTATGAACCTTGTGAAAATCACTGCCCTAGCCTTGCTGTCATGCCTCATATTGGTTTCAAGCCTGGCACAGGCCACAGATCAAGCACGCGAAAAACGCTGGGCGGCGCAAATACAGGAAACACTTTTAATCGGCGACGCCGTTTGGCTCAAGGACGGCAAGGGCAAAAAATTCTTTTCCATTTATACCCAGGCCAGCGGTAAACCCAAGGGCGCGGTGCTGATGTTGCATGGCCTGGGGATGCATCCCGACTGGCCGGAGGTGATTTCACCGGTGCGCCGTGAACTGCCCGAGCAGGCTTGGGCGACCTTATCATTGCAAATGCCGATCCTGCCTGCCGGTGCGCCACTCACCGCCTTCGGCCCTATCTTCGATGAAACCCCGGCGCGTATTCATGCGGGCATCAAATTTCTGCGTGCTAAGGGAATCAAGCATATTGTATTGCTAGGCCACGATATGGGCGCGGCCATGGGCGCGGCCTACATCATGAAGGAGCAGCCTCCGCACATCGACGCCTTTATCGGAATTGCCATGGATGCGCCTACGCCCAACAGTACCATCAAGAAATTCGACCCGCGCCTCAATACCACCGACTTGATCGGGCAGCTTAAACTGCCCGTTCTTGATGTCTACGGCAGCCTCGATATAAAAAGGATTACGGATTTGGCACCGTCACGGGTTGCGAGCGCCAAACAGGTGGGCAACGAGAAATTCAAACAAGTGCGCATACCCGATGCCGATCATTTTTTTACGAATCGCGATAAGGATTTGGTGCGGGCAATCACGCAGTGGTTAGCTAAATCAGCGACTGAATTTTAATCTTGGCAAACAGCAATTATCACATTGTGCTTTGCACCTGCCCCGACAACGAGACAGCAGGTATTATTGCGAATACGCTGGTCGACAAACGATTGGCGGCCTGCGTGAATATTCTGCCGAATGTCCGCTCGGTATACCGCTGGCAAGGGGCGCGTGCGACCAGCGACGAGTCGCTGCTGATCATTAAATCGGCGGTGATTATTTTTCCGCAATTGCAGGCGGCTATTTTAGAACTGCATCCTTATGAACTCCCGGAGATCGTGGCCGTACCTGTTACGGGCGGTCTGCCCACCTATCTTGACTGGATCGGACGTGAAAGCGATGGTGCCTGATATGAAATTTTTTTGGTGCTGGCTATTGCTCGCGTGGTTGCCGCTTGCCCACGCCGCGAATCCGGCTGATCTACTGCCAGTCGAGCAAGCCTTTAAACTGAGCACTACCTTCAAAGACCCCCAAACACTGAGGGCACAGTGGGATATTGCCGACGGTTACTATTTATACCGCAAGCGTTTTGATTTCAAGACGGGCACAGCGGGTATAGAGCTTGGTGCCGCCGTGTTCCCGGCGGGTAAGATTAAAAATGATGAATTTTTTGGTGAAATGGAAATTTATCGCCACCAAGTCGTGATCGACATTCCGGTCACGCGTGCGACAAATGACACCAGCGCCTTCAATCTCACCACCGTGTCACAGGGATGTGCAGACATCGGCGTGTGTTACCCACCGCAGACACAAACCGTGGCGGTCACGACTGCTACGGCGGATGCAAATTCCTCTGCCACTACAGAAAACGAAGGCAGCGCGGTCAAAAATTTCTTTAACAAACTCGGCACAAAGTTCGGGATTTCAAACCCGGAAAATAAATTCCTGGAGCCGGACGAGGCTTACAGCGCCTCGTTCACGGTGCAAGACGGGCGAACACTCAGCGCGCACTGGGACATCGCCGATGGCTATTACATGTATCGCGATAAATTCGCCTTCCGGCTCCTCAATGCCCAGGGCGTGCGTCTCGGCGCGCCACAACTCCCGCCGGGCGAGTCAAAGACCGATGAGTTTTTGGGCAAGACCGAGGTCTATCACAATCAGGTTTCGTTTTCGATTCCGCTATTACGTACCGAGACCAAGGCTACGCAGATTACGCTGGAGGCGACGTACCAGGGCTGCGCCGAGGCGGGCTTTTGCTATCCGCCGCTCACCAAGACGGTCGGTCTCAGCCTGCCTGCCGTGCAGAAAGATTCGACGCCAGATAAAATTAACAATGCCCCGCTAGTCTCTGAACAAGACCGCCTCGCACAGGTGCTGACAGGCGGCAATACTACGCTCGCCCTATTAACCTTCTTCGGCCTGGGATTGTTGCTTGCGTTTACGCCCTGCGTGTTTCCGATGATCCCGATTTTATCCAGCATCATCGTCGGGCCGAACGCCTCCAAGGATCACGACCTCATCGTTACAACGGACGGCCACAGCACATTCGCACAGCGCGGCACGGGCAATACGCGCCGCGCCTTTACGCTATCGCTGGTCTACGTGCTTGCCATGGCGCTGACTTATACCGTGGCGGGTGTGATCGCCGGGCGCTTCGGCGAAAATCTGCAGGCTGCCTCGCAAAACCCCTGGGTCTTGGGCAGCTTCAGCGCCGTGTTCGTGCTGCTCGCGCTCTCCATGTTCGGCTTTTACCAATTGCAAATCCCCGCAAGCTGGCAGGGTAAACTCGCCGCGCTCAGCCACAGACAGCAAGGCGGCACGCTGATCGGCGTCGCGGTGATGGGCTTTTTATCCGCGCTCATCGTCGGGCCGTGCGTGGCCGCGCCGCTCGCCGCCGCGCTGATCGTCATCGGCCAGATGGGCGACCCGGTGCTGGGTGGCGCCGCGCTATTCGCCATGAGCATGGGCATGGGCGCGCCATTGCTGTTGATCGGCACCTCGTTAGGCAAATGGCTGCCCAGCAGCGGTGCGTGGATGGACACCGTCAAGGCCGTGTTCGGCGTGCTGCTGCTCGCCGTAGCGATCTGGATGCTGGAGCGCATCCTGCCCGCCACCATCACCTTGGTGTTATGGGCAGTGCTGTTGATCATCTCCGCCGTCTATATGGGCGCCCTGGATAGACTAAGCCCCGAGGCTGGCGGCTGGCGCAAATTATGGAAAGGCGTGGGATTTATTTTAATCATTTACGGCGCGCTGTTACTGGTCGGTGCGGCGAGCGGCGGTAAAGACGTGCTGCAACCGCTGCAAGGCCTGGTTGCCGG
>JBDSOT010000113.1:0-7215 GCA_039914705.1 Gammaproteobacteria bacterium | reverse complement strand
GGCCCCATGTCCACGACATGATCGGCAGAAAGTATTGCGTCTTCATCGTGCTCGACGACGATCACCGTATTGCCCAGATCACGTAGATAGGTCAAGGTGTTAAGCAGGCGCTGGTTGTCGCGCTGATGCAGCCCGATAGATGGCTCATCAAGGATGTACATAACCCCGACCAGCCCTGCGCCGATCTGGCTGGCCAAACGAATACGCTGCGCTTCCCCACCCGAAAGGCTGTCGGCGCTACGATCCAGCGTCAGATAACCTAAACCCACATTCACCAAAAACTCCAGGCGCTGACTGACCTCTTTTAATATCTTGGCGGCAATTTCGCCGCGCCGGCCCGGCAAATTTAAGGTGGTAAAAAACAGCTGTGCCTGTTCCACAGGCAGGGCAGCCACGGCGGGCAAGCTCATGGCTGCGATGTAGACATGACGCGCCGCCGGTGTCAGACGCGCGCCGTTGCATTCAGTGCACACCTGATTACCCAGATACTTGGCAAGCTCCTCGCGCACGACACCGGAATCAGTCTCGCGATAACGGCGCTGCAGATTGGGAATGATGCCCTCAAAGCGGTGTCGCCGCGTGGTCGCACCGCCGCGCTCATTGTAGTATTGAAAACTGATGACCACGCTACCGCTACCGTAAAGAATAATATCGCGCAGGCGCTTGGACAAATCCTCGAAGGGCGTATCAATGTCGAAATCGTAGTGCTTCGCGAGCGACGTAATCAGCTGAAAATAATAGGCATTACGGCGATCCCAGCCACGTACCGCGCCGCCCGGCAAGCTCAGTCCGGGGTGCGCTACGACACGCGCCGGGTCGAAAAACTGTTTGACGCCGAGGCCGTCGCATTCCGGGCAGGCGCCCACCGGATTGTTGAACGAAAACAGGCGCGGCTCGAGTTCGGTGATGCTATAGCCACATACCGGACAGGCGAATTTTGCCGAAAATACCACATCAGGTTGGGCTTTGCCTTTCGCGTCCGGATCCATGAAGGCGATACGGGCGATGCCATCGCTCAGGCGCAAGGTGGTCTCGATGGATTCGGCGAGGCGCTGTTGAAGATCGGGCCGCACGCGGAAGCGGTCGATGACGACTTCTATAGTATGCTTCTTGCGCAAATCGAGATCGGGCGCCGCGTCCAGCTCTATGAGTGTGCCGTCGATGCGCGCACGCACATAACCCTGGGCGCGCAATTCTTCGAGCAACTGCACATGTTCGCCCTTGCGGTTTTGCACGACCGGGGCGAGCAGCATCAACGGCGTATTTTCGTGCAGGGCCAGCACATGATCGACCATCTGGCTGACGGTTTGTGCCTCTAGCACCGTATCGTGGAGTGGGCAGTGAGGCTCGCCCGCGCGCGCAAATAGCAGGCGTAGATAATCATAAATCTCGGTGGTCGTTCCGACCGTAGAGCGTGGATTATGTGAGGTAGATTTCTGCTCAATCGAGATTGCCGGCGACAAACCTTCGATATGGTCGACATCAGGCTTCTCCATGATCGACAGGAATTGGCGCGCGTAGCTCGACAACGACTCCACGTAGCGGCGCTGGCCTTCGGCATAAATAGTGTCGAAGGCCAGTGACGATTTTCCGGAACCCGATAAGCCAGTGATTACAATGAGTTTGTCGCGCGGAAGGTCGAGGTCAATGCTTTGCAGATTGTGGGTGCGCGCGCCGCGAATCTGTATAGTATCCATACTGATTTCCAGAGTTTAAACCTGCTAATATACGTGCATGATGCCGCAAAAGGAAACTCTCGCTTTGGATCAAATTACCCCCGCAGTTCCCCGTTCAGACAACACCGGCATGACACCGGACGAACGGCGCGCGACCTCCGCGCTGGCCAGTATTTACGCGCTGCGCATGCTCGGCCTGTTCCTGATTTTGCCGGTATTTTCCACTTATGCGCTGGGAAATCTTGCGGGCGCCACCCCTATGCTGATTGGTCTGGCGATCGGCGCTTACGGTTTGAGCCAGGCCGTGTTGCAAATTCCATTCGGCATGCTATCCGACCGCTTTGGGCGCAAGCCGATCATCGTCATCGGCCTGCTTATCTTTGCGCTGGGCAGTGTCGTGGCGGCGATGTCCGATTCGATTACCGGCGTTATCATCGGGCGCGCCTTGCAGGGCGCAGGGGCCATCGCGGCGGCGGTGATGGCACTGGTCGCTGATCTCACGCGCGAGGAGCAGCGCACAAAAGCGATGGCCACCATCGGCATGACCATCGGTTTGTCATTTGCGTTCGCGTTGGTTGCAGGACCTATCCTCAACAGCTGGATCGGCGTGCCGGGAATATTCTGGGCTACAGCCGTACTCGCCATTGCCGGTATTGGTGTGCTTAAGCTCTGGGTGCCGCAACCCGTACTCAGCCGCTTTCACCGCGATACCCAAGCAGTGCCGGGAAAATTCAAAGATATATTCGCCGACCCGCAGCTCATGCGCCTGAACGCAGGCATTCTGGCGCTGCACATGATACTGATCGCCAGCTTTGTCGTGTTACCGCTCGCTTTGCGTGATCAGGCCGGGCTTGCTTCCGATCACCACTGGCAGGTGTATCTGCCGGTGCTGCTGCTGGGTATGCTCGCCATGGTGCCGTTAATTATCGTAGCCGAGAAAAAGCGCCGCATGAAAGAAGTGTTCGTGGGATCTATCCTGCTGTTGGGTCTTGCGGAACTCGGTCTATGGATGGGTCATCACTCCATTATAGGGATCGGCTTCGCGCTGTTTTTATTCTTTGCCGCGTTTAACACATTAGAAGCCAGTCTGCCCTCGCTGATCTCCAAGGCCGCGCCGCCAGACAGCAAAGGCACCGCCATGGGTGTGTACTCCACGGCGCAATTTTTGGGCGCCTTCATCGGCGGGTCGGCGGGCGGCTGGCTCTACGGCGCCTACGGCATAGCAAGCGTATTCGGTTTCTGCGCGCTGATAGCGGGGTTGTGGGCCGCATTAGCGCTCGGCATGAAAACGCCGCGCTATTTACGTAGCCACATGGTCAATGTCGGCATGGTCGGGCCTGAGCAGGCCCGGCATCTAACCGCCCGCTTGATGCAAGTACCGGGCGTTGTCGAGGCTGTGGTGATTGTCGAAGACGGCATCGCTTACCTCAAGGTAGATAGTAAATTGCTGGACGATAAAGCACTGGGAGAGTTCTCGGTGGCGCGCGCATAATACGGCAATCATTTTTTCTGTTCTGATCATCCAGCTTAAAACCATAAGGAGAAATTCATGGCAAGAGGCGTAAATAAAGTCATCCTCATCGGCAATCTCGGTAAAGATCCGGAAGTGCGTTACATGCCCAGCGGTGGTGCCGTGGCGAACGTCACACTGGCGACCACTGACAGCTGGAACGATAAGGAAACCAAAGAAAAACAGGAGCGCACGGAGTGGCATAATGTGGTGTTCTACAATCGCCTTGCCGAGATCGTCGGTGAGTATTTAAAGAAAGGCTCGTCGGTGTATGTCGAGGGCAGCCTGCGCACACGCAAATGGCAAGATAAAACCACCGGGGCCGATCGCTACATGACGGAAATCATCGCCAGCGAGATGCAGATGTTGGGCAGTAAGGGCGGCGGTGGGGCCAGTGCGGCTTACAGCGAAGATACCGGCGCCGGCCAGGCGCGCGGCGCAGGCTCCGCTAAATCTCAGCCTGCCTCGGGTGAGCAGGGCGGGCCCAGCGCCAGTGATTTTGATGATGACATACCGTTTTAATTGCCACTGTTAGAAGCCTGATAATTGAGTGGTAGCCCCGGTAGCATACGAAGCAGGTATTATCTCAGCAACACAAGCCTGGCTCGAAAAGGCCGTGATTGGCCTCGACCTGTGTCCGTTCGCCAAGGTCGCGTATGACAAGAATCAGATTCGTTACGCGGTCAGTGCGGCGGAAACAGCGGAGGCACTGCTTGCCGATCTGATTTGCGAACTGCGTGTGTTGGCGGCTGCTAATACTGACGATGTCGAAACCACCTTGCTGATTCATCCTGCCGTACTTGCGGATTTCCTCGACTATAACGATTTCCTCGACCAGGCCGATGCAACCGTTGTTGCTTTAGGGCTAGAGGGTGAAATTCAGATTGCCAGCTTTCACCCGCGGTATCAGTTCGCGGGCAGTTCCCCAGACGACATCGAAAATTACACTAATCGTTCTCCCTATCCGATGTTGCACCTGCTACGTGAGTCGAGTATTGAGCGCGGCTTGGCGGCTTTTCCCGAGGCCGCGCAAATTTCCGGTAAAAACCTGGCAACCTTGCGCCGCATCGGCCATGACGGCTGGAATCGTTTAAAAATTGCTGCGGCAACCCCAAGTGGCGTGCACGAGACTGATTTCGTAAAAATATTATAAGCTAAACTACAATCAGATAATTCCAAGGTTACCTACGTGATTTCCATTCTTAAAGAAAAAGCCCTGTTGTTAGCGATTGTGGTGGTCGCCATAATTTATCCTCTGGAACACACGCTCTTGGGGTTCGGGCTCTGGGGAGTTGCGTTGACGTTTGCGCTGATTATGGGCGTGATTCTTACCGCTGCCTTCAGCGTTGCGCATCACGCGGAGATTCTGGCGCACAAATACGGCGAACCTTACGGCACCTTAATCCTGACGGGCGCTGCGGTCGGTGTGGAGGTTATCATTCTCGCCATTATGTTGCAGGATGCACATAACCCTACATTAGTTAGGGACACAATCTACGCGGCGCTGATGCTGGACATTAACGGCATTATCGGGGTGGCGGCCATCATTGGCGGCATCAAACACGGGCAGCAAAAGTATAATGTTGACAGTTCAAATTCCTACATCGCGATGATCCTGGTTGCGGTAGGCGTAACCATGGTCATCCCGGATTTTATCGAGCTTAATGACGTCGCGCTGTATTCCATTTTCAACATCGTTGTCATTGCTGCCTTATACGCGCTGTTTACGCGTATACAGATCGTCGAACATCGCTACTTTTTTGAATATACGCCCGCTATGGAAGCGGCCAGGGCGCAGAACACTGTGATGGGGAATCATAACGAGGTTAGTGGCCGCTACCATATCGGTTTGTTGATTGCGTTGATCGTGGCGATCGGTGCGCTGGCGGAGGTGTTATCAGTTTTTTTAAACGAGGGAATCACTCAAACGGGCTTGCCCATCCTGCTCGCCGGTGTGGTCGTGGCGCTAATTTCCGCCAGCCCCGAAATATTGACCGCCGTGCGCGCGGCGCTGGACAACCGCATGCAAACCGTCGTCAATATCGCGCTAGGGGCGTCGCTCGCAACCGTTTTGATGACCATCCCGGTGATGGAAACTATCTCGTTAATTTCCGACATTCCGCTGACGATGGGGCTGACGCCCACGCAAGGTGTCATGATCCTGCTGACCATGCTCGTTGCCATGGTGAATCTGAATAACGGAGAGACCAATGCGCTCGAAGGTATGGTTCATCTGGTGCTGTTTTTCACGTTCGTCATGCTGATCTTCGTTATTCATTGACAGCTGAATCCTTTTACCGCGCGCTCTTTTGTAAAAGAACGATGCACGTGCAGCTAGTTTTTAATAGATGGCAGATCTGCTATCCAAGCCAAAAGCTCAGTAATGAAATCATCGCTGGCCTGCGTTAGCGCGCTTACCGCGCCTTGCGCATCGGGGGTTCGCGCCTTGTGCTCAATGGCGAAGGTGCGCTCGGCGAGGGTGCTGCGATCATCGTCGTTAATAAGTTTCGCATTTGCGCGCAACAATACGCGGCTGGAATCCGACGCATCGAATATCTGGCTGAATTCCTCAAGGGTGACACGCAGCTCATATTGCTTGGCTGATCCCGTGGCAGGCGGTCCTAATGCGTCAATAGCCTGACGCAGACGCAAGGTCATCAAAGCGGCCGGCGATGCGGCCCAGCGGCTATCTGCATAGGGCTGCAAACGCGCCGCATCCTGATAGGCAAGCCGGTACAAAATGGCCGGGCTGTCGAGCCACGAAGGAGCGGTGACCGCGTTTACCTCCAGACGGGTCTTGATGGCCCGAGTCGTATTATCTGAAATGATCTGCCCAGGCAGGCCGAAATCATATGTGGCAAGCAGTTGCTTGTCTTTTAATGCAGTGCCGCATCCAGTGCACAGTGCGATCACCAGCGCGGCAACAAGGGAAATTTTTACCATAATGATTCCTTCTAAGGTGGGACAAAGCCTGTTTCACCCGGCCCCGGTTGCGCTGCGGACTTACCGAAAATCAGGCTCTGCGGACGCCGTTCAATAGTTGTCAAAAGCTTATCGAGATTGCGGGCTGTAACCGTTAAGTCTTCCATCAGGCGCTCGAATTTTGGAAGCGCGGATGCCCGTAATTCACGGCTAACTTCTTCGCCGGCCTTGCCAATCTTCTCGGCGCTCAACGCAACCTTGCCCGCGCTGGTAGCGACCTGGTCGAATTTTGCCAGGCTCTGTTTTGCCTGCAGCGTCAGTTTATTAAGATCGACCAGTAGCTCATCAGCGTGCTTCATGGCCTTCTGGGTATCCAGAGCAACCGCAGGCAGGGCGTCGAGCGTGGGCTCGAGTTTGTTCTGAAGTGCGATAAAGCGCGCCGACACATTTTCAACATTGGCCAGCGTGTTTTTGATGTGTGTCAGGTTTTCGTCATTGAACAAATCGGTCAGACGCTCAGTCAGTGCACTCACGCGGGCGAGCAACAACGGGGCTGAACTGCCGACCTCTTGTAACAGGGACTCGCGCATCTCGATACGTGCCGGCGCATCAGACCGGGTTTCGTGTGGCCTTGATGTGGTTCCATCATCATCGAGTTGAATATAGGCAAGACCGGTCAATCCCTGATAGGCAAGCTCCGCATACGTGCCTTTGGTGATGGGCGTCGCTGGGTCTATCAGAACGCGGATTAAAATTGTGCGTGAATCCTGAGGATCAAGTTGAATTTTTTCTACGTGACCAACCTGCAGGCCGCGATAACGCACGGCCGCTTGCGGATTAAGCCCGGACACCGATGATTTGGAGACCAGTACATACACATCCTCTTCGGCGGTGTCGCCGCCAAACCATAATATGACAGCGGCTAATGCGAGCCCGAATATAATGACGAACAAGCCCGCAACGATGGCGTGGGCACGGTTTTCCATGTCAAATTCCTTTAACGCAGAGCATCGTTATTCGGGGCCTCGCAAGTGGGTTGTAAAGATTTAAAGTCATCGTTTTGATTCGCGGCAGTGCACTATTAGCTTGAATTATTCTACACCATGA
>JBDSOT010000056.1:0-4112 GCA_039914705.1 Gammaproteobacteria bacterium | reverse complement strand
AGCACCGGACCCGTGCAGGACGAATGGGCACCGCGCATCGAGTTTCGTCTGCCGCGCGCGCGTTATGCGGGTGAGTTGAATCTGGCTTTATTGTTAGAGAAACTTTTGCAAAGTCGTCCCGCCTTTGTACAGGCGGCGCAAGAACTGCGTGTTGATGCGTCCGATCTGCCGGATTTTGAACGGGCGTTCAGCGCTACTGATTTGGCCGTGCGCGCATGGCTGGAAACCCTGCAAGGTAATGATGAAAGCTCAAGGCTCATGCGCCTCGCCTATCAGGCCAACCCTCAAGATCGCTGGATTGGTTTTGCGCTGACCGATAGCATGCTGACCACCCTGCCGCAAGCCCTCAACAGCGGCATAAATCAGCGCGAGGCATTGCAAACCATACTCAAGATACGCCCTGACCATGCTGAAGTTTTGCGCGCCTTGTGGCATTTAGAGCGCGCGGCCGGGAATGTCAAAGAAGCGGAAGCCTATCGTGCGCGATTGGGGGCAGTGAGTCCGTTGGATAAAGAGATTCGTCCATCACCTTGAGCTTGCGAGTTAACACTGTAACCTGCACCCAAGTTGCGCATCGGCCTTTATGTTAAAATAGGCGCTATGAGTACGAGTGCAAATGAGGCCCTGAGCCGCATCAAGGTTACGGTTGACGCAGGCCGCTCGAGTGCTGACGGACGTCGGCTGCATTGGGCGCGGCGTGCCGTGCAGGTGGCCACGATTCTGATCTTTATCCTGATCCCGACGACAGGCTTGTTCCGCATTGATCCGGCCGCAGGCTCCTTTGTTGTGCTGGGTCGACAAATCTGGTTTTCCGATTTCTTTTTGGTGTTCGGATTTTGGGTAACGGTTGCGAGCGGGCTGATTCTGATGTACTCCGCCGTCGGCACGGCCTTTTGCGGCTGGTCCTGCCCGCAAAATACCGTGTCCGAATGGGCCAATCGCATGACCCGTAAATTGTTGGGCAAACGCGCCGAGGTCAGCCTGGGCGGTGAGGCGATGCAAATCTCGGCGGGAAAAAAGAGCTGGATAAATTGGGCCGTATTGGGAATTTTATTTTTGGCCGTGTCGATGCTGACCGCGCTTGTTCCCATGTTTTATTTCTATTCACCCGGCGTGATGTGGTCGTTTGTCACCTTCCAGGACGACGTGCGTTTGGCCGGGTCGCTGTATTGGATATACAGTATTTTTGTCGTGATTATCTTTGTTGATATTGCCGTGGTGCGTTATTTCTTTTGCCGCTTCATGTGTATTTACCGGGTCTGGCAGCACTCGTTCAAGACCACGCAAACCCTGCACATCGCGTATGACAGCACGCGTGAGGTCGAGGCCAGTTGCGCCACCTGTAATTATTGCGCGACGATCTGCCCGGTCGAGATTGACCCACGCAATACCTCCACCTTCGATAGCTGCATTAATTGCGGTGCCTGCATTACCGCCTGCGATTCCTTGCAGGCACGCAAAGGTTTGGCGAGCCTGTTGCGCTTCGAGTTCGGCGCGCGCGCCGAGTCAAAAATTAAAAACTTGCGCAGCAATATCAGCACAATGTTTCGCCGTGTAACCTGGACCATTCCTGTAACCTTGATCGGTGCCGCGATGTTTGTCTGGGGCATCGTGAGTTACCAGCCGTATCATTTCTCGGTGTATCGCGCGGAGACCTTGCAGGGCGCTCATATTCAGGATTACCGAATTAATATTGCCAACAAGCTCTACGCCGGTGAGACGCTGACGGTGAGTGTGCAGGGCATGCCTGACGGCATGTATGAGTTGTCGGCACGCCAAGCCGTGTTTACCACGGCAGGCCGCCAGAATATTAATTTGCATATCTATCCGGGTTTGGTGCCGGGGCTACATTCTTTTGTGGTGCAGCTGCGGGCTACGAACGGCTGGCAGGACACTTATCGGGTGCAGCATTTTGTTGCGAGAGGTCAGACATGAATACACCGGACACGAGACCCACTGATACAGCGCCTGACCAGGATCGGGACGCGGTAGACGCTGCCTGGGGCGATGCCTCGAATAATTTCGGCTATGCCTCCGAAGAGGAGCGGCATAACAAGCGCGGACTGGAGGACTGGGAGCTGGTGGAAAAAATTCCCGAGTCGCAGCGCAATGTTCCCTACTGGTTTGGTGCCGTAATCTTTGTTGTATTGCTGGTGGCGGTCGGTTTGAGTTTTCCGTTCTGGGGTGATCGTCCGGGCTACGAACGCACATGGGTGGACTGGGGCTTTGCCATGGCGCTGGTGTACATCGCGGTCGGTATCTCCTTTATTTATTCAATGGTCAACCTGTACGGCTCGCAGCGCGCAGGTAAACTGGATTCGGATAAGGATGCGCCTGAAGATTAACCGGCATTTAAAAACATGGCTAATCGTGATGCTGGGGTTGAACCTGGCGGCATGCATCGGTGAAGATGCGCAATTGCCTGCGCAATATTGGCAGGGCATTGAGTTCGGGGTGGAGACGCGCCCCAGTCCCGCGCGACTGGGTATCAATGAGGTACTGGTGGTGGCAACCTTGCCGCATCGTCAGCCGGAATTTAATTTGCTGGTGTCTATCAGCATGCACAAAGACGGGCCTTGGGTGCAGTCCATCCAGGACGGCCACACCGGAATTTTCCGCCGTGGTCTGGCGATGCGCGAACTCGGGCCGCAGACCTTGTGGGTGAAGATTCAACGCGTGGGTGATGGTGCCAGGGCCGGACAACAAACCCTGTTGGGTTTTCCGTTTGTTGTAATGGCAGAAAAATAGCAGCCTCTTCACCATCCCCAGCCAAGTTTAATAACTTATTACCCCGCCTTTGCGGTAATGCGTTTCTTCAAGGCAGGGCTTTCCACCCAGCGGCGCAGCAGCAGGATTTTATCCCCGCCGCGTTGTTCGTTACAGAGTGGGCAGGTTAAATAACACAAATACAATTCTCGTGGCCGACGTCCTTCCGCTAGCAATTCCTGCTGTATGTGCCGCACACCCGCAGAGATCGTACCTATATCACCTTGATGCAAGTAGCCGCGCAGATGAAACGGGCTAGGCAGAAATTCCAGATGCCGCGCGGGACAAACCGCAGCTTCGAGCAGGCGGATGATGCGTCCGCGCAAGGATGCAGAGCGGGTAAGTACCAGGCCCGGCCAACGCTCGCGCAGGGGCAGCCGTGCTAGCGCCTGGCGCTGGCGTTCCACATAGGCCTCGAAGCCGATGGGCATATGCAGGAACATGGGAATGGGCAGGATGTGAGCAAGTTCGCCACCGAGATCAATGTCTCGCTGATGCCAGTCGGGAAAGTTTTGCGGGCAGGCGCAATCCGGCGTCATATCAAACTCGATTTAGCGGCGCGATGGTTGCGCGGTTACGCGGGCTTTTTATAGAGCTGCCGGACGGTTATAAAAATATTCGCGAAATAAATCCAGAACCCCATGCCCATTATGGTCGCGGCCGTGGCGATGGTGAAGGGATAAAAGCGGTGCACCCCGGCAACGGCAGCGGGATCGTTTAACAAAAGATAACCCTCCCAAATGCCGAAGGTCATCAGCGTGAGATAAAAACAGCTAATGCCTACAGCAGTCCACCAGAAGGTATGCTCCACTAGGCGTTGCGAATAGAGCGGTCTGCCGGAGAGTACCGGCAACAGATAATACGTCAGCGCCATGCCGAGCAGCACCACACCGCCCACGATATTGATGTGCGCGTGGGCCAGTGGATCAATTAAATGGCCCGGATTACTGTTGGGCGTTCCTATGGATTCCAGCCAGGCGCGTATCGGGCGCACGACCTGTAGCACTCCGTGCACGGTACCCACGAAGAGAAAACCGGCGGAGGTTACCAGGAATTTGATGAGTGGGTGAGGTAGCTTGGTCATAGGCGGGGAGTGGAAGATTCAACCTTCCGGTGGGACGAATTTAATTAACCGGAATAATGGCTGGAATCTTCTTGAATACATTAAAGCAATGCGGGCGAGCGGGTCAGGGTGACGACGCCTTGTCCGGCGGCCGGACAAGGCGGTAATGCGTAATGCGTTATTTCTTGCCGTGCTGTGCTTGATGAAGCTGAACCAGTGCAATGTTGGTGAGCCAGATTGCCAAGGCAATGCCACCGACAAAGAGGACGATAGGAATAATGAT
>JBDSOT010000048.1:0-9817 GCA_039914705.1 Gammaproteobacteria bacterium | reverse complement strand
ATTCACATAGTTCGCCTTCATGGTGCGCAGTTGCCCGCCGTGAAAGGCCGACATCAAAAAACTCTCGGCCAGGTCGTCCATGTGCTGCGCGAGCGCCAACACGTTGTAGCCGCCCTTGCGCGCCGCGTCATACATCACACCGCGCTTCATGCGCGAGCAATAGGCGCAAAAAGAGGCGTTGCCCATATTCTCTTTCGCCTGCTCCATGATGGCCTGCGAGCGATAAAAATACGGCACGCCAAGCTCGGTCATGACGTCCTTCAGCGGCGAAGGGTCGAAACCCTCCACCTGCGGATCGACCGTTACCGCGCCCAGTTCGAAGCGTATCGGCGCATGGCGTTGCAGATGCAAAAGGATATGCAGCAAGGACTGCGAGTCCTTGCCGCCGGACACTCCGAGCAGCACGCGATCGCCGTCGCGGATCATGTCGAAGTCCGCAATCGCGCGGCCTACGGGACGCAGGAGTGATTTGGGAGGTGTGATGTGGTTAGTCATTGCGCTATTTTACGCGAATAAGCCCCTGGCGCGTAATACCGCATACGATTTACTAATTGGGAGACCTTAAGACTATACTTTGCCAATAATTCAACGGGGGTGTTTATGGGTTTCTCTACGTTCGCCATCATTTTCGGCCTGCTCGCCGTCATCCTGCTTTTTTCGGGTGCCAAGTCCGTTCCGCAGGGCATGGAATACACGGTGCAACGCTTCGGCCGCTACACACGCACACTCACGCCGGGCCTCAACCTCATCATTCCCTTCGTCGATCTGATCGGCGCCAAGATGAACATGATGGAGACGGTGCTGGAGGTGCCCTCCCAGGACATCATCACCAAGGACAATGCGATGGTGAAGGTCGACGGCGTGGTGTTTTTCCAGGTGCTCGATGCGGCCAAGGCGGCCTATGAAGTCAATGATCTCGAAAACGCGATTTTAAATCTGACCATGACCAACATCCGCACCGTGATGGGTTCAATGGACCTCGACGAATTATTGTCACAGCGCGACGTGATCAATGCGCGCCTGCTGCACGTCGTGGACGACGCCACCACACCTTGGGGCGTGAAGGTCACGCGCATCGAAATAAAAGACATCTCACCGCCCATGGACTTGGTGGAATCCATGGGCCGTCAGATGAAGGCGGAACGCGAAAAGCGCGCCAATATTCTCGATGCCGAGGGTTTCAGGCAGGCACAGATCCTCAAGGCCGAGGGCGAAAAACAGGCCGCCGTACTCCAGGCCGAGGGGCGCAAGGAGGCCGCGTTTCGCGATGCCGATGCGCGCGAACGTCTGGCCGAGGCGGAGGCCAAGGCAACCATGATGGTGTCGCAGGCCATCGCCAAGGGCGATATTCAGGCCATCAATTATTTTGTCGCGCAAAAGTACATCGACGCACTGCAAAACATCGCCATTTCCGACAATCAAAAGATTTTATTCCTGCCGCTGGAGGCGGCGAGCGTGATCGGCGCTATCGGCGGCATCGGAGAGATCGCCAAACAGGCCTTCGGCGCGCGCGCCGCTGTTGAATCCAAGCCGGGTGGCGTGTAATGGCCGTCATGTTCAATCAATTCGATTACTGGCACTGGCTGATCTTCGCCATGCTGTTACTGATCCTCGAGGTCACCGTACCCGGCGCCTTTTTCCTGTGGATGAGTATCGCCGCCGGCGTGGTCGGTATCCTCGCACTGATCTTCCCTGGCCTGGGCTGGCAAATCGAAGTACTGATATTCGCGTTGCTGGCGGTGGCGAGTGCAGTCACGTGGCGTATGTATTTGAAACGCAATCCGGTCGTAAGCGATCAGCCGAAACTCAACCGGCGCGGCGAGCAATACGTAGGCCGCATCGTGACTTTGAAAGAAGGTATTATCAACGGCCAGGGCAAGATCCAGGTCGACGACTCCACCTGGAAGATCATCGGCGAGGATTGCCCACCGGGCACGCGCGTGCAAGTCATCGGTGTGGATAATGTGATCTTACAGGTCAAGCGCCTCGACCTTGATTAAAATCCATGTCGTTCCTGTGAAGCTTGTACCCGCGAAAGCGGGGAGCAGGAATCCCGTGAGGGAGCTACAAGATCTACTGGATTCCCGCATACGCGAGAATGACGAAATAGTTATCCGAGCTCCTGCGGGAGTAAGGCTTAGATTGGCTCTGCGATGTCCACCCACAACGAAACCCAGCCTTACACTATAGAGCCTTGTTGCTTGAGCATTCCGCGTATCTACCTGCCCGTCGCATTGCAAACCACCGCTTCGGTGCCGCTCGCTAAACAGGCCGCGCAGCACATCACGCGCGTGTTGCGCATGAAGCCGGGCGCGGCGCTTATCGTGTTTAACGGACAGGGCGGGGAATATGCCGCGACACTGGAGTCCGAACAGCGCGGTATGGCGACTATAAAGATAGGTGATTCCATCGCGCGCGATGCCGAATCGAAACTCTCCGTGCAACTCGCGCAGGGCATATCGCGTGGTGAGCGCATGGACTACGCGATTCAAAAGGCCGTCGAGTTGGGCGTGGCGCAGATTGTTCCGTTGTTCACGGAATTTTGCGTCGTGAACATGAAAGAAGAGCGTGCCGAAAAGCGCCTCGCGCACTGGCAGGGCATTGCCATCTCGGCCTGTGAGCAGTGCGGGCGCACGCGTGTGCCGGAGATTCTGGCGCCGCGCCCATTGCACGAATGGCTTGCGCAGACGCAGGCAAATTTAAAACTCGTCTTCGATCCGTACAGCACGCAACATCTGTCGCAATTGGAGCCGCCGACCGGCGATATAAGCATGCTGATCGGCCCCGAGGGCGGTTTGAGTGACGCCGAAACTCAAGCTGCGATAAAGTCCGGCTTTACTGCCGTGCAACTCGGCCCGCGCATGCTGCGCACCGAGACCGCACCCGTGGCCGCGCTTGCCGCCGTGCAGACATTGTGGGGGGATTTTGGTTAGTTATCAGATACTTCGCTGCGCTCAGGATGACAAGCTATGTAGGACGGCTCAAGCCGCAGGCGGAGCCGACGCAACCCTACACGCTTAAGACTGAAACAGGTACGATAACAACGCTTGATTACCGCCTATCTAGAGAACCTATGGATACACCCGACATAAACGTTGTAAAAACATATTTAATGGGCCTGCAAGAGGGTATCTGCGCCGCCCTTGAGGCTGAAGATGGCGCCGGCCGGTTCAGTGAAGATATCTGGGAGCGTGCCGAAGGCGGAGGCGGACGCTCGCGTGTGATGGCCGATGGCGCGGTGTTTGAACAGGCGGGTATCGGGTTCTCGCATGTGTCCGGCGATAAGCTGCCGCCTTCGGCTACAGCACATCGGCCAGAATTGGCCGGGCGGCGGTGGCAGGCGCTCGGCGTGTCGCTGGTGTTTCACCCACGCAATCCGTATGTGCCAACGGTGCATTGCAATGTGCGCTTCTTTATCGCCGATAAAGAGGGTGAGGAACCGATCTGGTGGTTTGGCGGCGGGTTTGATTTAACGCCGTATTACGGTTTCGAGGAAGATGCCGTGCACTGGCACCGCACCGCGCGGGAGGCCTGCTCGCCGTTCGGCACCGAGGTTTATGCGCGCTATAAGAAATGGTGCGACGAGTATTTTTTCCTCAAGCATCGCAACGAACCGCGCGGCATCGGCGGTTTATTTTTTGATGATCTCAACGAGGGCGGTTTCGAGCGTTGTTTTGGTTTTATGCAAAGTGTCGGCGATCATTTATTGTCTGCTTATTTGCCCATTGTAGTGCGCCGCAAACACCTGCCTTACGGCGAACGCGAGCGCGATTTTCAACTCTACCGGCGCGGGCGTTATGTGGAATTTAACCTGGTCTACGACCGCGGCACCTTGTTCGGCCTGCAATCCGGCGGACGCACCGAATCCATCTTGATGTCGTTGCCACCCTTGGTAAAGTGGCGTTACAACTGGCAGCCTGAACCCGGCACGGCGGAGGCGAGGCTGTACGATATATTCCTCAAGCCGCATGACTGGCTGGATGTATCGCAAGATGTCGTACCACAAAATATAGAAGCGGCACGTTGAAGGTCTACATAAAGACGAGCGCGCAGCACGGCAAGGGCGTGTTTGCGGCCAGGCCGCTAGAGGCGGGGGAGGATATACTGCAATTTGCCGGTGAAACTCTTCACTGCGCGCAGGTGAATTTTGATGATTACCACCTGCAAATAGGCGAACAGCTTTATCTCGGCCCGTCGGGCGCGGCCGATGATTATGTCAATCACTGCTGCGATCCCAATGCCGCCTTCGGCAATGCTGAATCCGATTCAGAACTAAGCCTGGTTGCCCTGCGCGATATCGCCGCCGATGAAGAGATTAGCTGGGATTACAGCACCGCTATCGACGAAGAAGATTTTGCCGGTTTTGCCTGCGCGTGCGGGGCGGGCAATTGCCGCAAACGGGTAACTTCATTTCGTCATCTCGAGGCCGCCCACCAGCAGAGACTTGCGCCCTATCTCCTGCCTTATCTCAAGCTCAAGTACGCAAAGTTATGAGTTGGGATCACGATTTAACCGCTGTTCGATGTAAGAGTTGACTGAATTATCGCCCAGGAAGTGATTTATTTCCCTGGCGGACATCCTAATTCTTCCACTTATCAAATATTTACCACAACCCCCTCGTGTCCTTGGCCTTTCCTCTTTAGAGCGGTTTCTGCTAGCATTGCAAACTTGTGCCCATGGCGTCTGCGCGTTTACCCGCTAAGGCGCGCTAGATCATATTATTCATAGGCTGAAAGAGTACCTATATGCTTTGCCGCGAAGGCCAATGCAACGTCTGATACCCTTGATCAATGCAGGGTTGGTCATAATCCTGGCCTATACTCTCGCGCAACTCACCTGGCTGATGTGGCCGACGGCGGTGATTGCCGAGAAAGCGCCTGTGATAACCGCTAACCGTGCAGCCGTGCCAACGATGACTATGGCCGCGCCGCAAAGCATTGCCAACTTGCATCTCTTTGGGGAGCCGCAGGCGTCCAATGCCCAGGTTGCCGAGGTACCTAAGGTGGTACCCGTAACCCCGCTCAAGCTGACGCTCAAAGGCGTGATTGCCTCTAATGATCCGTTAAATGCCCGTGCGATTATTGCGGATCAGGCCGGCCGGGAAGATTCCTATGCCATCAATGCGCAGCTACCGGGCGAGGCGACATTAAAAGAAATTTTCGCCGACCATATTGTGCTTAACCGTAATAATCAGGACGAAATCCTGATGCTTGCCGGCGATGCCTCAACTGGCGGACAGGCGAATAATGCGCTGCCCGCTAATTTGCCCACAGCCCTGCCGGGGGCTGAGTTTATGAATCCGGAATTTCCGGAGGGTTCTCCGCCGCCCGACGTAGCGGCCAACCTGGCGGCCCAGGCGGCAGATTCTCAAGCCGCCAATATCAGTTCGTCGTTACGTAATTATCGCGATGCCTTGGCGACTAATCCGCAGAGTCTGGCTGGCGTGGCGCAGGCCGAGCCGGTTCAGGAGGGTGGGAAATTCATGGGTTATCGTATGCAACCGGGTAGCGATCCCGCCTTATTCAGCGGCTTAGGCCTGGAGCCAGGGGATGTGGTGACCGCAGTCAACGGCATTACGCTGGATAATCCCGCCAAGGCATTCGAGATCATGCAGAACCTGACTACCGCGACTCAGGTGCAACTGGTGGTCAATCGCAACGGCCAGACTAAAACGCTGGCCGCCGGCATTAACGAATAAGGTTATTTTCGCAGGCAATCATCATAATTATCATACTAAAGGATCGATTAATGTCCAGGTACCTGAGTGTCTATGCAACAAAAATTATCGCCCTGCGTGCAGTGCAGCGTTATTGCCGCTACCTGCTATTGGTAGTGTTTACAATCCCGCTGCTCGCCGTTGCCGAGCCTGCGACCCTGAATTTCAAGGACGCCGATATCCGCGCCCTGATCACCACGGTGGCGGAAGTGACCGGCAAGAATTTCATCGTCGACCCGCGCATAAATGGCAGGGTCACCATCATCTCCTCGCGGCCGATGGAGAAAAATGAAATCTATCAGGTGTTTCTGTCAGTACTCGAGGTCAACGGTTTTGCCGCCGTGCCGGCCGGCAATGCCATTAAGATCATTCCCGACGCCAACGCCAAGTTCAACGACATCCCTACCACCGATAGTGAAAATCCGGGATCGGGCGATGAAATCGTAACGCGTGTTGTGGAATTGCAGAACGTGCAGGCGGCGCAACTGGTGCCAATCCTGCGCCCGCTGGCAAGCCCGCAGGCGCACATGGCGGCGTTTCCGGAAAATAACATGCTGGTTATCTCTGACCGCGCCGGCAACACCGACCGCCTCGCCAAACTAATTCGCAACATTGACCGTCCGAGCACCGATGAGGTCGAGATTATTCGCCTGCAACATGCCGCAGCGGCAGAACTGGTGCGCATTTTGACCACCCTGGAGCAGCAGAATATTCAGGCCAATCCGACCGGTTCGCGCACCACGCTGATCGCCGATGAGCGCACCAACAGCGTTTTAATCAGCGGCGACAAGGCTGAGCGCCTGCGTATTCGCGCCACGATTTCGCATCTTGATACGGCGATTGACGATGGCGGCGGTGATACTCATGTGATTTACCTGCGCTACGCTAAGGCCACCGACCTAGTCGAGGTATTGACCGGTGTTCCGGCCCGGCGCGGACGCGACGCAAGCGGTGATACGCTCAGCCCCGGCGGATTATTAAGCGGTGAACCGGATAATAATATTCCTAGCCTGGCGCTGGAAAACCCTCAGCCCAATAACCCGACACCATTAATCCGGCCCGGACAGCAAGGCATCCCGGGAGGCAATCCCAATAATGAAGTGAAGTTGAGCATCCAGGCCGATGAGGCCACCAATGCCCTGGTTATTACCGCATCCCCGGCCCAGTTTGCTTCCATTCAGGCCGTGGTTCGCCAACTGGATATACGCCGTGCGCAGGTCGTGGTCGAGGCTGTGATCGCCGAGGTGTCCTCGACCAAGGCCGCGCAACTGGGCATTCAATATGTCTTTGGCGGAGGCAGTGTTGCCGGGATTGTCGGCGGTACCGCGATTAACGCCACTACCGGGGTGCCGGGAATTGCCGTTGACACCTCCGCCTTGGCAAGGTCTGGCATCAGCCTGGGCTATTTCGGATCCGGCGGCTTCGCCGATGTGCGTGCCGTCATCACTGCGCTGTTATCGGACGCCGATACCAATGTGTTGTCTACGCCAACACTGGTTACCCTGGACAACCAGGAGGCGGAGATCATTGTCGGCCAGAATGTGCCGTTTGTTACCGGTAACTTCACCGGGCTTGGCGATACGGCTGCTACCAACCCATTCCAGACCATTCAGCGCGAAGATGTCGGCCTGAAGTTAAAAATTAAGCCGCAGATCAATGAAGGCGATGCCGTAACGCTGGAGATCGAGCAGGAGGTCTCCAGTATTTCTCCCAGTACCGCGAGCGCCAGCGACATCATTACCGACAAACGCGCCATCAAGACCACGGTAACGGTAGATGATGGCAAAATCGTCGTGCTGGGCGGCCTGATCGACAATAATGTGGTGGATAGCGTGCGCAAGGTGCCTTTACTGGGCGACCTACCCGTATTGGGCGCGCTGTTTCGCAGCAAATCCAGCACCGTGCGCAAGACCAATCTGATGGTCTTCCTGCACCCGGTGATCGTGCGTGACCCTGCCACCGGCGCGCGCATCGCCAGTAGCAAGTATAATTATATCCGCGCCGAGCAACTCAAGAAGGCCGAAGACGGCGTAGCACTACAGCCGAATCAGACTCCGCCAGTACTGCCGCCCATTGAGCAGCTGCTGAACGAGGCCCCGGCCAGCATCGGCCAGAAGGCGCAGACCATTATCCCGCCGGTGCAAACCGACCCGGATAACAAGGCAGCTGAACCGGGTAGCGCCAACCGCGTTCCCGGGTTCACCTATACTGGGCAGTGATACCGCTAAATTAAAGAATTATCGCGCTAGAAGAATACATCGAGCTAATGGTATAAGATGGAACACATGTTAACTTTAGTTATCTTAGACAAGGACGCCTTAACCATGCCCGGGAGGGTAAAGGTATAGGATTATATGGACAAGCTTTATCGCAAGAGTAAGTTGCTGGTTAGCGCCGGCGCTCTATTGATAGGGCGGTTGGAGGTATATTACTAATGATTATTTTAAAACACCCGCCACAGCTACGTGTAGCTATTGCATCCAGTTCAGAAGAGCAACGCAGCCATTTGGGCGCGATTCTGGAAGAAAGCGGTTTGCAGGTTGTTGTCAATCGCCCGCCCAATCAGCAATTTTTTACCCTGATAGATCAAGAGCATATTGACGTCTTATTGCTGGACCTCGACGACAGTATCGACGAGGAACAGCATTTCCTTGATGCCCTCTTAGAGCGTTCCACGCTGCCCATGTTATTCAATGACAGTGCAATTACTTACGGAAAAGGTACTAGCGCCTTTAACTGTAATTGTGGAAACATGCTGGCGCACAAGCTGATTTCACTGGTGAGAGGTGAGTGTTCAAATGCCGGTAATGGGCTAGATGAACCGGTTGCGCTCAGCGTCTTGCCGGAACAGCGGGTAGCCCCGGCCCTGAGCCTGTTGCAGGGCGAAGGCTTCCGCCCGTCTGCTCAACCGTTAGCCGCAGCCTCTGGCCTGTTTGCGGACACCGCCCTCAAACCCGTCATAGCCCTAGTCGATAAAATGTCTACAGAATTGCTAGCAAACGCCGATTTAAGCCCGTCATTAGCGGAGGCGCAAGCCACCGTAATCAATCTGCAACCAGTGATCTCTCAACAGGAAGCTCAACGCTTACCCTTTACCTACGCCAAGCGTCATGGCGTGCTCACGGCGGGAATCGAAGACGGTCGCGTAATTGTATTGTGCAAGCCGGGCACGACGGCGGTGGCGTTAGCCGAGGTGCGCCGTCTCGTGGGTCAGCCCTTGAAGCTGCAAAATGTTACGGCCGACAAATTCGAAACGCTATTGCAGCGCAGTTATGAACAAGGTTCCAACCAGGCCATGTTAATGATGGGGGATCTGGGTGAGGACATGGACCTGTTCCGCGTTGCGAGTCAGCTGGGCGCGCCGGAAGACCTCCTCGAAAGTGAGGACGATGCGCCCATCATTCGCCTCATTAATGCCCTGTTAACCGAGGCCATCAAGGAAAACGCCTCCGACATTCATATCGAACCCTTCGAAGAGCGGCTGGTAGTGCGTTTCCGGGTTGACGGTGTACTGCGCGAGATAATCGAACCCAAGCGCGTGCTCGCCCCGCTGCTGGTGTCGCGCATCAAGGTTATGGCCAAGCTCGACATTGCGGAAAAACGCCTGCCACAGGACGGACGTATCTCGCTGCGTATCGCCGGACGGGCCGTGGATGTGCGCGTATCCACACTGCCCTCCGGGCATGGCGAGCGCGTGGTGATGCGTCTGCTCGACAAACAGGCCGGCCGCCTTGATCTGGAACAGCTCGGCATGCCGCCCGCGCCGCTGGCTGTCATGGATAAGATCATTCATTCGCCGCACGGCATTATCCTGGTCACCGGGCCGACCGGCTCCGGCAAAACCACCACACTGTATGCCGTGTTAAGCCGCCTTAACGATAAAAGCCGCAATATCATGACGGTCGAGGATCCGATTGAGTATTTCCTCGATGGCATCGGACAGACCCTCGTCAACACCAAAGTGGACATGACCTTCGCACGCGGTCTGCGTGCCATTCTGCGCCAGGATCCGGACGTCGTCATGGTCGGTGAGATACGCGATCTGGAAACCGCGCAGATTGCCGTGCAGGCAAGTTTGACCGGCCATCTGGTGCTCTCCAC
>JBDSOT010000179.1:0-8621 GCA_039914705.1 Gammaproteobacteria bacterium | reverse complement strand
GCCGCAGATGATGAGCGAATCAGCCGCAACGGATGACGCGCGATAATTTCACGATTTTCCTGCGCTCGCACCAGGATGGCCTGATGTAAGGTAGGCACCGCGCTATACCAAGTCGGATTGCCTGCCTTGATCCAGGAAAAGAATTGCGACGCGTTAAAGTCCGGCGCGCAAATTACGCTGCCACCCGATGCCAGTGACGACATTAAGGCACCGAGCAAGCCATGAATATGAAACAGTGGCATGATATTCAAACAGCTATCGTTATGAGTTAACGCAAGTGTGTGTGCAATACTTAATGCCGAGACACAGAGATTACCCTGCGACAAGGGCACAAGCTTGGGACGCGAGGTTGTGCCTGAGGTATGCAACAGCAAGGCGGTGTCGCCGGATTGCGGGAAGGCCATCTCGGGCTTGCGATCCAGCGCCGCCCCGGAGAGTTTGAAGGCGCCGGCTACCGTGCCCGGAGAAAGTTCAATAACCGCGATCCCACGTTTCTGCGATACGGCAATGGCCACCGAATCGCTGCCCGCCTGAATCAGCAGCGCCTTAACGTTTAAATCGGCTAGATAAAAATCGAATTCCTCGGCGCGATAAGCGGGATTTAACGGCGCGCTCACGGCGCAGGCGTTAATAGCTATAAACGCGACCGCCATATCAGAACCGTTCGGCAATACCAGCGCAATACGATCATTGCGCCCCAGACCCAATGCGTGCAGCGTGTCGGTAACGTACTCGATCTGGCGATGCAAATCTCTATACGTCAGCGGCTTCTTGCCAGAAGCAGCAATCGCGGTATGACCGGGAAGCTTGTCGGCCTGGGCCTCGATGAGAGAACGGATAGTCAAGTCTTGGGGGAGTATTGCAGAGTTGCTCCCGGTTTCAAAAATTACGTCATTATTGCCATCATCGGTCTTTTTCATTTTCCTCCATCAATCAGTTGCTGCGCTTCGGCATCCGAGATTGATGACAACTGGTCCAGAAGATATTTTATTTCTTGATTTTCAGCCGTAGCCGATTGCGCCTGAATAATTGCCAGTGCCAGTTCGGCAATAGTCGGATTTTCAAATAATATGGGCAGCACTAACTCGACCTGTAATGTTGAGTTGACGCGTGTAATTATCTGCATCCCCAGAAGCGAATCCGCCCCTAATTCGAAAAAATTATCGTGGACTCCTACCTTTTCCATTTTGAGCAGATCGGCCCAAATGCATACGAGCGATTCTTCCAAAGGCGTGCGCGCCGCCACAAAGCTATCTTCTCGCACAGCCTGGATTTCACCCAAGGCCGGTAGTGCGCGACGATCCAATTTGCCATTAGGTGTTAATGGTAACGAGTCCATCATGATAATGGTCGAAGGCACCATATAATCCGGCAGATTTGTCTTTAATAAAGTACGCAGCTTGCTAGGGGTTGGCGGTTTTGGGGAGGCTTGCGCGGCCGGATCGGGAACAACATATGCAATCAGAGATTGTTCACCACGGCTATCTTCACGACCCATAACGACGGCCTCTTTAATCTCCGGAAGGTCCAGTAACATAAGCTCGATTTCCGCAACCTCTATGCGGTACCCCCTCACCTTGACCTGAAAATCCTTGCGGCCCAGATGTTCCAACAAGCCATCCGCATGCATACGGCCTAGATCGCCGGTGCGATAAATACGCTCATCACCCCCGCACAGATCGGCCTTAAAAGCAGCCTGCGTAAGCTCCGGTTTACGCCAGTAGCCCAGTGATAAATAGCGGCTTTTAACCGTAATCTCACCCTCGCGATTAAGGCCCACGGCCGCACCCTCGGCGTCAAGCAATAACACTTGCTTGTCCTCGATTGCATAGCCCGCCGGCACTATACCGCCAGGAATTTTTGTATGTTTGTCGATAAAAAACTCGCGTACGTGTCCGGTTTCCGTCGCACCCATACCCGTGTACAAAATACAGGTATCGGAAAAATGTTTTTTGTATGCGGCCACATCGCTTGCTAATACACGCTCGCCGCCAAAGCGGATCAGACGTAACTTGGGAAATTTATGATTGGGTGTTAGGGTTTCAGTAAAATGGCGGAACACAGTCGGAACCGAGTGATAGAAAGTAATTTCTTCCTCGACTAGCCAATTGGCCAGCCTGCTTAGGCCTTCCTGTTTTATTGCCATGGGGTACAGCGCTGCACCGTTGAGCAAGGCACCGTAAATGCCTCTGACCGCGCCGTTGACGCTGCACGAATACAGCAAGGTCATACGATCATCGCAAGATATGTACAGCGTATTGGTATATTGCCTGAGGTCATTCAGAACATTACGATGATTTTGCATTACACCCTTGGGCTGACCGGTGGACCCAGAGGTATAAAGGATATAAGCGAGCTGATCGGGCGAAATCGCCAAACCGAGATTATCGTCTGTGAGTCCCGCGTCGAGTTCATCGATATTGAGAAGACGTTGATCGCCTCTGATCAGCGACTGTGCCAACGGGAAATTCTTGCTGTTGGTAACGAGCAGTTGCGCCTGCGCATCCTCCAAAATGAAGCAATTACGCGCGTAGGGAAAAGCAGGGTCGAGCGGCACATAAACATGGCCCGCCTTCAAGACCGCAAGTATCGCCGCTACCAATGCGGCATCATGTTCCAGCAATAAGGCAACCTGCTGGTTGGATTGGCCACCACACTGTGCAATAACTGCGCGTGCGATACGGTTGGCGGCCTGATTCAGCTCGCGGTATGTGTATTGGTCGCGCCTGGTTTTAACCGCGGTGCGTTCGGCATAGCGTTGCACACGCTGCTCGAAGCAATTAGCAATAGATTGCTCTATCTCACTCTTTTTGAATTCGACAAATGCCGGAGAAGGGTCGCCGGAAAAACCCGGCCTGGCCGGATATGCAGTCTCAAGATCGACTAACCCGCGTAACTTATGCATTGTTTATCTCAGTACAAACTGCACTCTTAAGTAGCATTAGTTCTAAACGAACCGTGTGCGTATTTAATTCTTGCCATCTTGGCAGGATTAAATCTGCGAGGTTAGTTTTATTTACGAGAAAGCAAAAATTGGGCCAGTGATAGCCGCCCGACGGGAATATTATTCGTTTACGATTTGATAAAAAATTTCATCCTTTTTAATCATTCCTAATTCGCTGCGCGCCCGCTCGCTGATGGCCTCCTGTCCGTACTTAAGGTCGTTGACTTCGCCTTCCTCGGCGAGATTGCGCTCCTGTAGCGAAATGTTTTCCTGGCGTTGCACCAGGATCGCCTGTTGATTTCGCCACACGCCGGCAAGGCTGCCATCGCCTACCCACAGGTGATATTGCAATATCAACAGGAAAACGGTCAGTACAATGCTCGTCAATCTCATGATGCGAGTGTGATTACCTTGCACTATCTGCCGTGAGTGGTGCTGCGTTGATGGGTTCTCTGCGGCCGGCGACGATGCGGAAGGCATCATGGCCCGCATAACGGGCCTGCGACCCTAACTGTTCTTCGATACGCAGCAACTGATTGTATTTTGCAACGCGGTCGGAGCGCGACATGGAGCCGGTCTTGATCTGCCCTACCTGGGTTCCCACTGCAAGGTCGGCGATGGTGGTGTCTTCGGTCTCGCCGGAGCGATGCGAGATGATCGCCGTGTAGCCAGCCTGTTTTGCCATCTCGATAGCCGCCAGGGTTTCGGTCAGTGTGCCGATCTGGTTGAGTTTTATCAGAATGGAATTTGCGATTTTTTTTGCAATGCCCTGCTTGAAGATCGCCGTATTGGTGACGAACAAATCATCACCCACGAGCTGCACACGTTTGCCTAGGCGTTTTGTTAGCAAGGCCCAGCCTTCCCAGTCGTCTTCCGCCATGCCGTCTTCGATAGTGATGATCGGATATTTATCGACCCATCCCGCCAGGTAGTCGGCGAATTCGGCGCTGGACAGGCGCTTGCCCTCCGATTTCAATTCATACTTTCCGTCACGGTAAAATTCGGAACTGGCCGCGTCGATGCCGATGTAAATATCCTTACCCGGCGTGAACCCGGCCTGCGTGATGCCTTCCATAATAACCTGGATGGCCGATTCATTTGAGCGCAGGTTAGGCGCAAATCCGCCCTCGTCACCGACGCTCGTGCCCAATCCCTTACCGTGCAGCACTTTTTTCAGTGCGTGAAATACCTCCGCGCCGTAACGCACCGCCTCTTTGAAGCTTGGTGCGCCGACCGGCAGGATCATGAATTCCTGAAGATCAATGCTGTTATCGGCGTGCGCCCCGCCGTTAATAATATTCATCATCGGCACCGGCATAAGCTTGGGTTGAGCGTCATCCACAAGTCCGCCGAGATACCGGTAAAGTGGAAGCTTGGCCTGTTGCGCGGCCGTGTGCGCCACCGCCAGGGACACCGCGAGAATGGCATTGGCACCGAGCCGCGCCTTGTTTGGCGTGCCGTCGAGGTCAATCATGATGCGGTCGATCTCTGCCTGCGCGCTGACCGTGCGCCCTATCAAGGCCTTGCGCAGCTCACCGTTAACATTCGCCACGGCCTGTTGCACACCCTTGCCGCCAAAGCGATGCAAATCGTTATCGCGCAGTTCGATAGCCTCGCGGGAACCGGTAGAGGCACCCGATGGGGCCGCCGCACGCGAGCAAATTCCCGACTCCAAAATAACATCGACTTCAACCGTGGGGTTGCCGCGCGAATCGATTATTTCACGCGCGCGAATATCTGAAATTTTTGACACCGTTGCCCCTTTAAAATGTAGGGTGGGTTAGCGAAGCGTAACTCACCAATCTGGCAAAATAAGCAAGTCCATCTTAGACGAGCTTAACCTTGCTCAATAAAACCACTGCTCTTTACAGCATCGTCAATCAATTTAAGCGTTTCCAGTAAGGCCTCCATCTTGTCCAGCGGCCAGGCATTCGGGCCGTCGCTCATGGCCTGATCAGGATTGGGGTGGGTTTCCATAAATATACCCGCAATCCCAGCCGCGACAGCGGCCCGCGCCAGCACCGGGACAAATTCACGCTGCCCGCCGGAACTGCTACCCTGCCCACCCGGCAATTGCACCGAGTGTGTGGCGTCGAATACTACCGGGCAATCCGTGTCACGCATTACGGCCAGCGCGCGCATATCGGAAATCAGATTATTGTAACCGAAACTGGCACCGCGCTCGCACACCATAATGTTTTCATTGCCTGCCTCACGCGCCTTGGCCACCACATTTTTCATATCCCACGGAGCAAGAAACTGGCCCTTCTTGATATTCACCGGCCTGCCCTGCCGCGCGACCTCCTGAATAAAATTGGTCTGCCGACATAAAAAAGCGGGGGTCTGCAACACGTCAACGACAGCGGCAACTTCTTGCAGAGGCGTGTCTTCATGCACATCGGTGAGCACGGGCATGCCGAGCTGTTGCTGCACGGCCTGCAAAATACGCAGGCCCTGCTCGATGCCCGGTCCGCGAAAACTTTTTGAGGATGTGCGATTGGCCTTGTCGAACGATGATTTATAAATGAAGGGTATGCCGAGCCGGTCGGTTATTTCTTTCAGGCGGCCCGCGGTATCTATGGCAAGCTGCTCGCTCTCAATCACGCAGGGGCCGGCAATCAGGAACAAGGGCCGCGTCAGGCCCACCTCAAATCCGCACAGCTTCACAGCGCAATGCCCTGCTTAGCTTCGACGTCGTTTTTCAAATGCGTATCGTTGAATAAAGCAGGTGCTGGTGAATTTTTACCGGCGGATAAATCCCGCGCCGCCCTGATGAATCCATTAAACAAGGCATGCCCTGCACGCGGCGTGGAGGTGAACTCCGGGTGAAACTGACAGGCCACAAACCACGGATGCTTTGGCAGTTCGATCATCTCCACCAGACCGCCGTCCATGGATTGCCCGGAGATCACCAGCCCGGCATCCTGCAAAGTTTTTAGATACTGGTTATTAAATTCGTAGCGATGGCGATGGCGTTCCATAATGACATCCTTGCCGTACAGATCATGCGCGCGTGTACCCGCTTGCAAGCGGCATTGCTGGCCGCCGAGGCGCATGGTGCCGCCCATATCCGAGTCCGCACTGCGCCGCTCGATGGCACCCTGTGACGTCATCCATTCGGTGACCAGCGCGATCATCGGATGCGGCGTCGCAAGATTGAACTCGGTGCTGTGCGCATCCGCGAGTCCTGCCACATTACGCGCGAACTCGATCACCGCCACCTGCATGCCAAGACAAATCCCCAGATAGGGAATGTTATGTTCGCGTGCGTATTGAACCGCCTGAATCTTTCCCTCGATACCACGCTCGCCAAACCCGCCGGGCACTAAAATGGCATCCATGCCCTGCAGGCAGGCCGTGCCATTTTTCTCGATGTCTTCCGAATCAATATAAACGATGCGCACGCGCGTGCGTGTGTGCAAGCCAGCGTGGGTCAAGGCCTCGGACAGGGACTTATAGGATTCGGTGAGGTTCACATACTTGCCGACCAAGGCTACCGTCACCTCGGCCGTGGGATTCTCCATCGCGTGAACCACATTGCGCCATTCCGAGAGATCGGCCTTCGGCGCTTTCAGCTTCAATTTTTCAACAACGATGGTATCGAGTTCCTGCGCGTGCAGCAGCAGCGGTATTTTGTAAATATTGTCCACGTCTATCGCAGAAATGACGGCCCGTTCCTGCACATTGGTGAACAAGGCGATCTTGCGCCGCTCCTCGGCGGGTAACATCATGCGGTCGGTGCGGCATAACAATACATCCGGCTGAATGCCGATGCTGCGTAATTCTTTCACGGAGTGCTGGGTGGGTTTGGTCTTGATCTCGCCGGCGCTGGCAATATAAGGCACCAAGGTAAGATGCATATAACAAACGCCCTCAGGGCCGAGTTCGATGCCCATCTGTCGTATCGCCTCCAGAAACGGCAGCGACTCGATGTCGCCGACCGTGCCGCCGATCTCCACCATGGCCACGTCCGCATCACCCGCGCCCTCGCGGATGCAGCGCTTGATCTCGTCGGTGATATGCGGAATAACCTGCACGGTGCCGCCCAGATAATCCCCGCGCCGCTCCTTGCGAATCACGTTCTCGTAAATCTTGCCGGTGGTGAAATTGTTGCGCTTGCCCATCGTGGTGCGCACAAAGCGTTCGTAGTGGCCCAGGTCAAGATCGGTCTCTGCACCGTCCTCGGTGACAAACACCTCACCGTGCTGAAACGGGCTCATGGTACCGGGATCGACGTTAATGTAGGGATCGAGCTTTAACAACGTAACCTTAAGCCCACGCGCTTCCAAAATTGCCGCCAACGAGGCCGAGGCAATGCCCTTGCCCAAGGAAGAAACGACGCCGCCGGTAACGAAGATAAATTTGGTCATGAGAGCCGAGTTGACAGCGTTCGAACTGAACACTAGATGGGTTTGCAGGTTACCAGAAAGGTACGTTATTCACAAATTGGCCCCGCACATGCATAAGTTGGTGTGCAGACTTTGGCTAAATGTATTGCTCTTGAGTGGGATTAGGCGCACTGTGCTTATTTAGGGGGTTGTAAATTTTGGCCTATCGGCGGGATCGTCCGCTACGAATATGTCTAGAAGTTCATTCCTTAAATTTCCAAAAAGATTTTTATTGCGTGTTCGCGCACGCAGTGCCATGGACGAAAAGGACTGAGTGCACACCTGCGACAGTTAGCTTATCCGGATAGTCGCTAAACATTTAAGCAGTAGCTCATTAAACAACACCGTATTGGTATCCGCAAAGGGTCGATCATTTGCATTGATACTGTTCGGGATTAGCTAGAGGAGATGCAAATGAATAAATTTGAAAAAATTAGCAGGCCAATGATGTGGTTCATGGCATTGCTGCTGATCACTTTGACGGCAGGCTGCGGAAGCGGCGGGAGAGATCCCATCTTGGGCGGCGGCGATTTTGGAGGTGCCCCAGGCGGGCCGAGTCCTGTCCCAGGCGCACCACCGGGTGCGATTGTACCAGGCACGGTTTGCTCAGCCGCTGCGGGTCCCACGATACCCACCGTGACTTCGTCAAACCCGACTAACGGTAACCAGTTTGTAACAACCAGCACGGATGGTGTTGCTGGCGGCGGCAAAATAATCACTGCTACCTTCAGCATTGCAATGAACCCGAGCACGATCAACCAAACAACCTTTACCCTGAAACCTGTGGGCGGGGCTGACTTAATACCCGTATCGGTAACCTATAATGCCAGCACAAACGTCGCAACCTTAACGACATCATCAGCCCTGCTGCCCGATACTTCTTATACGGCAATAATTACCCAAGGCGCCACCAGCGCCACGGGCACCCCACTCGCCTGTAGTTATGCCTGGAACTTCAAAACAGCAACTACGGCCGCGAGTAGCCCTGCGCCGGTAAACCTTGGGTTGGCTGCCCCGTTTGGAATTGCGGCTACGGCTGGAGTCACCAACACCGCTACCGCCCCCAATACCACAATTAACGGAAACGTGGTTTTGCATCCAGTTGCAGGTGCTACGTGCAATGCTGTTCCAGTTGATGCAACCGGCGGTTTTGGTATTTGCGGAGGCTTTCCTCCAACCATCAACGGACAGGTAATCAGCCCCTTATTTCCGGCAGATGCGGGAGCCACTTCAGGCCCAATCGTGGCCGATTTGCAGGCAGCATTTCTCAGCATCACTCCTCCGGCCGG
>JBDSOT010000152.1:0-14002 GCA_039914705.1 Gammaproteobacteria bacterium | reverse complement strand
ACCTGTTGCAGATCGCGCGGCGGTATAATCACGTCCCGCGCAAGTGTCTTGACTATCAGACACCCGCGGAGGTGTTCTCTAATCTGTTGCACTTCAAATGTGAATCCACATTCCCGCGTTCGCGGGGATGACGATTGTTTTGTTTGTTGCGGGTGTTGTTACGCCAAATTGCCGCAAGTGATTCAGCGCAAGGCGGTGATCAAGCTTAATATGCTGCATGCCATTACCCGCCTGGATACATTGCGCGTGCCACCATCGAATCATTTAGAAGCATTGCGTGGAGACAGGAAGGGTCAGCACAGTATCCGCATCAATGAGCAATGAGATTGCACATGGCCGCCGCGCCATTACAGCGGATACCGCGCTTCGGCTCGGCAGGTTTTTCGGCATGGAGGCGGAGTTCTGGCTTAACTTGCAGTCTCATTACGATATGGAAGTCGCGCAAGCTGCCTTGAATGGCCGTCTGGAAAAAGATGTGCAGCCTTTAAGAGCCGCATAGTAGACAAACACGCAACTCAGGGAAGGTTACCCGGCGAAGCAGATCATCAATCGGAGCAACACCTTTCCCGCTTGGATTCCCGCTCGTCCCCGGACTAGAGCCGAGGGTGGAATGACGTCAAAAATATCAAACCTTCCGGTTTTAACTTCAAGCAGGTTCCGCAAAGAGCGTGTTTATAACGCCGCTGTATTGCTTGATAATTTCATTGCGCTTGATCTTCATGGTGGGCGTGAGCAGGCCGTTTTCCACGCTCCAGGGTTCGCTCAACAAGGCCACGCGCCGCACCTTGGCGTAACCGGGGAAGGCGCGCAGTTGTTGGGCGACGCGCTTGATCATCTGATTATGCGCGCGGCTATCGTGTACGCTCGCAGGGGCTTTGGGATCGACTCCGATCTCTGCGGCGAAAATCTCCCAGTGTTCGGCGTTGACCACCAGTAACGCGGCAAGGTGAGGCTGACCTTCGCCGAGTACGAGCGCCTGTTCAAATAAAGGGTCATTGATAATCGCCATTTCCATGTCGGCGGGCGGGACTTTCTCGCCGTTGGACAATACCAAAATATCCTTGATGCGGCCGGTGATATAAATGTGGCCGTTGGCGATGCGTGCCTGATCGCCGGTGCGCAGCCAGCCCTCGGGGTCAATGCGCTCATAGCTTGCGCTGTGATTGTTCCAGTAGCCCAGCATCACGCCCGGGCCGCGCGCCAACAGTTCATCCTGCGCGCCGATGCGCACCTCGACGCCCGGCAATAATACGCCGACACTCGCCGGGTCGTTATCCTGCGGTGTGTTCACGCTGATCACCGGGCTGGATTCGGTCAGTCCGTAACCTTGCAACACGGGCAGGCCCAGGCCGATAAACAGATGCGCTACATGCTGCGGAAGCGGCGCCCCGCCGCATATGGCAAGGCGCAGGCGTCCGCCGAATTTGTCGGTGATCTTGCTCGCGACGCGCTGTTTGAAAAAGGGCCAGAGCAAGCCTTGCGGTGTGCGATGCGCGCGTACTTGAGAATATTCGAAGCAGTTCCAGCCACTGCTCACCGTCATACGGAATAGCGAGCGCACCAAGCGCGATTCTTTCTGCATCTGCGCGGTGATGCGCGCATGAAAACGCTCCAGCACGCGCGGCACACAGATCATGACCGTGGGGCGCAGCGCCTGCAAATCCTCTCCTAGCTGATTGATCGAACGGTTATAGGCCACCGTCGCACCGGCCATCATCGGCATGTAATAATTCGCGGTGCGCTCCAGGGTGTGCGAGAGCGGTAGCAGGGAGATGAAAACATCCTCGCGAAATACGTCGATCAGATTGAGAATCGCGTGAGCGTTCGAGAGCATATTGTGATGGCTGAGCATTACGCCTTTCGGCCGCCCCGTAGTGCCCGAGGTGTAGACGATGGAGGCGAGTTGGTGCGGTTCGTTGCTGTTTTCATTCACAGTGAGCGAACGCTCATCCGCCTCATGAATTTTATTCAGCCAGGCGTCCAGCGGCTGGGCGCGGGCGTCGGCAAGGTCTTTTTCAGCCGCGCCTCCAGCGACCAGAATGCATTGAAGTGAGTTCACCGACGCCAAGGCCGGTTGCAAACGCCTCCATTGGTTTATATCCTGCACCAGCAATAATTTCGCCGCGCTGTCGCTGAGAATATAGGCCACATTATCCGGACGGTCATCGGTGTACAGCGGCACGACGACGAGACCGGCAGCGAGTGCGGCCTGATCGAATATCACCCATTCCCTGCAATTGCGCATGACGATGGCGACACGCTCACCTGGCCGCAAACCCTCGTGCGCCAATACCCGCCGCCACTGCGCCACCTGCTCACCCATCTGCTTCCAGGTGGTGTCTGCCCAAGCGCCGCTGGCCCTGTCGAAGCCTGTGTACGCTACGGCTTCGGGTGTGCGGCGCACGCGCTCACGGAACAGACCGTCGAGGGTACGGGCCGCTTCCAGCGGGATGGCATCTTTGTTCCATTGCGTCATGTGGCGCGCATCTCCATAATATGAATCCCTATTCCTGATGTTAACTTTACGTTATTTCACTCCATTTGGCATGCGCATGGAAATCTTTGTCAACGGGCAAGCCCGGCAGATGGCCGGCGAATTAAGCGTCGCACAATTGCTCGCCGAGATGGGCGTTGCGCAGCAGCGCCTGGCCGTCGAGCTTAATCGCGAGATCGTGCCGCGCAGTGCCTACGGCGCACAGCAATTAAAACCGGGCGATTGTCTGGAGATGATCCGCGCGGTCGGCGGCGGGTGAACATCCGTGTAGCCTGGGTGTAACGTAGCGAAACCCGGGTATTCTTATAGGCTTTATTTCTGTTCTCTATGATATTCATAATGTCCTTGAGTTGCGCTGCACTCACCCACGCTACGTTTCATTATTCGATTTCGATCCTCCATTTAGCTACATCGAGTAAGCCATCATGCCACTAGACCACACCATGCATCACGATCCACTCATCATCGCCGGCGTGGAATATCGCTCGCGCCTGCTGGTGGGCAGCGGAAAATACCGTGACCTCGAAGAGACGCGTCTGGCCACCGAGGCGAGCGGGGCGGAGATTATCACCGTGGCGCTGCGCCGCACGAATATCGGCCAGAACCCCGGCGAGCCAAATCTGCTCGACGTGTTGTCACTGGATAAATACACCATCCTGCCCAACACCGCCGGTTGTTACACAGCCGATGACGCCATCCGCACCTGCCGCCTGGCGCGCGAACTGCTCGACGGGCGCGACCTCGTCAAACTTGAAGTGCTGGGCGATGCGAAAACCTTGTACCCCGACATTACCGAAACCCTGAAGGCAACCGAAGTGCTGGTGAAGGAAGGCTTCAAGGTCATGGTCTACACCAGCGACGACCCGCTGATCGCCAAGCGTCTGGAAGAGATGGGCTGCGTGGCGGTGATGCCGCTCGCCGCGCCCATCGGCTCGGGGCTGGGCATTCGCAATCCTTACAACATTCGCCTGATCGTAGAAAATGCGCGCGTGCCGATCTTGGTCGATGCTGGCGTGGGCACCGCATCGGATGCCGCGATCGCCATGGAACTCGGCTGCGATGGCGTGCTGATGAACACCGCCATTGCGGGCGCGAATAATCCCGTGCTTATGGCTGTGGCCATGCGCAAGGCCGTCGAGGCCGGGCGCGCCGCCTTCCGCGCCGGGCGCATACCGCGCAAACAATACGCCAGCGCCTCCTCGCCCTTGGATGGAACGTTTTTTTGATGGTTGGATTTAAACCTAACGCAAAGACGCCAAGACGCAAAGAAAAGCTTTGTAAGGGACGTCACGAACCATGATTGGTAGCGTGTGCCATGCGCACAGCGCACGCTACATTCGTTAATTACAATGATAGAACTCGCCAAATCACCGCGTCCCATCCGCAGCTTTGTATTGCGCCAAGGTCGCATGACACCCGCGCAGCGCAGCGCCCTGGATACGCTGTGGGGACAGTACGGAATTGAGCCTGGCACTTGCACGCTCGACTTCCATGATTTATTCAGCCGCAACGCCCCGCGCATACTCGAGATTGGTTTTGGCATGGGCAGCTCGCTCGCGGAAATGGCGGCGGCGCATCCGGAGCAGGATTATCTCGGCATCGAGGTGCACCGCCCAGGTATCGGGAATCTGCTCAAGAATCTTGACACTCGCCAATTAACAAACGTGCGGGTGATCTGTGCCGACGCCGTGGAGATTTTGAATAATCAGATTCCGGATGCCAGCCTGGACGCCATCTATTTATTCTTTCCCGATCCCTGGCACAAGCGCCGCCATCACAAACGCCGTATCGTGCAGCCGCCGTTCGTGGAACTGATATACAGCAAACTCAAACCCGGCGGATGTTTTCACCTGGCCACCGATTGGGAAGAATATGCGCAACAAATGCTGGAAGTTTTGACGGCGGCCCCGAAATTCACCAACACATCAGGCGTAAACCACTATGCCCCGCGCCCCACCTATCGACCGCTGACCAAATTTGAGCAACGCGGTCAACGCCTGGGCCATCAAGTGTGGGATTTGATGTTTACCGCCGCTGAATAACGTGCGCCCTGCGACAAGCCCGCACTTAAAATAACCGCTCCGCCGCCCGCCCGCTTAACGTTCCAGCCAAGCTACCACCAGAAACGGCCCTTGCACGCAGGCCCTCTGCCGAAATTGGCACGAATTCCGCACCAAATTACTGCCATGCTAAAATCGGACCATGACGTTGACCAAGAAACCCCCTCCCATTAAAGGGCGCGGGGCGCTCAGCAATGCCGGCGGGCGCTTTGAATTGCATGCGCACGAGGCCTTTGATGACGGCTGGAACGCGGACGATCTGGAACCGGCTGCACCCGGCGTGACAGTGACCATAGACAGCGCCCGCACAGCGCTAACCTATAACGATTCGCCGGACATCGGCTTTGACCGCTCGATTAATGCCTATCGCGGCTGCGAACACGGCTGCATTTATTGCTTTGCGCGCCCCACGCACGCCTATTTGGGCCTGTCGCCGGGCCTCGACTTTGAAACACGCCTGTTTGCCAAACCCAATGCGGCCGTTTTGCTGGAAAAGGAACTGCGCCACCGCAATTACGTATGCCGGCCTATCGCGCTGGGCACCAACACCGACCCTTACCAGCCCATAGAACGGCAGTGGCGCATCACGCGCCAGATCCTCGAGGTGCTGGCTGCGTTTTCGCATCCGGTGACTATTCTTACCAAATCGGCGCGTATTGAGCGCGACATCGACATCCTTGCGCCTATGGCCGCCCGGCATCTGGTCGAGGTGCGCCTGTCCGTGACCACCATGGATAGCCAGCTTGCACGCCGCCTAGAGCCGCGCGCCACGGCACCGTTGCGGCGCATTGAGGTGATAAAGAATTTGAACGACGCGGGTATTCCAACCGGTGTGATGATTGCACCGATCATCCCGGTGCTTACCGACCCGGAAATGGAGGACATTCTGGAGGCCTGCGTGAAGGCCGGTGCGCAGTCTGCGGGCTATGTGATGTTGCGCCTGCCGCTGGAAGTGAAAGATTTATTCAAGGAATGGCTGGCGGTGCATGAACCACTCAAGGCCGAACACGTGATGAGCCTGGTGCGCGGTGCACGCGGCGGTAAGGAAAATGATCCGCACTTCAGCACGCGCATGGTCGGCACCGGACCCTATGCCGACTTGATCGCGCAGCGCTTTACCCTGGCCTGCAAAAAATTCCATCTGAATAAAGTCCGCGAACGTCTAAACACATCGCGCTTTCGCACGCCGCAGCCTGACACCGGCCAACTCACACTTTTTTAGCTGACCATCAGGCGCGTGTCGCCACCCACACATCAATCTGCTCAACCCCGGCCTTGCGCAAGGCCTTGGTCACTTCTTCCAGCGTATGTCCGGTGGTCATAACGTCATCGACAACGGCCACATGGCGAGCCTGAATCGGCCTGACGACACTGAATGCACCCTGCACATTGGCACGTTTATCCTTTGCGGGCAGTAAGGATTGTGTTGCGGTTGCCCGCGTGCGCACGCAACTTTTATAGTCAATCAATATCCCGAATTTTCGAGCCAGCGGACGCGCGATCTCCAGCGCTTGATTAAACCCGCGTCCACGCAGTCGTGAGCGGTGCAGCGGAACGGGAATAATCAATTCGGGCAGCGTTTGAATCTTAGGATGGAGTTGCTCAGCCATAAGTTCCCCGAGCAGGCGCGCCATATTAAGCTTGGCGTTGAACTTGAGTCGCTGGACTATTTGCGCCACCGGATGCCTATAATGAAATGCGCTAAAGGCACGGTTATACGCGGGCGGGTTTTGCTGGCAACGTCCGCATAAATTTGCGGCTATTTGCGTGGGTAACGGCGTCGCACATTGCGCACAGGCCAAGCTGTTATAGGGTAAATCCCCCAGGCAATCCGCGCACAACTCGCGCCCGTCCTCGCCCGCCTTGCCGCACAATACACAGGCGGCGGGGAACAGCCAATGCTCCACATGCCGCTGCATAGTTTCGAGGCCAAGCTTCAACATTTACACCTCCGGTTGACACCCTTTGCTAACGGACTATGATGCCGTAGATTAGTATGCCATTTATATTTATGTGAGCTGCGCTGCTAAATGCTAGCCTGTCTCAAAAATTCCTTTGTAACAATCATTGTTTTTGCTTTCAGAAAGGGCTGTTTTTATGAACCATTGCGTACCCCAGGAAGCCTTGTCTGATATTTATATAGAAGATACGAATATAACCCGGGGCGCGTTAAAAAAGGTCAGCGTTGCGGCTGTTGAGATGCTCTTGAATCTGCCATTTAACGATCTGATGTTCCGCGCGCAGGTCATGCACCGCGAACATTTTGACGCGAATTCGGTGCAGCTTTCGACCCTGCTTTCGATCAAGACCGGCGGCTGTCCGGAAGACTGCGGTTATTGTCCGCAGGCGGCGCGCTATCAGACTGGCGTGCAAAATGAAGCGTTGTTGCCACTGAACGAAGTGATAGCAGCCGCGCGCGCCGCCAAGGCCAATGGCGCGACGCGCTTTTGTATGGGCGCTGCGTGGCGCGGGCCGAAACAGAAAGACCTGGCACCCGTCATCGACATGATTAAGGCCGTGCGTGATTTAGGTATGGAGACCTGCGCCACACTCGGCATGTTGCGCGACGGTCAGGCCGAACAATTGAAAGAGGCCGGACTCGATTATTACAACCATAATCTCGATACCGCGCCGGAATTTTACGGCGAGATCGTTACCACACGCGAATATCAGGATCGCTTGGATACACTGGACAAGGTACGCAGTGCCGGCATGCATGTATGCTGCGGCGGCATCGTCGGCATGGGCGAGACACGCCATGGCCGCGCCGCGCTCATCGCACAATTAGCCAACCTTGATCCGCAACCCGAGAGCGTACCGATCAATAATTTAGTACAAGTGGAAGGCACGCCCTTGCACGGCAGCGAAGCACTCGATCCGCTGGAATTTGTGCGCACCATCGCCGCCGCCAGAATCACTATGCCCACTAGTCGCGTGCGCCTCTCCGCCGGGCGGCAGGATATGTCCGAGGCAGTACAGGCGCTTTGTTTTCTCGCCGGGGCGAATTCAATTTTTTACGGCGACAAGCTGCTGACGACGGGAAATCCTGAGGCGTTGCAGGATAAGTTACTGTTGGCGAAGCTGGGCATAATCACTACTTAGCTGCATGCGTCAGGGTGACAGAAATAGTGGAATCCAGTGGCAATGGTGCTGGTTTGGATAAAAGCGCAGTAAGGGATTTACGATGAACAATACTCTGACAGCTGATCTGGATAGTCGCCGTTTAAAGCATCTTTATCGCACACGGCACGTGGTGGAAAGTGCGCAAGGTGCGGAAATTATGCTGGACGGCAAGCGCCTGTTGTGTTTTTGCAGTAATGATTATTTGGGTCTGGCGAATCATCCGCTGGTGGTGGAAGCCTTGCAAAAAGCCGCCGCCGAATATGGCGTTGGCACCGGCGCTGCGCATCTGGTCTGCGGACATCAGGCGCCACACCACGCCCTTGAGGAAGAACTCGCCGCATTTATGGAGCGACCGCGCGCGCTATTATTTTCTACCGGTTATATGGCCAACCTTGGGGTTATTGGTGCGCTTGCGGAATTGGGTGATGTGGTGCATCAGGATCGCTTTAACCACGCCTCTTTGCTGGATGCTGCGGTTTTATCACGCGCGCGCCTCAAGCGCTATCCGCACGCTGATCTCGTTACCTTAAAACAGAATTTGGCGGCGGATGAAGGCAAGGATCACACCACGCTCATCGCCAGCGATGGTGTGTTCAGCCTGGATGGCGACCTTGCGCCCATCGCTGAGCTTGCCGATCTTGCCGAGCATTATTCAAGCTGGCTGATTATTGACGATGCACACGGTCTGGGCGTGCTGGGCGAAAGTGGTCGTGGCGTGCTCGATCATTTTGGTTTATTAGGAACTCCGGATGTACATGCACTGGTTGGCACGTTGGGCAAGGCCTTCGGTTGCTTCGGGGCGTTCGTTGCGGGCAGCAATGAACTGATAGAAACCCTGATCCAACAGGCGCGCAGCTATATCTATACGACTGCGTTGCCACCGGCCGTGGCATGCGCCGCACGCGCCAGTCTGCGGCTGGTGCAGGAAGACGGCTGGCGGCGTGAACACTTGTATAAGATGATCGCGTATTTCCGGGCAGGGGCCGCACAGTTGAACCTGCCGCTATTGCCCTCGACTACGCCGATTCAACCCTTGCTCATAGGCGACAGCAAAGCGGCCATGGACTGGAGCGAGGCCTTACTAGCGCGCGGCATCCTGGTTACGGCGATTCGTCCACCCAGCGTTCCCCAGGGCGAGTCACGCCTGCGCATTACCTTGTCCGCCGCACATAGCGAGGCGCAGATTGATCGCCTGCTGGAGGTCTTGGGGGATGTCGCGCGCCAGCAGCCCCGGCAATGAGTTTGCATACTCAAACAGAAGGGGTCGGGCGCGATCTGGTGCTGGTGCACGGCTGGGGATTGGGTTCGAGTGTATGGAGTGAAACGGCGCAGGCGCTCGCGCAAAATTTCCGTGTCACGCGCATCGATCTGCCGGGCTATGGGCAGAGTGCCATGCTCAATAATAATTCCCTTGCAACCCTAACTGAGCTGGCGCTGAATGCCGCTCCAGCACGCGCCATTTGGATGGGTTGGTCACTGGGCGGATTGGTGGCAATGCAGGCCGCGCTGAGCCAGGCACAGCGGATATCCGGTTTAATACTGATCGCCTCCACGCCACGCTTTATGCGAAGTGCTGATTGGCAAGCTGGCGTGGACGCACAGATACTGGAAAAATTTACGCACGACCTCGAAGCTGATTATGCCTCGACTATAAAACGCTTTTTAGCCTTACAGACCCGCGGCAGCGAGCGGGCGCAGAATGCGCTGCGGCGCTTAAACGCACAGCTGCGTACGCACGGCCAACCGGCAGCGGATACACTGCGCAATGGGCTGGCCATCTTGCGTGATACCGATCTGCGCGCCCAACTGATGCGCATTATTTGCCCCGTGCTGATAATCGCCGGGCGGCACGACACTCTGGCACCGCTGGCCGCAGCCGAGAGGCTGGCAATAATGTTAAAATCAGCCCAACTGCACATCATCCCGGGCGCAGGCCACGCGCCCTTTATTTCCCATCCGCAGGAATTTTTGCTGGCCGTAAATGAATTTATCAATGAACAATCCCCAACAGACAGCTACGCAGGAGCCGCATCGGCTCGATAAACTGTTATTACGCCGTGCCTTCGAACGCGCCGCAAAAAGCTATGATGAGGCGGCAATTTTACAGCGTGAGGTCGGCGCGCGCATGCTCGAGCGCCTCGATCTCATGCGCTTGTCTCCCGCAATAATTCTCGACATCGGGGCCGGCACCGGACACGCCAGCGCGGCGCTGGCACAGCGTTACAAAAACGCGCGCGTGATCGCCATCGACCTCGCCATGCCCATGCTCAAGCAGGCCCAAGCACATGTGCCGCGATTCGCTAAATGGCTGGGTGGCCGTCAAACCTTCGTGTGCGCCGACGCCGAGCGGTTACCCTTGCAGAGCGCAAGCGCCGATATGATCTTCTCCAATCTCACGCTGCAATGGTGTGACGATCTTGATTTAATCTTCAACGAATTTCGCCGCGTACTCAAACCTGGCGGCCTGCTGATGTTCTCGACCTTCGGCCCGGACACGCTGAAGGAACTGCGCCGCAGTTGGTCGCAAGTGGACGACTACAGCCACATCAACACCTTCATCGACATGCACGATGTCGGCGACGCGCTGATGCGCGCGCACTTCGCCGCGCCGGTGATGGACGTGGAAAATTTCACGTTGACGTATGACAGCGTGCTTAAACTCATGCACGATCTGAAGGCCATCGGCGCGCATAACGTGACGGCCGAACGTAGTACTGCGCTGACCGGCAAGGATCATCTCAAGGCCATGATCGACGCCTACGAAACGTATCGCAGAGACGGCCTGCTGCCTGCCAGTTACGAGGTCGTTTACGGTCATGCCTGGGCACCGGAACACAGCGAGGTCACCAATAAAGAACCCGGGGTCACACGTATACCGATTACCCAAATACGCCGCCCGGGAAACTAGAATGACCGCACGCGGTTTCTTTGTCACTGGCACCGATACGAACGCGGGTAAGACCTGGATTGCGGCCGGGTTGCTTAGTGCCTTAGGTGCACGCGGTCACAGCACGGCGACCATGAAACCCATCGCCAGCGGCTGCACGCAAACGCCCAATGGCCTGCGCAATGACGACGCCTTATTGCTGATGCGTCATGCCTCGCTGCCGCTGCCTTATGAATGTGTCAACCCATACGCCTTTGCCGCACCGGTGGCCCCGCACATCGCCGCACAAGCCAGCGGCCGCGTTATAGAAATCGCACCGCTCAAAATGATCTTTGAAAAGATTTCGAGTCAGGCGGATTACGTGATAGTGGAAGGTGTCGGCGGTTGGAAGGTGCCGATAAATGTGCACGAGACCACCGTGGATTTGGCTGTTGCACTGAATTTACCCGTCATTCTCGTCGTGGGCATGCGCTTGGGCTGTCTGAATCACGCCTTGCTGACCTGCAACAGTATCGTAAGCTATGGCCTGACCCTGGCCGGCTGGGTGGCGAATACTATAGATACGTCGTATCTTGAATTTGATGCAAACGTCCAGGCCTTGCATAACAGAATACCCGCCCCATTATTGGGCATTACCCCCCACCTGCCCCACTTCGATGCGGGCAGGATTAGCCAGGCCTTAGCTATGGAAAATTTAATGGGCGTACATGAGCGGTTTACAAAATAAGTTAAACTTGGGTTACGAAATGTCACGGAGCGGCGTAGCGGAGAAACAATGAGATTGAATAAATCGTATAGCCTTTTGTTGCTGCTGGCAGCGCCACTGTTTCTCACCGCTTGCGGAAAATCCGAGTCACAACCCCCCGGCGGCCCGCCACCTCCGCCGCAAGTCAGCGTGGCGGCGGTGATCGAAAAAGATGTCACCGAGTGGGATGAATTCACTGGTCGCTTGGAGGCCGTTGAGCGCGTGGAGATACGGCCGCGCATCTCGGGTTATGTGGAGAGCGTCAACTTTAAGCAGGGTGCCGAGGTTAACCAGGGTGACCTGCTGTTCGAGATTGATGCGCGCCCATTACAGGCCGAGCTGGCGCGTGCTGAGGCTGAACTGGCCAGCACCGAGGCCCGGCGCGACCTGGCCAAAAGCGAACTCGCGCGCGCCGAGAAACTGCTTAAGTCGAAATATATTTCTCAACAGCAATACGATCAGCTTACCAGCGGCCGCCAGGACGCAAACTCCGCCGTGAAGGCGGCGCAGGCGGCGGTGCTTACGGCAAAGCTCAATCTTGATTACACCAAAATCCGCTCGCCCATCGCCGGCCGCACCAGCCGCACCGAGGTAACCGTGGGCAACCTGGTCACCGGTGGCGGAGCGCAGTCCACACTGCTGACCACGGTGGTGTCGCTCGATCCGATCTACGCCTACTTCGAGGGCGACGAGCAGGTCTATCTGAAGTACAGCGAACTCAGTCAACGCGGCGAGCGGACCAGTTCACGCGATAAGCGCAATCCGATTTATCTGGGGCTTTCCAATGAAGAAGGTTTCCCGCACCAAGGCTATGTGGATTTCGTCGATAACGAACTGAACCCGCAGACCGGCACGATCCGCGCGCGCGCCGTGTTCGACAATAAAGAGCGTAAGTTTACCCCGGGCCTGTTCGGGCGGCTGAAACTGGTGGGCAGTGGTGTCTATAAAGCCAGCCTGATCAACGACCGGGCTGTGGGCACCGACCAGAGCAAAAAATTCGTGCTGGTGGTGGGCAGCGACAATAAGGCGGTCTATCGCGAGGTGAAACTGGGGCCGTTGATTGATGGCTTGCGCGTCGTGAAGCAGGGACTCAAGGGCGGTGAGTTGATTGTAGTCAATGGTCTGCAACGCGTGAAGCCGGGCGATGCCGTGACGCCGCAGCAAGTGGATATGCTGGAGGCGAAACCCGCTGAAGCGCCTGCCGCAATAACTGATAAAGGACCCGTCTAGGTTTTAATTATCTTCTTACTAAAATTGAGATTGTCTATTGATCCCCCTCACCCTACCCTCTCCCGCGAGGGGAGAGGGAATGTTTATTTACGCCGTCGGTGCACCCAATGTTCGTTGCTCATTTGGAGAAAGGCGATTTAGCTTTTGCGCCGACCCTGAGGGCTAAGGTTTTTATCCCTTCTCCCCTTGCGGGAGAAAGCTAGGATGAGGGGTGTCCAATCAAGCTCCTCCTTCTGCCGCGCATGGAAGACGATTAATAACAAATCACTGGCCGATGGCTTGGCACACCGTCACTAGACCAGGCAAAGAATAGTTTATGAACCGTATCCATAGAGTACAACCATGAATATCTCGCGCTTCTTCATCGACCGGCCGCGCTTTGCAGCTGTGCTGTCCATTATCATATTCTTGGCCGGCCTGCTGGCCATCAACCGCCTGCCCATCAGCGAATATCCCGAGGTGGTGCCACCCTCCGTGGTAGTGCGCGCGGTTTACCCGGGCGCCAATCCCAAGGTCATCTCCGAGACCGTGGCCGCGCCGCTGGAAGAACAGATCAACGGCGTAGAAGACATGCTTTATATGTCTTCCCAGTCTACGACCGACGGCGTCATGCAGATCACGGTGACGTTCAAACTCGGCACTAATGTGGACAATGCCCAGGTGCAGGTGCAGAACCGCGTCGCGCAGGCCCTGCCGCGCCTGCCGGAAGAGGTACGCCGGCTCGGTGTGACCACCATAAAAAGCTCACCCGACCTCACCATGGTGGTGCATCTGCTGTCGCCGGATCAACGCTACGACACGGTTTATCTACGCAACTACGCCGTGCTCAACGTCAAGGATGTGCTGGCGCGTATCAACGGCGTTGGTCAGTCGGAAGTATTCGGCGGCGGCGACTATTCGATGCGCGTCTGGCTCGATCCGCAAAAGATCGCCGCGCGCAGCCTGACCCCAGGCGACGTGGTGCGCGCCATCCGCGAGCAGAATCTGCAAGTGGCGGCGGGCACTATCGGCGCGCCGCCGTTTCCGGCTGATGGCAAGGGTGCCGATTTTCAGCTCACGGTGAACGCGCAAGGACGGCTCGTCAGCGAAGAGCAGTTCCGCGAGATCATTATCAAGACCGGTGCCGACGGTGCTGTGACGCGCCTCTCCGACGTGGCGCGTCTCGAACTCGGTGCCGCCGACTACGCGCTGCGCAGCCTGCTCAATAACAAACCCGCCGTTGCGGTGGCGATCTTCCAGGCACCCGGCTCCAACGCCATCCAGCTCTCCGACGATGTGCGCGCAACCATGGAGGAACTAAAGAAGAACTTCCCGCAAGGCGTGGATTACTCCATCGTGTATGACCCGACCACCTTTGTGCGCGACTCAATCAAGGCGGTCGTGATAACCCTGCTGGAGGCCGTGCTACTGGTGGTGCTGGTGGTGATCCTGTTCCTGCAAACCTGGCGCGCCTCCATCATCCC